>JAPKCH010000073.1 GCA_026421185.1 Dehalococcoidia bacterium | reverse complement strand
GATAAAACCTAGATGAATCATGCCGTTTCGATCGGTGAAGTTTATTGTTGGTGCCGGACCGGAAGATGGTATATTGCACGTTTGGTAGTGAGTCATGGGACTGGTTGAGGCGTTAGAATCTGGCGTATTACGAAAGTCATGAAGGCTTACTATATGCACAGGAATTTTAGATGACTAAACTCAACATAATGGCCTCCCGTCATTCGGCTTTTTACAGTCCAATGATTTGCACTATCGCTGGAGGATTCCTTGAGAAAGAAGGACTTTCCGGCGAATACCACGTTGTTGAGCCGGGCGGTGTCAGCGGAATGGCAGTCGCTGAAGGACGAATGGACGTCGCTCAGGCAGCTGTTTCGGCAAGCTGGGGGCCGTTAGATAAAGGCTCGAAGGCTCCGTTCGCTCATTTTGCGCAGATCAACCGATACGACGGATTTTTCATTGCTGGTCGCGAAGCAGATTCCGATTTCTCTTGGAACAAGTTGCTGAGTGGTAAGTTCCTTCATGTTCACGGTGGTCAGCCTGAAGCGATGCTTCGCTATGGCGCGTACAAGCTTGGTATTAATATTTCTGACGTGGATGACATAGAATCGTCCGGTGGTGATGAGATGATGTCGCAGTGGCGAAACGGCGAAGGTGATTATTTCCACGAGCAAGGGGCATTCCCTCAGCAGCTTGAACATGATGACCAAGCGCATATTCTTGGCTCGGTGGGTGAGGCTGTTGGCCCAGTGGCGTTCTCGAGCTTGGTTGGTCGTTGGGACTGGCTGGAGACGGATGATGCAAAACGATTTGCTGCTGCGTTCAGGGCTTCCAGAGAATGGGTGAATACTGCTGATCCTGCAGAGATTGCCAAGGCTGAGGCGAGCTTCTTCCCTGATATGGCTGAATCGGCAATTGCTGCGGCTGTTGGCGCTTACCAGAAGTTACGTACATGGTCGGGCGGTATAACGATCGAGCCCGCGCTGTACGAGGCTGCGCTGGACGTTTTCGAGCATTCGAACATGGTTGGTTCGAGGCACGCTTACGACGATGTAGTTGTTGCGCCGCCTGCGTGATTGGGCCGTTGGCTCAGGCATCGTCTGACGTCTTGGTTGTTTAGGCGCAGGTCTTTTAGCGTTTCGCCACGATGAACATTCGTTTGAATGGGAATATTGTTGTTCCGTCGGGTTGCTGCGGATATCGGTCGGCGATCAGCTCGGAGTAGGAAACTTCTAACTCACTTTTTTCCGGTTCGTCTAGGGCGTTTAGCAGTGGCATTAGCCAAGTGCCCTTCGTCCATTCTTTGACAGGATTCTCACCGGTGAGAATTTGTGAGAACTCGGTCTCCCAAACATCGAGTGAACTACACATGCTTGAAAGAATATCGATGTAAAACGGTGGCGGCTCCACTGGCGCGGGGCGTAGGAGCGGTTCGAGTTTAGTGCGCCACGGTCCACTTAGTGCTGCTTCAGAAATCGAAGTGTGTGAAAGCGCACCGAAATTGCGAGGCATTTGAACTGCCAGAACTCCGCCCGGTGCCACTGACGACATTAAGCGTGTAAACAGATCGGTATGCCCGGTGATCCAGTGGAGTGCTGCATTGGTGAAAATTAGTTCAGCAGGTTCTTTGGGCTTCCACTTTCCGATGTCGCCGACTTCCCACTCGATGTTCGGAGCGCGCTTAGCGGCTTCCTGCAACATCTCTTCGGAATCATCTACGCCAACTATTAGCGCCTCTGGCCATCGATTCGCCAGTAGTTCGGTGACGTTGCCGGCTCCAGATCCTAGATCGTACACAACTGCCGGCGAATCTAGGTCGACACGGTTCAGTAGGTCGACCGCAGGGCGCAGTCGGTGATCGGAGAATTTTAGGTATTGGGAGGGATCCCAGGGCATTTTATTGAAGACTTTCTAAGAATAAGCGAACGACATTATAAGTTTGCTTACGCTGGCTTCGTTGGCCAGTCATTTTTGATGAACGTTTGTTTCAGAATCTCGAAAATTCTTGCCCACCGTCGATACTGGCTGTCTTCGAATAACAGAGGCTTCCATCCGAGTTTTAGATAGATGCTGATTGCTGGAATTCTGAAGTCATCAGTGGATAGATATGAATACTTCGGAGCCTGAATTGCGAGAACATCTGTTGCGGCTGCAATAGTTGCCTGGCCTGCTCCCGTTCCTCGGTGATCAGAATGTGCGACTACCCACTGGAGGCTATGTCCGTCTGGGTGTTGAGACTTCTCGTATACAGCGGCTGTGGACGCGGCGACTACCGTGCCAGTTGGTATGTGTTCCACGACGAAGAAACCGTCGGGAAGGGTGTGCTTCATCAAATCCCCGAACGGTGATGGATCGTCGAAAGCGGTCGCAAAAGTTTGTTCATACGAGTGACGATCGTCGAGCGTTACCTGCCTGAGTATGTATCCGGGCGGGAGCTTGGCCACTGACGTAACCGGTTCACCACCTCGGATCATTTCAAGTTGAGGTTTTAGGGGCTTACCGTCTGGCCCACGCAAGTCGCTCAAATCGCTGCGACTCCAAGCCGTTCGATCAATGCATCGAGTTCTCGGTAAATCCCAGCGTCGGGAGTCACCGCTGGTAGGCGAGGATATGCTTCAGTGAAGACCCCGCGTCGTTTAAGAATTTCCTTCGCAACCCAGTACAATTGGCCTTCAGCGAGGGTGTAGAGTTTCACCAATGGTTGGTAGTCGTTCCACAGCGACTCGGCTGTAATTTCATCGCCTGCTTGGAAGAAATCCCAAGTTTTTCTTACGATGTCGCAGAGGGCGATACCTTGCATAGTGCCTTTGGCTCCACGGCGCATTTCTTCGATGAAGAAGACTCCGTTTGCGCCACCGAACATTGAAAGATTGTCGCCTGCGAGTTCGGCAGTTTCAGAGAAACGATTCGGGGTGGGTAGTGTTTCGATTTTCGCGTAGCAGAGGTTTTCGTTTGCTTGCGATAGATCGGCGAGTAGGGCGGGTGACATCGCTGCGCCGGTCATGTCTTGCATGTAGATAGGAATATCTGTGCTTTCAGAGATATGCACGAAATGCTGGCGAAACAGCGCAGTAGGGATGCCAGCGATTGCAGGAGGGGCGATCATGACTGCGTCAGCCCCAAGAACTTTGGCTGCACGTGTGTAGTGAATGGTTTGAACGGTGGAGGGTGCTCCGGTGTTCATCACTACTTTGACTCGACCATTCGCCTGATCGACAACTGTGCTAAGGACTTCGTCCCGCTCGTGGTCATCTAGCTTGTTCACTTCGGAACCGTAGGCTATGCCGAGGCCATGAACTCCCGCACGAATAGCGTATTCAACTTCGGCTCGTAGATCTTCGAAGATGATCTGTCCTGCCTGATTGAAAGGCATTTGCAGAATAGGAAACACTCCGTTGAAGCTGCGATCTGGCATAAGTCCCACCCCGTATAATGGCCGATGTCGCCGTGATAACCGACGTAGCTGTGCCCGGTGAGCGTTACTAATCGAGAAATTGGTTGCTCACCGAACGCATAAGCTATCAGGGTTGGGCCTTACGTTGCACTACGGTCGACGTAGATCGTCTTCGATTGCGTGAAGAATTCGATCGCCGCCTTGCCTTGCTCTCTATCTCCAGACGAGCTCGACTTCATGCCGCCAAACGGCACTTGTGGCTCAAGACCAGCAGTTTCACCGTTGATCTTGACGATTCCTGCTTCGATTCGATCGGCGAAGTCGAGAACGGAATTCAAGTCTTTGGTGAAGATCCCAGCACTGAGGCCGTAATCGACTGAGTTCGCAATATTGAGTGCCTCTTCATCGTTTGCGGCTGGGAGAATCGACAACACAGGACCGAATATTTCTTCACAAGCAATGTACGCATCGGTTGCTACATTGTTGATGACAGTTGGCTCGACGAAAGTTCCATTGTCGTAGGCTCCGCCAGTTGGGATGCCGCCACCAGCGAGTATCTTGCCGCCATCGGCTATTCCGCGAGCGATCATCGAAGTGATGTTATTTTTCGACGCTTGGTCGATGACTGGAACGATAATCGATTCAGGGTCGGCACCAGCACCAATTTTTAGGGCGTTGGTTTTCTCGACAACGAGGTTGGTGAACTCTTCCATGATGTTGCCAACGACGATTGCACGTGATGTCGCTGTGCACTTCTGGCCAGAGTACTTCATGGCTCCAGAAACAGTGATTTCTGCAGCCTGTTCAAGATCGGCATCAGGAAGCACTATAACTGGGTTCTTGCCACCCATTTCCAGCTGATAGCGCTTGCCACGCTTGGCTGATTCGGCAGCGATGTTCATACCGATTCGAGTTGAACCAGTGAACGAAATTGCGGCTACCTTCGAGTTGGTGATTAGTTCGTTACCGACTTGTGATCCTGAGCCAGTTATGAGGTTGAACACTCCGGCTGGAAGATCGACTGCTTCCCACATTCGAGCGATCAAGGTCGCTACGTGTGGTGTTGCTGATGCTGGCTTGAGAACGATTGTGTTTCCGTAAACGAGAGCAGGAGCCATCTTCCAGATCGGTATAGCGATTGGGAAGTTCCACGGGGTGATTAGGCTAACTACACCGAGCGGCATTCGGTTTGTGTAGAGCAGGATGTTTGGGTTTACTGATGGAACGACTGCACCAACTGGGTTCGCACCCTCAACTGCGTAGTACTGGAGCAGGGCGATCGCTCGGCCGACTTCACCACGAGATTCGAGGATCGCTTTGCCGGATTCCCGAGTTACAGCCTGTGCGTATTCTTCGAGATTGGCTTCGAGGTATGATGCTGCCTTCATGAGGTAGCCACCGCGCACAAGGGAAGACGTTCGACGCCAGCTTTCTTTGACACCGTAAGCTGCTGAAATCGCAGTATTGACATCACTAGAGCTGGATGCTTGGAATTCACCAACCACATCCGATAAATCAGCTGGATTCGTGCTTGTTGAAACTGTACCCGTTGAGGCATCAGTCCAAGCTCCGTTTACGTAGTTTTGGTACCGCTCTGCCATCACATTTCCTTCCGTATCACAAACTATCGGATTCGATAGCACATACATTACTCTAAGGTGGTTTGTTTTTCTTAGTGAACCTATGAGAAATGATGGGTTAGTCGGAAAGTCGCATTGTTACAAGACGCGTAATCTGCCCTTCGGTGAGAAAGAATTACTTCACTATTTCGGTCGTCTTTCGTACCTATTGCCAAGACCTTCCGACGATACACTTCCCGCCCTTTAAGGCAAACCAGAATACTGGGCATTGGTAGACTCTTTGGCGAACGTTGAAATCACACTACGCTCTTACGACAACAAGGAACGCCAATGTTTGCCACGATTGGTCACACATTTGAATTGATGAAAATGAGTTGGGACGTCCTGATGAAGGATAAAGAGCTGCTATTCTTCCCGCTTTTTACCGTGATTGGTCTGGTAGCAGTAATCAGTATTTTCTCTGGAATTGCCGGCAGTACAGGAGCGTTCACACGCCTCGACGCTAATGCGATCAGTCGTAACGATCAAATTTTGTACGTGCTAGCGTTCTTTAGTTCCTACTTCGTCATTATTTTCTTCAACGCTGCACTCATTTCTGCGGCACTCGACCGACTCCGAGGAGGCGACCCGAACGTCTCGTCAGGACTCAGCCATGCCTTCGCTCATATCCACACCATTTTTATATGGGCACTCATTGCTGCGACGGTCGGACTTGCGTTGCAACTCCTTCGCGCCAACCAGAGGAACGTATTCGCCCGAATGATTATCGATATGATCGGTGGAGTGTGGGATTTCCTGACATTCTTCGTCGTACCGATTCTCGTATCGGAAAACGTTGGAGCAATTGGCGCTATCAAGCGATCTTCCGGACTTGTTCGTAAAACCTGGGGACGCCAAATCACGGCGTCATTCGGCTTTATGCTCGTCTACATACTAGCCGTGATAATAGGAGCCATTCCCGCAATCCTCGTCGGGTTCGTGTCAGGACTCGCCGGAGTTGCCGTCGGCATCATGACCGTAGGCCTTGCGATCTGCACGGTCCAGGCGCTCGAAGGCATCTTCAAAGCAGCCCTCTACGAATACGCTATGGGCGAAAAGCCAGCCGAATTCGACCTCCGCACCCTGCAAACCGCATACAAACCCGCGGCGGCAGCCCAGTACTAGACTAGTCTCCCTACGACAGTTGAGATAACTGAAAGATTCTTATATGCAATCCCTACTCAATTCATTAATCTCGTAAGGCTGGAAAAGATTAATCACTGATCCAAATACCTAAGTTGAACGAGGTATTTGGTGCCGAAGGTGGGATTCGAACCCACACGATCGATAAAGATCAATGGATTTTGAATACATTATTCTCGTCCGCACTCTCGCGTATCTCAGTACGTGTAATCCTTAAAGAATCACTGAGCCGGAAGGCTCATACAGTGGTGGTTGGTATAACAGAGACCAGGTTTCACGCCAGTTCAAGAGCGAGTTTTTTTCGATGAACGCTTCTCCGGACTGCTTTAGCCATATCTGCCAGGGGACGCCGACGCACTTGACTCCCATAGCAAGGAATTTTTCGATATTCGAATCATTTGCTAGGGTTCCGGCTACTCCGCCACCTTTGATTATGAGTTTGATGGCGCGTTCTAGTGCTTCCTGTACTTCTGGGTGACTCGTGTTGCCGGTGTGCCCCATTGAAGCTGCCATGTCGGACGGTGCGACATAGAAGATGTCTATGCCTTTGACTTTAGTTAACTCTGGAAGATTTTCGATGGCTTCAAAATCTTCGATTAGGGCGATGCATTGCACTTCTTCATCAGATTTACTGAAGTAGTCGTCTACTCCGTATGCTCGACGACTGCCTGCGACACCACGAGTACCGTTTGGCGGGTATTTGCAGGCATTTGCGGCGAGTTCGGCATCGGCAACTGTTATTACGTGCGGAATCATCACCGCGCTTGCGCCTTGGTCGAGAGTTCTGAGTATTTGCGCTTCATCCAGCTTGTTTACTCGAACGACGCTCGACATGCCCCATAGCTCGCAAGCACGGGTGATGTCGGCTAGTTCTGACCACGAGACTCCGCCGTGTTCAAAGTCTACAAATGCGGCGTCGAATCCGACGTG
>JAPKCH010000072.1 GCA_026421185.1 Dehalococcoidia bacterium | reverse complement strand
GCGGGCAGCGACCAGACCGCGGGCAACGACCACCTGATCGCTGATTCCGATCCCAAACCCTGAGGCTATCCCTCAAACTCAAACATTACATCACGCGTTCAACCCACACGCGCAATCCTGAATCCAGCGTAAATCGCCGCCAAACCGCCAACGTTAGTCAGCACCATATTTGCGCCGAACCAACCCCACTCGGACGCCCGAGCCATCTGAACATTGTCGAAAGCAAACGTCGAAAACGTAGTAAACGCCCCCATAAACCCAACAAGAGCAATCACTCGCATATTCTCGCTAATCCAGCCCCGCTCCTCGCTCAGAGCCCAAATTAGGCCGAACAACAGCGCACCAATCATATTCGCAACGAAAACACCCCATGGCATCCCAGAAACACCATCGCGCTGAAACAACGTTCCCACCCCATAGCGAGTCACCGTTCCCGCCGCTCCTGCAAGAGCTATGTACACAATCTTTTCCATAGCCAAAATCCTCATTATCAGATCAGTTCAATCTGAGTGTCGACCTTTCCCGACTATTAACAGAGCGCGTCTTATCCTACTCACACCTACAAACAGCTGTGATTAACAAAAAAGAGGAGAGCAGAAGCTCCCCTCTTTCGAAATCAATTACTAGCTAAGCCACAACTAGTCAACATCAATCCGTGGCGGTGGATTTAATACCGGGTGAATAGCCAACAATTTCGCCTGTTCACTTCCTGCGTTGTAAATACCGTGTCGGATTCCAATCTCGCACGTAAAGCAATCCCCCGCTTCAAGAGCGACATTGTTCTCGTCTGCATATACAGCCGACAACGTGCCCTCAAGGCAGAACATCGATTCCTCGTGCCCAGGGTGGTAATGATTCGGAGCAATCGAACCAGGCTCGAAAGTAAGCTCACTCAAATACAACGAAGCCGAACCAACGAAATCACCAACCATGTCATAGCGCATAACTCCAGCCATGAACTCATACGGCTCGTTCTTACTTCGAACGAATACAGTCGAAGGAGGATCGCCATAGGTGTACTCAACATCCTTCAAAGATTCACGGTCAGGATCGGCAGTCGGGTAAATCGTAATCAAACGCGCCGGCGAATCACCAACATTCTCAAGACCGTGCCCAATACCAGCCGGAGCCAACACACAATCACCAGCTGAAGCCTTGAATCGAACAGTACCTACCCTGAACTCCATATCACCCTCAACGACGAAAATAGCTTCTTCGGTGTTTGGGTGCAAGTGGTAGCCAGAACGCACACCTGGCTGAACCGTCAAATCCCCAACAGTTGCCATGGCAGCACCCGTCGAAGCTCCAGCCATCGTCAGCAGCTTGCCCCCCTCCATTGGAGAGGACTCTTCTTGATCGGCTCGTCGGAGAATTGTCATACAGATCTCGTTTCTGAAAGGAAGATTAGATTAGGCACAAATGTTGGAGAAAGCGTGAAGCGAAAGTTTACAGATATTGACTAAACTCTGCTCGTAAGTTGAAATCAGATCTTCCCAAAGTACGAATAGCTATCCAAAAGCGAAACAACAAGAGCATCTTGAATAACCTACCCAAACCACTCTTTTCGGATCTCGCATACATGAAATACAGCTCAGCCATAATCGATGCAAAATTACCGAAAATTTCAGGCTCGGTTAGCTAGCTATTCAAAAACGGATGTACCACGCACAACCGAGCAACCGCATCGCCCTTATTGGCGAACCCATACTGCTCATTCGGCGGAACAACCGCACCATCGTCCGTGTCAAGCTCCGCATCTTCACCAGCTATCGAAACCACTGGACCCGACACCACAAAAATCGCTGTCTCAGCATTAAATGTCTCAACTGGCATCGAAGCACCCGGCTGAATATCTACGAAGTACGTGTAAGTCGACTTAGCTCCAGAGAAATCTCCCGAAAGCTCAATCTTCTCAACGCCATCAACACCGTCAGCGTAAGCACCTCGACGACTGTCAGCGCGAATAATCGCAGGGTGGGAAGTAGCATCTTCCAACTCAGGATCATCAATATGAATCGTCTCAGGCGGAGTCAATGGGAACGCAGTAATCATCCGCCCCATCGCACCACTTCGATTCTGAAAGGCATGGCCAATCCCCGGAGGAGCCGTCACCGTGTCCCCCGGATACACAACTACTCGCTTGCCATCCACCCAACACTCAAGCTCACCATCAAGCATGATCTGAGTCTCTTCAGCACCACCCGTGTGGTAGTGATGTGGCACACCATAACCCGGCCGATAGTAAAGATCGCCAACATGCAAACTTGTGTGACCGAAATCATCACCAGCAATAGCAAATCGTGGACACCCCGGATACCGATCCGTTGGCTCTTGCCCTGCTCTACGAATAATCAATTCTTTTTAGCTCTTTCTATCAACAATAATCAGTGCATTAAAACAAACAATTGTCACTGCGATGAGGAACGACGTGGTAATCAGTGATGCCCCTAACGCTACTCTCGACTCAGCAAACAATACCAGCTGCTCCCTACTGTCTCGCACCAATTACTTCCTGTGTACTTTCTTCCACTCCGCGTAAATCTTCTTGGTCTCGCTATTAAACGGATAGAAGAACTTAGGCGAAATCCCATTTTTCTGGGTATGCCACAGAATCGCAGCCTCAACGTCATCGTGCTCAACACACTCGGCGTACACCTCTTCGGCAAGTTGGGCAGGAAGCACAACCACTCCATCCTCATCACCAAGAATCACATCACCCGGCCAAACCAAAACACCGCCGCACTGAATCGGCTCGTTTACCTCATATGGCAAAACGTTCGGCTCACCGATAGTCGGGGTACTGCCACCGCCGTAGACCGGATATCCGTACTCAGCCACTTTATGACCATCACGAACACCACCGTCCGTAACCAACCCGGCCGCCTTCTGCGAAAGAATTCGTGAGAACACAACATCACCACCCGTCGAAGTCATACTCTCGCCCATGCAATCTGCAACCAAGCAATCGCCCGGCCTTAAAGCCTCAAGTGCATCCCAACGAGGCGTTTCATTGAAGCCTTCGCCATGGCCACCGCGAGTCACGTGCTCCTGTAAATCAGGCCTTGAAGGCAAGTACCGCAACGTCACAGCCCGCGCTACTAATCGACGACCCGGTGCAAGACTACGCACTCCGTTCATGAACACCTTTATGTATCCACGCTTCGCCAGCGCCCCAAGAACAGTGGCGTTCGAAACATTCTCGTAATTCTTCAAAACATCATTAGAAACTCTGACAGCAACATCAACCAATGGTAGAACTCCTAATTAACAACAAAAATCACCGTAAACGCTGGCGCAGTATATCTGCCGATAGCTACCCGGTAACCTTCACATACCGATAACATCAGATAAACGAATTCCCGCTCACATCAGAAACACCCTCCTAACCATATGAAAATCTACTGGAACACCCTGCCACCACGAATCCGAGCATTCTTAGTATTTCTGCTCGGGTTCGCACTGATGCAAGTTGTATTTTTCTCCATCGACGGCTCAATCAAACAGGTCGACATCCTATTTGGAGTCTACGTAGGCGGATTCATCGTCTACTTTCTCGCCCGTTGGGGATTTTTCGCCATCCGAGTTTCACTGGTTTTACCCAACCAAGAAATCGCTATCTACGAGAAATTACGCAAAAACCCGGGTAAACGACGTTTTGGACCAGGTGAACCAGCCGAATTCATCGATGCCAAAGAAGCCGACGACGAGTTACAACCCGACGACCGAGTAATCGGCGTCAACTTCAACGGAGAAGCCGCCGCATACCCATTCGCAGCGCTAGCAATTCGCGAAACGTCCAACGAGGAATACGACAACACTCCAGTTGTAATCACATGGTCGCCCGTCACTTACTCAGCACGAGCCTTTCTTGCAAAAGCAAACGGCAAAGCAATTAATTTGGGTCGACACACTCACAGTGTCTTCAATTCACCCGCCATGCCTGATACCAATGGCAGCATGTTCGTCCAATTCATCGGACAAGCAGTCTCAGGTGAACTCGCTGGCTGGACCCTCGAGCAAATCCCCGTCACCACTACAACGTGGGCTGCATGGAAAGATGCTCACCCAGATACCGAAGTAATGTCGACCGATGGGGGACCCGAAGCTGATATTTTCGAAAACTACTACGCCAATGATCGAAACGGCGTTCACAACCTCAAACCAATCGATAACCGACTCCACGGTAAAGAAGTTGTTCTTGGTCTCGATATCAAAAACGAAGCAAAAGCCTACTCGTATACGGCTATGATCGACGACCCTATTCAAGAAGATGAACTCGGCAGAACTCCGGTAGTAATCCTACTTGAACGGTCAACCTCAACTGCTTCAGCTTTCTCTCGAACGGTTAACGGCAAAACACTCAATTTTAAAGGTAAATCCAAGAACCCACAGCGACGCACGACAGAAACTACAGATTCAGGTGAAAGTGAACTGGCCGCCTATGAACCGTGGCTCGTGGAAGACACACTAACCGGATCAACTTGGCGAGCTATCAGCGGAGAATGTATCGAAGGCGAACTCAAAGGTAGCCAACTCGAAATGCTCAACGGCATGACTGGATTCTGGTACGCATGGAGCCGCTTCTACCCAAACGCCGATCTATTCGACGGACTCGGTAGCTCCGCAGAGAAATAATCCACGAACACATCTGCACGATGACAGCCAAGTCAAACATAACCGGCATCGTCCTCGGAGGAGGACGCTCCCGGCGGCTTGGCCTAGATCAATCGAAGCTACTCGTTCACATCGGCGGAAAACTAGTCCTAGCGCGAGTCGCCGACACCCTGAAAATGGTCTGCTCTGAACTAGTACTCGTAGTACGTCCTGGGCAGGAAGACGACGTCCCCGATCTCGGCATCGCTCTTAATATGCACGTCGTCTCCGACACTTCCCAGTATGAAGGCCCGATCGCAGGAATTCACGCCGGGCTAACCGCCTCGACAACACCTATCAGCTTCGTAGTGGCAGGCGACCATCCTTTCATCTCAAAAAATCTTGTAAACGCGATGGCCGCAGCAGCAGCAGCTGACGGAATGAAGAACCCATCAGCTGTCATTCCCCGTAGCGACGGCATACTCAATCCGCTCCACGCCATCTACCCGAGGGAACAATGGCTCCCATATCTCGCTCACGCAATGTCGGAAGGCGAAACTTCACCACGGCGAGTCATCGAAAAAGCAGTCACTGCCGAATACCCACCGGTTACGATATTCACTGAAGAAGATATCGAAAAATCCGATCCACGACGCATCAGCCTCATGGACATCAACACCCAGGAAAACCTCAACGAAGCCCGGAAAATTATCGAATCCCGTCGCTTCACACCCCGCAACCACTCAATCGGCTAGACCGTCTTTAAATCAGATTGTCATTGCGTAAAACCTGGCCTTAGGCGACGTGGCAATCATCTAACAACTCAGCGTAACGATCGATCTAAGCTACTGCGTCCAAACGCTAAAAGACCTCGAGTGTTCCCACCCGAGGTCTTTCCTGAATCGATCTATAACAACGACCATGCGCCACAGGTGCGGGTACTTACTTAGTACCGCAACGCTTCGCTCGGCTTGATCTTCGAAGCCTGTCGAGCCGGAACAAACGTCGTAACTAACGAGAACACCACTGCGATAAGAACGATAATCGACACGTTTAGCCACGGAATCGAATATGTCAATCCGTCAGCCTCTTCACTTATCGACTGGAAGATATTCCAACCGGTCAAAGCGCCCAAACCAATACCAATAGCCGATCCTAATATCGCAACAATTCCCGATTCCATCAAGAATTGAATCTGAATCATTCTGCCCTTGTAGCCGAGCGCCCGCAGCATCCCAATCGACTGCCTGCGCTCGACAACCGCTCTAAACGAAACCACGCCAAGCGCCGCAACACCGACCAACAAACCAAGTCCCATAAAGCCCTGGAACAACTGGTTGAAAGCGTTGTTTTGAGATTGGTTCTCCGCAATGTCGGCAGCAGTAGTCGTAGCACTCAGCCCATGCTCAATGAACACGGTCTCAAGCACCCGAGTAATCTCCTCGGCACGTGAAGAATCCGCAAGTCTGAACTTATAGTCGACAAACGGAACCGGCTTATTTGATATCTCGTCGAGAATGCCAGGATTCATGTAAATGTCAGTCGCACCAAATTCGAACGAATCAGCGAACTGATGAAGAACACCAATGACCTTAATATTCACCAAATCTCCAACGCTCTGACCAACCGGTGGGCGAATCGTTACATCAACGCCAGCAATCTCACCCGGTTCGTTTGCCAAAATACCCTTGATCCCAAATGAAGGACCAGCACCAGGATTACCATCCCTACCAAATCCGCCTGTCTCGATCATCGCCCCGTTGACAACCGCCAGCGTCGAATCGGCCGCCACAGCAGACCATATCTCCGTCGATGTCGAACCATAAGCAGGATCCCAATGAGTCAGTTCGAAGGTGTTGTTTGTCATCCACGCGTCGTCCGAAGCACGAATCCGAGCGCCCTTAAACGCTAGATCCTCAGCGCCATCCTGACGTGCCTCAACCCGCAAACTCGCCTGCCTCGTAATCACGTCAAAGTCAGAAGCCGAAAGCTTTCGACCGCTATTAGAGATTACCTCGTTCACATCATCGATCGGCAATTCAGCATCGATCTGACCACGAATATCGAATCCACCAGAAACCAGTTCCGGCTCATCCTCAATCGCATTACCCAGATTCGTAAGAATTGCGAAAATCATCATCGTGAAGATCACCAACGAGAACATCGCCAAAGTCAGTCCTGTCCTGAACCGAGCGGCCATAGGGTATGCAATCGCCATCTTCACAACAGGACGCAAGCTACCGAATCGACCGATCATCTTCGAAACAATCCAAACAATAACATCAGCGTTATACATCACTGTCCAAACAGTTGCTGCTACCAATGAAACACCCGAAAGCAAGAACATCTCAGGTCCGCCCGCAATAGTGCCTGTAAGTCCATCCAAAGTGTCGAACGGCAATCCCCAGAACACCAGCATCGCTATGCCGATGAACGACATCGAAACCCGCTTCTGAAATTCCTCGCGGTACCCACGTCGATCTAGCAGTCGTCGCATAGCCAATCCAAGGCCGATGATTATCAGAGTCGTACCGCTAGTAAATAACGCTGCGTTATCAACGCCGAAACCCCTAATCCCATGCTCAGAATCAAATCCGAGCAACGCTACAAGAACACCAAACGGCAATAGA
>JAPKCH010000025.1 GCA_026421185.1 Dehalococcoidia bacterium | reverse complement strand
TTCTACGAACCGAATATTTGAACTAGTGGCGAAATACTGTCGACATACCGAAGCTGCAGTACATGGACCACCTAGACCCGGGGATATCAACCGAATTTTTCTCGACTCATCAAAGGCAGAACGTGAGTTGGGCTGGTCTGCACAGGTGGGCATTGAAGATGGCTTCAAAACTACAGTCGAGTGGTTCAAACAACAGGCAATTGACTCACGGCTGTAACACCCGGTAAGGCTCTACTAATGCTGCTGATCGTGCGCCATACACGTAGTTAGGCGATCCGGAACTCATTGAAATTGTGGAAAAGGTATAGCGAGTGGTAAACCGTATCGAAATAGACGACAGGCAACCCCTTGTTTGTGAGGAATTGCCTGTCGTCAAAGAGTCTAAGTAGGTCTGATGATTACTTCTTGAGTGAAGGTAGGTCTGGTGCTGGCCGGATGCCTTCGGTTCCCATTTCAGAGTGAACGATGCTCATCGCTTGATGATGAGGAAGGCCGTCGTCACGAAGCTGCTGGTATCGGGTTTCGTCGATCTGTGAGCGATCAAGGAAACCACGAATGTCGTAGCGCTCGGTGTCTTCAAGCGGAAGCTTGCCTTCATCGATCATCAGTTCGAGTGGGTATTCCTTTTCCGCCATTGGGAGGTGAACTACTTTGTTGTGACGAGCCGATTCGTACATCGCCATCATCACTTCAACAGTGTCCCGGGCGATACGACCCGATCCTCGACTTTCTTTGCCAGTCTCGATCCATTCAATCAATTCAGCCGTTTGCGCACCGTTCGTGTTGCCACCGATTGCTTGATCGCCTTCTTTGAGACCTAGATCGATGTTTTTCCATCCAGCCGTTTCAGCATTGAATAACTTCAACACTGTTTCGGTTACATGGAGCATGCCTTCGGTTCCACGAATAATAAATTTACCGGCGTCACAGTTTCGATCCCAAAGATCGGACTGAATGAAGAACTGGAGGCTGCCTCCGAAGTGGATCAATCCTATGCAGGCATCTTCGATTGCTGTATCACGTTCGAACTTATTCGTTCGACGTTCTACCGCACCCATGACCCACTCAGCAATGGGGTCGCCAAGAATGTAGCGCGCTCCATCAATCGAGTGAGTTCCCCAGTTCGCCAAGCCTTCTTTTACTCGAAGGTCAGCACGTAGTGGGATACCGATTGCACCGTCTTGGACCAGATCTCGGGCCTTCTCCCAACCAGGAGTAAATCGTCGTTGGTGAGAAATCGCAAGCTTCACGTCGTTGGCTTCGCAAACGTCGACCATTGCATCGGCTCGGCCCATTCCAATTGCCATCGGCTTCTCGCAGATAATCCCTTTTACAGAAGGGCCCGCTGCAACTTCGGCAGTGACAGTGTCGTGGAGCAGATGCCACACGCATACGCTTACGATGTCTGGCTCTGACTTTTCAAGCATTTCTGCAACGGTAGCGTAACCGTTAGGGATTCCGTACTCGGTCATGTACATGTTGCGTGCCGCTACGAGCGGATCGACAACGGCGACTACAACGACGTTGTCGATCCGCTCGTAGCCTTGCATGTGTGCTTGGCCAATGGATCCGCAACCTACGATTGCGGCTTTGTATTGTTTCGACATTAACTAAGATCCTGTGCCAAATGAAAATCGGCAGGTAACTGAGAGTAGATATTCGTGCGAGAGTTTACGCCTGTCCCGCGTAAAGTGCCGTGTTCAAAGATGCTATGAAGGATCTAAACGAAGAAGCTTGGAAGGCTGTGAGCAGTGCCGAGCACGAACATCGATCCGAGCACCAGACTGAAAACTGCTATGAGTATTCCGAGTGCCGTGTGGAACTTGTGGTGCTTGTCAGATCCCAGCAAACCAGTAGTGGTGGCGATAGCAATAAGGGTGTTCGAAACGATGAGTCCAACGACAAACGCGATCAGAAGGAAACTACCCGTGAGAGCTGAGGTTGCCCCGGCCGCGGCGGCAAGTAGTAAAGCCTGGCTTCCTGTTTCAGCACCGATTCCGTGGATTACACCAATTGAGAGAGATGTGCCTGATCCATATTCGAATCGACGCTTGGTAGATTGATCTTCAACGTTCGTTGGAGCGCTGCGTCGGAACTTTCGATAAACGGATCGAGTAAGGTCGAATACAAGCATCCACCGACTGCGTAGAACGAGTCGACCTTTGTTGCGGTACATTGACCAGATCAACCAAACTCCCAGCAGTATGAGAGTAATGCCGACCACTGATTCCATGTAGCGATCTACCCAGTCGGGCAGAAGTGTACCGAACCAAATCGCCAGTAGTCCGAGAACGATAACAACGCTGGCGTGCCCAAGTGCGTAGAGAGTGCCCATGCCCAGACTTCGACGGTGATTCTTTTGCGAACTGGTCACATCGGAAATTGCGGCGATATGATCCCAGTCAATGCCGTGACGCAGGCCGAGACCTAAGCCAGTTCCCAGAAGGGCGACACCTATTTCAGCTGACAATGCGTATCTCCAGCCAGACAAGTTGAGAGTGGGATTTGGACAGCAGCTAAGATCAGTTGCAGCCGGAGATGGAACAATAGGTGCAATTTTTAGCAAATGCAAACTTTTGCATATAGGTTTTACAGGCTATTTTCGTTCACAATGATGAACAACAACTCGGATCGAATGATATGTAAGGAATAGACTCTCGATGAAACAAGCATTGATGGTTGTTGGTGGATGGGAAGGGCACACGCCCAATCAAAGTGCCGACGTATTTGAACCGCTTTTAGTAGAAGGTGGATTTGATGTACGGAGAGAGCAATCGCTGGATATATACACCGATATGAACGTCATGGCTTCACTTGATCTCATTGTTCCGGTTTGGACACAGGGTGAAATCACCAAAGAACAGCTTCAAGGACTGATGACTGCCGTTCACTCCGGCGTAGGTTTTGCTGGCTGGCACGGCTGCATGGCCGACTCTTTCAGATTCGAGCCTCCTTACCAGTTCATGGTTGGTGGGCAGTGGGTCGCTCATCCTGGTGGGGTCATCGATTACGAGGTGAACATTACGAATCACGATGATCCTATTACGCAGGGTCTTGGTGATTTCAAATTACATTCCGAGCAGTACTACATGCACACCGACCCATCGAACGAAGTGTTGGCTACTACTACGTTCGCAGGCGATCAAGCTGATCAGTATTGGATCAAAGATGTTGAGATGCCTGTTTATTGGAAACGTACGTGGGGCGATGGACGGATTTTCTATGGCTCAGTGGGTCATGTGTTCAGCGACTTCGATGTTCCAGAAACCAAAGAAATAATGCGACGAGGAATGATTTGGGCAGCACGATGATCTCTAAAAAAATAGGCGTCATCGGGTGCGGAGTCATTAGTGGTATTTACTTCCAAAATTTGACTGAATTTGAAACGGTGAAAGTAGTGGCTTGTGCGGATTTGAACCCGATTGCGGCGCAAGCAGTTGTCGATAAGTATCCGTATATCACAGCTATGTCGACTGAGGAATTACTGGGAGATCCTTCGATAGAAATCATATTGAATCTGACTCAGCCAGAATTTCATTTCGAAGTTATGAAGGCCGGTATTGCTGCCGGAAAGCATGTATATGGCGAGAAACCGCTTAGCGTGTCGTTCGACGATTCACAGGAAATTCTTCGACTTGCGAACGAAGCCGACGTACGTGTTGGATGCGCTCCGGATACATTTTTAGGCGCTGGTATCCAAACTTGTCGGGAATTGATCGATTCTGGTGCGATCGGACAACCGATTGGTGCAACTGCGTTCTTCACGACTCCAGGCCATGAGAAATGGCACCCGGCACCGGAGTTCTACTACAGAATCGGTGGTGGCCCAATGCTCGATATGGGGCCGTATTACCTAACGGCTCTTGTGAATCTGATGGGGCCTGCAAAATCTGTTTCTGGTTCGGCTAGAATCACCTATCCTCAACGCACAATCACTAACGCCGGCCCGAAAAACGGAACCAAGATCGACGTTGAAATCCCGACTCACATCACGGGCACGGTTGATTTTACGAACGGCGCGGTCGCTACTGTGATGACAAGTTTCGACGTTTGGGGTGCAAGACTACCGTTCATAGAAATCTACGGGACCGAAGGATCATTGTCGGTTCCCAACCCTAATAATTTTGGAGACACCGTTCAGATACTTACTAGCGAAAAAGGCGAGTGGATAAACGTGCCATACTCGCGTCCGTTCTCTGAAAACTCACGCGGCTTGGGCGTAGCCGATATGGCGTCGAGCATCGCAGCAGGAGAGCCTCATCGTGCTAGCGGAGTATTGGCTTCACACGTGTTGGAAATATTGCACGCCTTTGGGAAAAGCTCAGACACCGGAACTCGTGTTGAATTGACCACAACGTGTGAACGTCCTGAGCCGTTGCCATCCGATTCATTGGTGTTCAGGAAATAGTTAGCCGCTGAGAGGTTGAACTAATAGCGTCTGCCATACTGAGCGATCAGGTTCATTGAAGGGTCGGTTATGTTCTCCTCCAAACACGGCCAACGACGTTCTCGTTGCGGGCAGACACGCTCATCCGCACGGCCAATCTCATGGTGAAGAAGAATCAACTTCGGGCGTAGCGTTCGGTGACGTGATATCTACTGCCCCAACCATGCCGGTATCAGATCACCGTTATGGCTATGGTACTCAACTTATTGAACAGGTAACCCAACGGGCAAATCTTTATATAACCGACGTCGCTGGTCGACTTTATTCCCGCTGATCCAAAGTCAGGACCATGGTGACTTAGTCGTTCCAAAGACCAAATTCGGTGATCCGAACATAAGGGGATTGAACGAACCGAGCATCACGACTGTCGACAATTATTTTGTCACTGTTCACGAAGAACTCTACGTTCTGTAGCTTGTCGAAACTGAAGTCGAGTCCGGTATCGTTCAGTTGATGGATAAAACCGTCTACGACTAATTTCAGATTGCCGTTTGCCTTCGTAAGTCGTATATCAAGCTGACTCGTATCGTAGTTAGAAAGAGAAATATTTCTAGACCAGTACGTGCTGCCATCGTGATCGAAAGTGACTGATACTTTGAGAATATGGTTGCCGTTTTGAATGCTTATCTGAGTGATATTTAGATGTCGGTTCGACTCAGGAAGCCCAATCCGTACTCCGAAATCTAGAATTTCCCGATTGACAGAGAAAGGATTTTCAAAACTTGCCGAAATCTCCTCTAGCTCACCAGTAGGTAGGGTCATTAGAGTTTCTACTTCAGATTTGACCTCAATGTCGAACCTCTCATTTCGTGCTATCGAACTCGACACTGCTGAGATATCTTCAACGATCATAACGAAACCTTGTGCAATCTCTGTGGAGCCATAATTAGCGCCGACCGACAGGGAACCAGGTTCGTCCCATAGTCCGGTAATTTCAGCTGCCAGAGTGCCGTTAACAAAAACACTGACAAGCCCGTTCCAAGACCTGATCTCGATATCGTTTTCGACGTTCTGCGTAGTGTTGATCGAGAACGTGTAGTTAGTGGTAGAAATCTTTGTGAAAACTGATTTCACTGTTCCAACTGTTCCATTGGACTTAACGTATATGCTCTCGGTTTCTCCTCCTCTAGTCAGACCGGCACCCCATGACCACAAAGCTTGATTTTTATCGTGTGGTGATTTCACTCTTGCTTTTATTACGAAATCACGGCCTACATCACCAACAGGTACGTCGATGACTGCAGCTTCCTGCCAGAACTGAGAACCGAGCGAAAATACGGTTCGTGATTCATTGATTACCGGAGCTGCAGTGTAGTGAGTTACTGGTGTGGCTGTAGGAACCGCCGTCGATGTAGGAACCGCCGTCGATGTAGGAACCGCCGTCGATGTAGGAACCGCTGTCGGTGTAGGAACCGCTGTCGATGTAGGAACCGCCGTCGATGTAGGAACAGCGGTCGGTGTTGGCTGGGGGCTAGGCGTGGCTGTCGCAACAGATGTCGGGACCGGAACAGTGGTAGGCATAACCGTTGAAGTTGGGACAGGAACCGGAGTCGGTAAAGCGACGGGTTCTAATTTCGATTCGGCATCTTCTTTTTCAGATTGTCTTGATGCGATTATGGAAGGATTGAGTTCGATTACACACGGCCTAATATCTGCGAGGAAAATCACTCCGGTTTGCCAGCCTGTGAGCGTACCGGTGATGGTGACCGGATCACCCATACGAAGACCCACCGCCAGATCGTAATACGCGTCAGAAAAATGACATTTGAAGCCAGAAAGTTGTGATTCAAGCCCGAATGATGAATTTTCAGTAGTAAGACCTGTGACAACTACAGAGTCGGTGTCCACATTGGCCACAAGTCCGTCAGCAACGATTTTTTTACCTTTGAACTGGTTTGCCCCAAGGATATTCGTTTCGGCAAGACCGATAAGTATGTCGATATCGACAGACTCTGCCGCAAGATTGGAATCAGCAATACTTTGCGCTATTTTTCCAGAATCGACTGTTGGAATTTCACATCCAACAGCAACAATCACTAGAAAAAGCAACGTAAGAAATATTTTGGACGATTTGATCATGGAATACGTTAGTACGGAAAGTAGGAACTAAAGTTGTGGAGTGGGTTGGTATCGAACAGAAGTTTATTCGAAAACAAACGACCTATAGCCGTATTTGGAAGCCTGTTCGCAACTAATTGGATACTGTCATCTTATTCCTGTGAAATCGTAGCGTCGTGGAGTCTCACCCACATTGAACTTGCACTATGAAGCAGCCTAAATACTCGAATTTAAATGTCTAACAACGGAGTGGGCAATTAATACCACCCCAACCGTGAGATATGTGCAAGAATGCGCCGTAATGGGAAATCTAGATTATGGCAATCGAGAATCCTAGTAACTTTTATTTTTTCAAAGTGGAGTTGTTGCTCATATGAACGCTATTAGAGATTTACTGAGATCTGGTGAGACCGCTATCGGAACAGCGGGATCGATCTCTGGAGACATGGGCTTGTTGGCCGATGCAGGTTTTGATTTTCTGCTGTTTGATACTCAACACACGCCGGCTGAAGTGAAGCAGATGCATCCCGCTTTTCAGTCGATGAGCGGTAAAAAGTCAGCACCAATCGTTCGTGTAAGCGCAAACCGAGCGGAGCTTATTTGTTTCGCATTGGACGCTGGTGCAAGAGGCATAGTCGTACCGATGGTCAACACCAAAGCTGAAGCAGAGGCGATGGTTCGAGCCTGCAAGTATGCGCCCGACGGTGACCGCAGTAACTCGGGACCACGCGGTGAGTGGGGCGAGTTCGATGACTACCGAACTTACATGGATACCGTGAACGAAGAACTTCTGATCATTCCGATGATAGAAACGCAACAGGCGATGGACAACATCGATGATATTCTCAGTGTTCCGGGTATCGACGTTCTTTTGATCGGTCCTTCCGATCTCGCGATCGAATTAGAAGTTCCCATGGAAAGTTATGAAACGAGCAAGAAGTACGAGAAGGCCCTAGACACGATTGCGGCTGCTTGCAAGCGACATGGCGTAGTTCCCGGCATGTACTACATCCCAACTGGTATGGATCAGAAAGCACTTATTAAAAAAGGCTATAAGTTCTTTACTCAGCCTTGGGCTCAGTGGGCTTCCGAAGGCATCCAGAACGGTATATCCGCCCTAAAGAGTTAGCTATTATGAGGAGCCATCGGATCTACTACTAACGACCTGTCGAGATATGTCTCGTCGATAGCTAGTGTGCCGATGGCTTCTTTCGTAATTGGTTCTGCGCATCAAGGTAAATCAATTCGAAAGTTTTGCTTAGCACACGGGCTAAACGAGGTATTTAGTGCCGAAGGTGGGAATCGAATCCACACGATCGATAAAGATCAATGGATTTTGAGTCTCTTAGGTCGTGTGATGCTTGTGTTCGTTGGTGCTCGCCTGCATCTCGAAATCACAAACACAAGACGGAAAGTTGTTCACTCGACACCACGTCTGTTCACCGTTGTTGTTGTCAAATCAACTGTCAGGTGCTCACTTGGGTTATGGCGGTTATTGGGTCTTAACCCTTACTGCTGTAGAGCTGCGGCCTTAAAGCCCCATGCCCCCCCTACGTTCTCAAACTGGTGCCAATTTGCCTTTGCATGAATCACGCTTGGCAATGCTGCTCCAAACGTATCGACCCAATCACATGTTTCGAAGATACTCCCACTAACGATTTCATCTTCTGTTATAACGCCTCGCTCAATTAGTAATCGAACGGCTGCTGCGCCGGATTTTGCTTGATCACTATTGATATCTTTTGATTCGTTTGCCGCTACATTAGCGGCCGCAAACATCATTTGGATTCCATTGGTTGTGCCGTTTATCTGATCGTTAATCATGTATGAGAAATAATCAGCTGTACCCTCAACAAGCCATCTACCTGCTCCGTGTTTTGCTTCAATGGCAGGCTGTTCTAATGGTTCATAATATCCACGTTCGTTCACGCCGAAAGTCATGCAACCATCCCATAAGGATTGCTGCAGCGTGTGGTAAATCTCGTGTACATAAATCCTTTGGACAACGTCAGCGCTTTGGTGCGAAGCGGCTCCCACTATAGCGATGCGGGACTCCCTGCATGGATACCGTGCAGTAGCTGCATCATAGCTCCCCTCGATCCAAACTCTCAGTCTCTGCTTGAGTTCTATATTTTCGTAGGCTCTATAGCTGTCTTCATCACATCCCGATGTATCTATCCATGTATCTACAGAGTCAGCGATTGCGCTAAGTTCCGAAGCAGGCCTTGCCTCGGTGTATTTTGTAAAAGGGGATCCTAATTCTCCGGTACTGCCAATTTCATTACCGATGGAATAAATGATCCCAAGAATATCTGGGGTCGGCACGCTTAGACTAGAGACTGCTGCTTCAGTCCATGCTCGTATGTCGGCTGTTGAAAAGTCACTGGCACTCAGAGCGGTTATGGATGGAAGTTTTGGAGTGGAAGTTGCCGTTGGCGCTGGTGCTGAAGTTGCCGTTGGCGCTGGTGCTGAAGTTGCCGCTGGCGCTGGTGCTGAAGTTGCCGTTGGCGCTGGTGCTGTAGTTGCCGTTGGCGCTGGTGCTGTAGTTGCAGCCGGTCTCGATGTTGCGACTAGGGCCGGAGTGGCAGTTGGTAGAGGGACTGTAGTTGCAGTCTGTGTTGGTTTAGGCGTGACGGGCTGATCTGCAGTGTCGATCAAAACCCGTTCTGGAGTAGATGTATCGACAGTAGTTTGATCTGAAGACGAGCACGAAATTGCACCCACTATTAGTAGGACTGTTGCCAATTTAACTATCGGTAATTTAAACATCCCATAATCGTATATCACGATCGGTGCAGATGGTTTAGGACTGATCAGTTATCGGGACTTCACCAACTCGAGCCTCAAGGTAGCTCACTGTTCAAACACGTTCTGCTCACCGTACTTCAGGCGTAGGTAGACCACGGAATTAGTCTGCACAAAAGTTCAAGACGAGTTAGGCCTGCCTCAGACTGCTTCATAGCGTCCGTTGGAGCAGATGTCCAAGTATCGATGGCTGGTTTACCGAAACCCCTATCAGCTAACCAAGTAGCAGCGTTCATACGATCTTTCAATTTTTATCCGTCTAATGGTTCAGATCCCCATATGTACGGTAAATTATCAGTTTCTGTCCAACCATATTGTCCGTAGTGCTCAGGATCTTTTCGTAGAAGATTACTTCGGTGGCTTGCATGGAAGTCTAAGTTGCCCATCCAAGTCGGAGAGATCGGTGCGATATGGGGGGTAATTAGTTTCATGTTGTTTCGGTACCCCCTAGATGTCCACTCGTCGATAATTGTGTTGTGGTACACAGCAAGCATCGCCTCAAAACCTCGCCACATATTGACTGCCGGATGGTTCTGCCAACCATAATTTTGATTTTCTAATGCTCTCAGGATTTGCATCGCTTCAACCCTTTGCTTCCCCAATCTGCGCCAGTCCAAGCATGCAGCCGATTTGTTGAAATCTGAGTATGGTAAAAACGTTTGCATTATCCGTTAAATTTTCTTAGCGTCAGATTGGTAACGACCCATCTACGCTTGAGTCATGAGCTTGCCACAGATCAAAAGATATGCGGTTGCTACTGTTCGATTTATTAAACTAATAAGTAAAGGGAATGAAGCCACTAAATACTTGTGGTGCCGAAGGTGGGAACCGAACCAACACGATCGATAAAGATCAACTGATGTTGTGGCCATGACGTGTTACAGCAGTCATCGAAGTGTTTGCTAAACAATTTCGATTGACTACATGAAGTTTTTCACTCGCCTACCGTGTTTCCTACTGTTGACCGTATATATCTGTTGCCAAGTGATGCTTAGAGCCTAATTGATACGCATGACCGTCTTTGAAAGGATCTCAAAGACTGTTTTCTCGAGGCTCTCTCTATTTTCCCCGCCTGGAACGCTCAAGCTCCACGTAAGAAATACCCGCACCGATCATTAGGATAAGGACCACTAAAAAGGCTAGAGGCACAGCTGCTGCGGTGCTCATTAGAGGTTCCTTTCCAAACTACTACCCAGACTGAGAATCGATGGCACCCACAGACCTACGAAAAGAGCCTCATGTTCAGCATCATTGCCGAAAAACCAAAGAGCTACGGATATTGCAAATGAAAGGAATGCGGCTATGTAATATAACCAAGTGAACGCTTTGAATTTCGGCATAAATATATCTCCTACGTAACTCTGTTTACACAACTAGCAAAATAGTTGGATTACCCAACACATGTGAACCGGAAATATTAATTTCCTAAGCAGTTATAAGCCACTTTTAGTTAAGTGGATTAGTATCCACATACGACACAAGCTAAGTTGACTAGCTTGTACGAAATCCATAATATGCCGGACTGTTATAGACAACAGTAGCATACTTTATGTTGATTATGTTCATCAGTATTATTCTGCGGGTATTCAATAGGTTAACTGGTCGGCAGTGATTATTATCCTCAAGTTTGAAAACTCGAAATATTCAACAAAGTATGGCGGACTTATTTCACTCGACCATGAGACAACTCAAGTAAGAGAATTGGCACAAGCGGCGAGAGTGACAGTTTTGATTCTCGATGGTGTTTAGAAGTTTTGGACGCCATGGAACTAAAGAGAATATGGGCTAGATTCATCGCCAGGAGTTGAATATGGTAATTCCGAATACCGATCGCCAAAACGCCATTCTCCAACGGCTTCACCATTGCCGTCGAAAATGTCGCCGCCATGTTTCATATCGTCCTCGACTGTACTGACAATCAATTCTTTAGCAACATCGGTCAACATCTTAGACAGGACTTCACGTTCTTCTATTTCAGTCTGATTTATAATGCAATTACCTGTGATTCTAAGACTGAAAATTCGGTCCAATTAATATTCTCCTGTGCAACTTTACGGATCGCAAATAACACGTACAAATTACTGCAAATCGATTTCAATAATTCAAAAACAAATTACTTGATCGCCCACAATTTGACTAAAAGTCATATTACAAATATCGTTCCACACAGAACGACATACAAGCTACGAACAGATGATGAGGGATAACAATGGTTGAATCAGCGGGGAAATATTGTAGTGCGTGTGGCGAGTCAATAAAAGCTGCTGCCGAGATTTGACCACATTGTGGCGTCCGTCAACTATCTGCTCCGACTAGTAACGAAAGTAGCGAAAAGTCTTTTGTTGCGATGTTGATCCTTTGTTTTGTGCTTGGTGGGCTCGGAGTACACCGGTTCTATGCGGGTAAAACTGGAACTGGAATCTTAATGCTTTTGACTCTAGGAGGATTAGGCATCTGGACGTTTATTGATTTTATTGTCATTGTGACTAGCAATTTTTCTGATAAAAATGGAAACAAAATTCGGCCGTAAATCCAAACTGGCGGGAATTTGAACATGCGAGAAAAAATACGAGACAAAACCCGTGACGAGTTCGCCAAGCAGCTCGATCAGATAGGTGTAACGGCGATCATCTCGGATAGAGAACGGCCCGAAGAGAGAGTTGGCAATCGAACGCTGCGACGCTCGCTCGGAATCATCGACATTCTGAACGAAGACGGTCCAATCAAATGGATCAACATCATCAAGCAAGATCGTACCGATAAACAACCGCCTAGATGGTGGTTCTACCTCGGTGTTCCTGGAGACAAGCCGCTACCAAAGTCACGATCTGTGAACATCAAAACAAAACGCAAGAAATCGTTTCCGTTCTTCGGAAAGATCATTGGCGTTACTTGGAAAGGTCAGGATCGCAACCACGGTCTAGCAACCAAACTTTCTAACGATACAGAAACTGACAACCTGGCGATTGGCGTTGGAAATATCCGTGTGAAAACTCTTCACGACGATTTCAACGGCTGGTCGATAGAAATCGATAGGAAATTCAAACTGACCGTAGAAAACTGGAAATCCCTTAATCGTTTAGCAGAAATTAGCGTCGACTCAGTAGCCTATTTTTAGTCTTTGATAGATCGCGTATGTTTTGCATTTATTCTGATGGAACCAACTACAAGCACTCGCCGAGTTGAAAGAAAAAGGCGTGTTTGCATGTGAAGAGTTTCAGCAGACTAAAGTTGAACTTCTGAGCAAATAAGCTTTGTTGAACGAGGTATTTGGTGCCGAAGGTGGGAGTCGAACCCACACGATCGATAAAGATCAATGGATTTTGAATCCATCGCGTCTGCCATTCCGCCACTCCGGCTCTGGGTGCACTCGGCTTTCAAGCCTGTAAGAAGCTCGATGCGAGTTGCGGACTATCTATATTAGCGACGATTTCAACAGAATACTTGTTCGGAATCAAGATTTTTGTTACGGGAACTAAAGAATGAATCGTCTCTGATGTCGGTTGAAAAGCAGTTTGCCTAGTCAAATACGTGTCTAGTAAGCGCCGAAGAAATCTTATCGAATACTTAAACACTCTTTGTCATATATCTTCCTATAAAAGTCCCGTAAAGCGACTTGCTAGTTCGTCCAATTACCTACGACATGCTAGTCTCCGAGCATGTCAGAAGAATTCTCCAGCAACGTGGAAACTGCCCCCGGCAGATCCCTAGAACTATCGCGTCCGCTTGCAGT
Organism: Dehalococcoidia bacterium; assembly: GCA_026421185.1. Lineage (GTDB taxonomy): Bacteria > Chloroflexota > Dehalococcoidia > Lucifugimonadales > Lucifugimonadaceae > Lucifugimonas. The sequence continues at coordinate 16,242 of JAPKCH010000025.1, read as the reverse complement.
ACTAGATGTCCACTCAACAGGCTTGGACCCAACGAACGCACGCATCGTAAAGCTAGCCGTATTTCGGGTAGATCCAGATGGCACAGAACACGTGAAATCGGTGGTGGTGAATCCAGGTATACCTATTCCGACAGGTGCTACTCAGGTTCACGGTATCGCCGACCTAGATGTCATGGATAAACCCGCATTTGCATCCTATGCCAGAGCGCTTTCTGAACATCTTGATGGTTGTGATTTGGCAGGATTTGGAATTGAGCGTTTTGGACTTCCACTGCTACAAGCAGAGTTCGAACGCAATGGCGTCCCGTTCGCAATCGATGGCAGGGCAGTGGTGGATGCAATGACTGTGTTCCACCGATTAGAGCCACGAAATTTGGCTTCAGCTTTCTCACGATTTATTGGTGGGGCCAAACTCGAGCCAATCGACGATGCTCAGGGCGCTCGAAACGTGTTTGCCATCATTCAAGGCGAGATCAAAAGTTCGGCATACGTGCCTACTAAACCCACTGATCTGGCCGCTTGGGCTAAAGGCATCGATGACACAGCGATTGATACTGAAGCTAAGTTCATCTGGAGCGAAGAAGGCGACGCATTGATGAACTTCGGTAAGCACCGAGGCGAGCGTTTGATCGAAGTGGTCCGTAACGACCTACCGTACTTGAAGTGGGTTTCCAGTTCAGACGACTTTGAACCAGAAGTTAGAAAAATTGCTGAATCGGCTACGAACGGTAATTTTCCAGAACGTTCTTCAGAATCGACTTCGGATTCGGTCTAACGAACCTAAAAGGGCCGACTGTCTTGCGGCTCTGACATCGTCGGAGGCGCACCTTCAGATCTTATTACTGCATCGCCAGTGAACGTTATTTCGACACACGGCATTCCTCTGAAAATACGTTTTGCGATGATGAACGGACCCCACCACGGTAGTCCCAATGCCCGGTTGATCTTTACCGCTCCAAGCAAGAGCTTAAATTTGGTTCTTGGAAACCCGGGACGTAACGCCCAGTGTTCAATGAAGGCGAAAATCTTTGGTAGTTTTTCGTTCAAGTTACGCACGACCCGTGCTTCTGCCGGAATATCGAACCACGGTTCAAATTCTACTGAATGGACGGTCACTTGTGCCTTACGTGCCATGCTCGCCACCCAGTCTCTTTTACCCGGGTAGCCAGACAGTATGATTTTGTTCACACCGTTTTCTTGAGCCCAAACGAACGTTGTTTCAATCGTCCGAGGCGTTCCATTGTTACGTACTAAAGTTGTACGAATGTAGAAACTCTCAGCGAGAATTTTCTCAAGCTCAGCGGGAAGTTTGTGGTTGGACATGGTCCTCATCAAACACTGAGATAATCTTTGGGTTGATATGGATAGCACCTGGACCATTTGTGATGTTTAGCGTCGCTACACCATCGGTAAAGCTATGCTCAAGAGTGGCTCTGTCACCATACTTAGTCACGCCCGTATCACCGCTTTCTATCGTAACTTCGCCGTTGTGCGTACTGCCTGAAACAGCAACGTCAGAACCTGCCTGAAGTCGTACAGCGATATCCCCATTGGTCGTCGATATTGTGTTGGTGCCTTTGGTGATCAGGCCATCAAACCAAACGTGTGCATTTGTAGTGGAAATGTTCACGTTCCCATCGACATCCTGAACAGTTACTTCAGAATTTGTCGTTTCGAGGTCGTAATCCCCCGTAGAATTTCTGACCGAAATTTTCCCATTAGTGGTCGAAAGTTCGCCAGAAGTCAGAACTGCTCCGGCGATAATTATCGGCCGGTTGGTCGTTCTAACAATCAAATTTACTCCATCAGGAATACCTAGCTCAATAATTGAATTCGCCGATGTTTGACCGCCGGTGCTGGTAGTCGCTGAAATGATGAAATGTTCGCTAGGCTCTGAAGTTAGGCTTTGAGTGTAGAAATCAACAAATTCCGAATTGTAGAACGTCGCTTGAAGTTCAAGTGAATCAGAGGTAACCCGTCGAACTCGCACTTCTGAGTTCTCGCCAATAACTTCAACAATGGCTCTACTGCCCAGCTCGATTGTCGATGAAGTCGTTGACGTATCACCACCCGACAACACGCAAACTGGTGCCATAGTTGCTATTGCAGCAATCAGCAAAAGGACCATAGTTTTCAGTTTGTGAAGCATAGTTACGACCCGGAATTTGTATTCAAATATGATTGCGCTAGATAGGCTGATGTTGCACGTTAAAGTTCATAACCAAGGAACGTAATCAAAATTAGAGAGAACCTCATCAAGCAAGGTCAATGTATTGATCGATTGGGATCCGAATACTTCAAAAAATTAAACGAGTAAATAATGAGAACCTGTTTACGGACGTTTGAGCACGCTCACGTTAGTTTTTCATAGCTCCTTACAAGAGTAGCGGTAGGATTCGTATGTAAATTGTGCTCACCATGTGATGAACATCGCAAGTTCAGCGTAGTAACACTTACCGCGAGTGTTCGAGATCGTTAATCTAGCACTTCTCGTATTGCTGCGACAACTTTGCTAGGTGTTGGATATATGAGCGGCTCAAGAGCGGGTGAATAAGGAACGTTTACCTGTTCTGACGCAACGACTTGGATCGGTGCCTGTAAATCCCAAAAGCCTTCTTGAGCAACTATCGATGCAATTTCGGATCCTGCCGAACACATTTTGTGCGCAGGGTCGACTACCACTAATCGGCCTGTTTTCGCTACAGATTTCAAGATGGTTTCCTTATCGAGCGGAACTAGCGTGCGAGGATCGATAATTTCGGCGGACACCCCTTCAGCTTCGAGAACTTTAGCTGCGTCGATGGCGTGCTGCACCCCACCAGCTATTCCGACGATCGTAACGTCGGAACCGGGTTGGACGATATTTGCGACTCCGAATGGTACGAGGAGCTCGCCATTTGGGAGGTCTGCATTGTCAGGTACTTCCATACGGGAACTGATTGCAATTCCGTCCTCAAAAAGAAGGCAGACGTCATTGTCACGTACTGCTGTCTTCATCAATCCTTTAGCGTCATAAGCGTTGCTTGGGCAGATGATTTTGAGTCCGGGTGTGTTCATAAACACGGGGTAGTTTCTATCCGAGTGATGAGCTGAAGCCCCTCGTGCGTAAAACATTCGCACTCGGAAAGTCACCGGTAGTTCGGCTTGTCCACCGAACATATATCTCATTTTCGCAGCCTGAGAAATCAGTTGGTCCATGCCGACCCACAGGAAGCTGGTCACGGTTTCGACAATGGGACGCATGCCACAGAGCGAAGCACCGAGTGCTGCACCAAAGAACCCGTTCTCAGATAAGGGAGTGTCGAGGACACGGTCTTCGCCGAATCTCTCAACAAGTCCGGCGGTCGCTCCGTATACGGAATGGCGAAGGTCTTCTCCCATCGTGAAAACCGATTTGTCGCGTTCCATCTCTTCGATAGTCGCTTCGGCGATTGCTTGAATATAGGTTTTAGTTGCCATTGTTGGTTCTATTTCTACGGATGAATATGTAAGTCTGGACGGTTGGCTGATACTAGACGGGAGTCGCCCACATATCTTCGTAGAGGTCTTCTGGCTTAGGGTATGGACTGTTACGGGCGAACTCAACCGCACCTTCGATCTCGGTATGAACGGTTGCTTCGATCTCGTCGCATTCGTCGTCGGTCGCAAACCCCTGGTTGATCATTGCGGATCGGTGAATTGGAAGTGGATCGCGGGTCATCGCTTCGTCGACTTCCTCTTGTGTGCGGTATTCAGACTTCCGAATTTTATCGAGACCAAGCGAATGGTCTTCAAATCGGTAAGTCATCGCTTCGATCAGCGTTGGCCCTTCGCCCGCTCTTGCACGCCGAACAGCTTCATTAGTAGCTTCCCAAACAGCAATAGCATCTTGCCCGTCGATCAATACGCCCGGCATGCCGTACGCGCTAGCACGGTCGCTAACGTGGTCTACAGAGACAGAATTTTTGTACGAGGTGGTAATTGCGTAGCCATTATTTTCGCACATGAATATCACTGGTAAATCCCAGAGAGATGCCATGTTCATCGACTCATGGCAGGCACCCTGATTCGATGCTCCATCACCAAAGAACACTAACGATACAAAATCCTGTTTGCTGAGCTTCGCTGCAAGCGCGGCTCCGGTGGCGATTGGTACAGAAGACGCAACGATGCCGGATTCGCCCAGAATGCCGATCGAGAAGTCGGCAAGGTGCATTGAACCGCCTTTTCCTTTGCAATATCCGTCTGACTTCCCGAGAATTTCTGCCATCGCTCGGTTTACGTCGCCACCTTTGGCTATTGGGTGCCCGTGCGATCGGTGGTTACCTGCGATTCGGTCGGTGTCACGTAAAGCGGCACAGGCCCCAACGGCGACGGCTTCTTCACCGATGTATGGATGTGCAGGTCCAATGAGTTCACCCGACGAGTGAATTTCGATCACTGCTTCTTCGAAATATCGTATGCGGCACATCCGCCGATACATTTCTACGAGTTGCTGTTTGTCCAACGCCATTATGGTTCCACCTGTGATTGCAGTGATCTGGTTCGGACTTTTAGCCCAATTCTTTGACAGGTTACCTCGATTTGTCTCAGTGCGTCGTGTCGGACGCGTTAGGTTCGAATATTACGCATTATCGGTAAGTAGAACTGAAAATAATTCAAATCTGAATCTATATGTATGTATCGATCGAGTGCGCGTCTCTCGGGCATTCAGGTTTCCAGGAGACTTAATCCCTGTCTGCTGATTTGAATCAGTATGAGGTCTTGCCCAGATTTCTGTAGCCGTACATCCCTAGCAGTGTGCACTCACCGAGAACGGCTGCTTGGAGGGGCACTTTGAATTGAAAACAGATATCTAATTCGTAGTGGTAATGTTAGGAATACGCTCACTAAAGCACCGCCGAATTCAGTCAGTAGTTATCAGCGGGGTGATAATTAGGGTCACACGGTGATAGCGGGATTTTGGATATGTTAAAACTTTTCCGATTCGATTAATCTCGGTTTACCCGGATATATTGGGCTTGGTTCGTATACTGGCAATCAATCTTGTTAGCGTTGCAATAAGTAGACCGATGACTGACTTACCGAATTTTGGAATGGTTTCTTCACACAACGTAATGGTCCCGATGAGAGACGGTGTTCGACTTGCGACCGATGTCTACCGTCCTGCCGATGAAAATGGAAACGCTGTTGAAGGTCGGTTTCCAGTGATTGTTGGTAGGACTTCTTATGACAAGGCGAACCCGGTTATTTGGATCGAAGCTGTTGCGAATGCGTTCGTACCCCGCGGTTACGTTGTGATGCTTCAAGACCTACGAGGTCGCGGCGATTCTGAAGGGACCGGTGATTATTTCCATACTGCGAACCAAAAAGAAGGACTCGACGGCTACGACACCATTGAATGGGCAGCTGCACAGGACTGGTGCAATGGCAAGGTAGGTATGGTCGGGGCATCGCACGGCGGTATTGTTCAAAACATGGCTTCGTTGTACCGACCACCGCACCTAGCCGCACTGTGGGTGGATGTCGCCCCCACAAACGCATTCCGATGGGAAGTTCGTCAAGGTGGTGCGATGGCACTACACATGTATGGTGCGCTTTACCTACACGGCTATGACTCTCAAGAAATCGCCGGAGATGCAACGGCGATCGAGCGCATCGAGCGCGGTGCTGAGCGATTACGTGAGGAGATTTGGAAGCAACCCTTCAAAGAAGGTGAAACTCCGATATCTGTAGTGCCGAATCTCGAAAAAGTGCTGATGCACTACTACCAAGACGGTTCGTACACAGATTGGTGGAAACAGGAATCGCTTGATCATGCCCAGCACTATGATCGTATGGCTGATATTCCAGCTGTTTACAGCTCGGGTTGGTACGACCCTTTCGCTGCCGAAACGTCAGAGCAGTTCGCTCACATGACTGCGAAAAACACTACGCCACAGCGACTCATTTTAGGACCTTGGAATCACGTGTCGATGCGAGGCAAAGGCGCATCGTTTGTCGGCGATGTTGATTTTGGTGAATCTGCGAACTGGGGCGACAAAGTGCTCAATGCAGAGCGATTCCGCTGGTTCGATCGATGGCTAAAGGGAATCGAAACGGGCGTTGAAGACGATGATCCTGTGCGTATTTTCGTTATGGGTGGTGGTGATGGTTCCATCGATACAGCAGGAAGAATTCATCACGGTGGTGGCTGGCGTGTAGAACAGGAATGGCCACTGAAGCGAGCTGTTGACACGGTGTACTACTTATCTCAGGGTGGGGAATTAAGCGTTTCTAACCCGGATGCCGTTGCTGGTGTGACGACTTGGGAACATGATCCTGAAAATCCGGTGCCATCGATTAGTGGCAATGTAACCGGCTTCTACGAGTGGGTCGTTCTTCCAGATAATCTTGATGCAGCCTACGTACCGCAACGAGCGCGAATGCGGTCGCTGATACCTGACGGACCGCTTCATCAAAAAGAGCGAGAGTCGACAGTTGTGTCCAAAACACGTCCATCTGATACTCCTGCATTGCTCTCTGACCGTAAAGATGTGAACGTTTTTCAAACGAAAATACTCGCCACAGATTTAGAAATTACAGGTTCTATCATGGTGAATTTATGGATATCGTCTGATGCAACCGATACCGATTTCACTGCGAAGCTAATCGATGTATATCCACCAAGCGACGAGTACCCCGAAGGCTTCCACTTACCACTCGAAGATTCGATTCGACGTTCCAGATTCCGTGAAGGTTACGACGAAGAAAAACTTATGACACCGGGCGAGATTTACGAAGTGCAAATCGAACTACCGCCAGTGTCGAACCGGTTTGTTAAGGGCCACAGGATTCGGCTCGATATATCATCGAGTAACTTCCCTAGGTTCGACGTGAACCCGAATACAGGCGAACCAATTGGTCGACATACTCGAACTCAGAAAACGACTAATACCGTCTATACGGAAAGGGATCACGCTTCAAATATAGTGCTGCCGATAATTGGGAACAAATAGATCATAGCGAGAACGATTGGGAGAATACGATGGCGAGATTAACTGAGTCAGAGATTGCGACCTTATTACCCGAAGTATCTGGTTGGGTAATAGTCGAGGAAGAAGACATGAAACGTCTCCGGCGTACGTTCAATTTCGACGATTTTGGCGAAGCGCTGAACTTCACTGTTCGTGTAGGTGCAGTCGCCGAGACGGAGGATCATCACCCACGAATAACGACCGAGTGGGGACGGGTGACCGTGACTTGGTGGAGTCACGATCAGGGGGGCATTGTCGCCGCTGACTTTGAAATGGCAAAGAGAGTCGACGACCTCTAGCTCAGAGGATACTAGATCCGCGCCTGCTCGTTCGACAGCTTTTCAATAGCCTGCACCAACGCCTGATGTCCTTGGCTCGTTGCTTCTGGTCCGTCTGCCTGCACCGATCGGTAAAGCTGTGCGATCAACGTGCTCGTGGGCAAAGCCGTTCCAGTGTCGGCCCCCAACTGACCTGCAAGACGCAGATCTTTTTGCATGTGCTTGACCATGAAGCCTGGGGTGAAATCGCCTTCAAGAATTTTAGGACCAAGCGTTTCGAGGGCCCAAGATCTTCCAGCCCCATTTTTTACAGCATCGAAAAACGCTTGCATGTCGAGACCTGATTTTTTGGCAAGTACAAATGCTTCTGCAATACCAGCGAGAGTTGCTACAGCGATTAGCTGATTGGCGATCTTAGTCGTGTGACCTGATCCGACAGGACCCATATGAGAAACGTCGCCACCCAGCACATTCAGCACCGGCAGTGCTCGTTCGAATATTTCGGCGTTTCCACCAACGAGGATAGAAAGCGTACCGGCTTCGGCTCCGCCAACACCACCCGTGACAGGAGCATCGATGAAGCTTGAACCTTTAGCCTCGATCAAGTTAGCCATCTTCTTGCCGATCTCGGGATCGATGGTGCTCATATCGATAACTACCGAGCCAGCATTGAGTCCTTCGAGGATTCCGTTTGGCCCAGCGATCACTGCTTCAACATGTTCAGAATCTGGAACCATTGTGATGGCGATGTCGGATTTTGAAGCTACGGTAGCAGCTGAATCCTCGGATGTTGCTCCGAATTCCTTCGCTAGATTCACCGTCACATCGTTGAGATCAAACACCGTAACTGCGTAACCGTCGTCAACGAGGTTCCGCGCCATAGGCAGACCCATCATGCCAAGTCCGACAAATCCTATCCGTTCGTTTTTCATGTGTTTTTCCTGTCGTTCATTACTGGATGCAACTGTGATGATGGAAATATGCGGCTAATTTACATGTTAATGAGCGAATTTGGGCGCAAGGTTTCGGAAATGTTGCGAAGAATCAAGAATGTAAAGAACTGTTTTATTCGACCTATTCGGAACGTTGATCGAGTTTCCAGAGACACTGGTATATCGACAAAATATGAGCGATATAGCCTCTGGTCTTCCCATTTCATTTGAGCAGCATAATGAGCCGTATATGTCGATAAACGACGGTCATTTTAGTGGAAGTTATGAATCGCCGTAAGGCGATATTTTGGAAGCAACGAAATTTATATCCGATAAAATTACAGCAAGGCATCTTTCGCTTATACTGCCAGACCATGACTATTCGGAAGTTCCTGATCGATCTTACGGTGCTACTGCTAATGCTGCTAACAGTGGTTGGATGTGGTGCAACTGAGAATGATTCGGCTAGCAATATTTCACCTGTTACCGGCCTTGAAGAAGATCCCATTCAAATTCTTCAATCGAGCGGTGTGTACTCTGTGGATGATATTGCTACAGCAGGGTGGAAAAAATCAAAAGAGTTATCTCCCGAAACGCTGCCCGATGCAATAAGCGTTTGGTATGGCTTTTACAACCAGCGAGACGTTGAGGTTCGAGTTTACGAATCACAAGCATCAGCAATTGGTAGTGGGCAGGATATTGCTGATGTAGCGACAGGGCGTAGAAAGCCAGCTCCATTCGCTTCGGGCGGAATCAGTTCGACTCGAACGAGCTATTCGGCTTACGCTATCGTCGGAAATATAATCTTGCTTTGCGAAATCAAGATCGAGGACTGTCAGGGCCTAATCGACACTATTGAGTAACGATATGTTCGCTACCTCAAAAGTCTAACAATGTAGAAAATCGTTGATGGATATTTGTGTAGATTCACCCGTCGCACAATCCTTGGAACGACAACATCGACCAGTTCACAGCTAGAATTCTCTTTTTCATCTTTCTCACTGACTGAGTTGAACTAGGAGCTACCGTGGCGAGCAATGATCCGAAACAACCAAACATTGTGTTCATCCTGAGCGACGATCAGGGCGCATGGGCGATGAACTGTGCAGGTACCCCGGAGATACGAACCCCCAACTTAGATCGCCTTGCTGAAACAGGCATTCGATTCGAGAACTTTTTCTGCGCTTCACCGGTTTGTTCGCCAGCACGTGCATCGATTCTTACCGGACAAATCCCTTCCCAACACGGTGTTCAGGATTTCTTGCGGGCAGGCAACGGTGTAAATGTTGAAGGTGATAGCAAAACGATTCAGTACCTCGAAGGTCGCACAACTTACACTGAAATTCTTTCCGACAACGGCTACGATGTTGCGCTGAGCGGTAAGTGGCATATCGGCGATTCCGCAACTCCTCAAGCCGGGTTTGCGTACTGGAACGTGCACGCCAGCGGATCGGGCGATTACTACAACGCACCAATGTTTACAGATGGTGAGCCGTACACATCGGACGGCTACTTCAGCGATGTAATTACCGATAACGCTATCAACTATCTAGACGGCCAGAAATCATCAGATAAACCGTTCTCAATAAACGTTCACTACACAGCCCCGCATGCTCCGTGGGGACGTGAACAGCATCCGAGTGAAATTTACGACGACTACTTCAACAATTGCAAATTCGAATCGGTTCGTTGGGATCCGATTCATCCCGATCAACTTCACAAAGAGGGAGCATTTGGAAGTATTGGAAGTAGCCCTGAAGAACGCCACGCAGTTCTCAGTGGTTACTTCACGGCTGTAACTTCGATGGATGAAAACATCGGTAGATTGATCGATTGGTTGGAAGAGAACGACCTTAGAGAAAACACGCTAATCGTCTTCACTGGCGATAACGGAATGAGCATGGGCCATCATGGCATTTGGGGCAAGGGCAATGGGACCTACCCGGCGAACATGTACGACACCGCTGTGAAGGTCCCAACCCTGATATCACGACCTGGACATGTGCCAGAAGGCCGTGTCGAGCGGAACCTATTGAGTCACTACGACTTGATGCCAACTATTCTCGATTACGTACGACTTGGATACACGATCGGGAACGTCAGAGATTCGCTGCCCGGCAAGAGTTTCGCAGGCGTTCTTGATGGCGAAATTGAAGTGGACGATAGCTCTGTTGTTGTACTCGACGAATACGGTCCGACTCGCATGATTCGTACCAAATCACTGAAATACATTCACCGATACCCGGATGGACCGCACGAATTCTACGATCTTGCGAACGACCCGAATGAAGTAACAAACGCTATCGACGATATTGCGTTCCGGTCGATCATTCGGTACATGAAAAACGAGCTTCAGCGGTGGTTCGATAAGTACGCAGAGCCAGAACGTGATGGATCGCAACAGGCTGTGAAAGGCCGCGGTCAGATCGATATAGTCGGAGGCGAAGAGGAAGCGTTCGCGCAAGACGTTACGTTCTTGCGAGATATCTAAACACCTCTAGTTCACTAAGAGTGTAAATAGAATTACCGATTTGTGGCATGTACGCTGTGAACGACTGCATTACGAATTTGCCGCAGACCACAAGGAACGTAACAGTTCAGAGTGGTGAAACATCACCTGAATGCCATGTTCTAGTCTCCTCTGTTTTGAAAGGTAGCCTGGTTAATATTGGTGACAGTTTGGATACACAAATTCATAAAATGATTCATTGATTTTGGGGCAGAGCTATCATAGCGCCGGTCGGTCAGAGTAATTGATCGGTTTTGGTCAAAAATAGTCACTGGGAATATGAACTTGATCGACGCGTTATTGATCGGCGGAAAAGGGACTATAGGTGCGGGGCTTCGAACTTACCTGCCTAAGCTTGATCCGGCGTATCGGGTAACCTCGGCTGATTTGCCGGGATCACTCGATCAGGCAACCGATCCTGAAGCACAACGCGAGTTTGTCGACTTAGACGCTTCAAAAGACGATGCTGATTTGCGTAAAGCTCTTGAAGGTCGAGATCTCGTCGTCTACCTCGCCAGAAAAGATCCGCTCAGCGATATGAACGCTATGACCGACCGGGTGTTCAAGGCGATCAGGGATGTATGCCCAGAGGCCGTGGTGATCGGTTCAAGTTCGGTGCATGCTACCGGGGCGGCATATTATGGGTACACCCGAGAAGATAACTCTCCGATAGCACATCGTAGATTCGATGAAGTTGACCCGTGGCCCACACCGCTATCAGTGATGACCGAACCATGCCCAACAGGTGATTACGGCGTCGAGAAGGCTTATGTCGAAGCCTGGTGCCATCGTTTAGGGGCTGAGGGACAAAACGCAGTTGCCGCTCGATGGGGTGGGATTAACCCTACCAATGGTAAAAAAGATGAAATATCCTACTTCACCGTGTGGTGTCATCAGGAAGATTCATCACGATTTGTCGATGCTTGCTACAAGACGGCTCGTGATGGAAAGCTCCGGCCAAGCGCTCACTACTATGTGATTTCAGATAACACTTACAACGTGTTTGATATCGAAACGACCCGCCGTGAGATCGGTTATGAACCTAAGCACAATGCCGAATTTATTTACGGCGGCGATAATTCTGTAATTTCACTTAGGACAGACTAGTGGTACAAGAGCATGGTTCTAGTATCTGAAGCTCCATAATCTTTCGATCAATGCGATCTTTGATCACCGATTGTCAGACTCTGTATTCTCAAGTTCCTACGCTCAATTTCGGTCGTGTTCGGAGTCGACGGATATCTTCTGCATGGATTCAACCACAGCTTGAGACCCGATTGCGCAGTTAGAGCATTAACTTGCGTTATTGCTCCTCACTGAACCTGCCTTAGTTGAGGATCAAGCCGATCACGCAGCCAGTCCCCCAACAGTGTAATTGATACAACCAGCATGCCTATCGCAAGTCCGGGTATTAGTGAAACCCACCATGCTTTGACTATGTAAAGACGTCCATCAGAAACCATCAGCCCAAAACGGTATATGTCGAGGGCTGATGATTCTTAGAGAACCATGTCCTCTTACTTAGCTGGCGTGTACGTGACTGATGCTGCCTGATTCAAAGCAGTAACCCATTCGTCACCACTGAGAAGTGGAGTAGTTTTTGCTGATCTGATCGCACCACCAGAAGCTATAGCAACTGAGATTGCGGCCATAGTCGTAACGTTGTCTGCCTCTATGATTACTGCGATATCGTAATCCCCGAAGGAATAGCCTCCACCGACAAGCTTCCCTCCCGTTGATTGTTCGATCATGGCCCCGACTTGGACAAGTCGATCTGCGGGGTTATTAATCTGTGCGGCTAGCGACTCAGCTGTGTATGCGGCCTGATATAGGTATTGGGTCATATTTGTCCTCAAAAGTTATGGGAGTCGTAATCCTAATAAGATCCGTTCTGATAATCAGACGGACCCGTAATCATATCGTCCCTTGTTATTATTCGTGAGTTTAGCAATGATGCTTTTAACTATTTAAATGATCGTAAACAGACCATAACTGCGTAACCCAACAACAGATCTGTCACCACTTAGGGCACAAGATAAGACTCGTATCGAGGAAGATCATAAACCGATCAAGTAACGCTGCTATTCAATGCTCTGTTTCGCTAAGTTCGAGTCAGCGAATCGATTCGTGACACCGTTCGATGAGTCACGAAACTATTTGAGAATTTGTGCCAGAGATGGCGAACAACATTCGGCATCCATACAAAGGAATATATTCAGATATAACTGGTCGACTCTAATGACCGAATTAGTGACTTAAATACAGTGAGGAATCATATATTTAGATCGACTTTAATTTGCGGTTAGCGTTGAGTTCTGGCAGAGCGCACTACGTGAACGCTAGTGCAGAGCCGTAATATCGCGTAGTAGTCGTTGGAATGCGGGATTAGCAAGGAGGAACGTAGTGCGAGTAGGACTTGAGTACGGCGATGGAAAGCTCTGGATTGAACTGCCAGACGACCGAACAACTGTCATAAACCCAATCTACGATTCGGAAATTGTAGATCCTGTAGCGGCGATTCAAAAAGCCATAAAAGAACCGATAGCGTCCCGTCCGTTGCGAGAAATAGTGCAACGTGGTCAGAGCGTTGCAATATCGGTCTGCGATGTCACAAGGCCGCAGCTAAGAAAAGAAGCTGTGGGTGCGATTATCTCGGAACTCGAAGGAATTACCACTCCCGAAGATGTGCTAATTATGATCGCCACTGGCACGCATCGTTCGAATACTCCCGAAGAACTCGAACAGATGCTGGGGCACGAAATAGTAAACACTTATCGCGTGGTAAATCACGTTGCCAGCGATCCTTCGACCCTAGTGGATCTGGGTGTAATTGGCGATGGCGTTCCAGTTTCGCTAAACAAGGAATGGGTCGCTGCAGATATTCGAATTACAACGGGTGTTGTTGAACCGCACTTTTTCGCAGGTTTCAGCGGTGGTCCCAAAATGGTTGCACCGGGTTTAGCCGGTATCGAAACCGTTCTCACTCTGCACAACGCCAGCAGAATCGGTCATCCGATGGCGAAGTGGGGTGTTACTCAGGGGAACCCAATTCACAGCGATGTGCGCGCTATTGCACAGGCGACAGGCGTGGATTTCGCAGTCGATGTAACGCTGAATAGAGAACATCAAATTACTGGAGCATTTGCTGGTAATTTGTTTGCTATGCACGAAATGGCCTGTTTGAAGGTAAAAGAAACCTCGATGCAGCCTATAGAAAACGTCTTCGATATTGTGATTACTAGTAACTCGGGTTACCCGCTCGATCAAAATTTGTACCAAACCGTAAAAGGTATGTCCGCAGCCGCGGAGATTGTTCGACCAGGCGGCACGATAATCTGCGTCGCCGAGTGTCGAGATGGTCTTCCTGATCACGGCGGATACGGTGAAATTCTTGCATCTCAGAATTCACCTGAGGCGCTGGAAGAGATGATTCACGAGCCGGGCTATTCGACGCCTGATCAGTGGCAAGTGCAGATTCAGTCACGGATTCAACGAATGGCATCCGTCCTTATGAAATCGGACGGGTTAACCGATGAGCAACTCCGTATGGCCCACATCGAGCCGATTCACGATATCGAATCGACGGTGGCTCGATTACTCGCTGATTATGGAGATGGTGCAACGGTGTGCGTGCTTCCGGAAGGTCCACGAACGATTCCGTATCTTCGCTAATTTTATTTTGGGTTATACGGCAAACTTTTATTCTGCCGGAGCACACGATTAAATAGCGAAGGACTGTACCGAGATATGAGTTCGCTCGGCTTGAATTTACGTATGGGTAGATGGGCGAGATTCCAACTATAGAGACTGCCTTTTCGCAGGCCCATGGTTCTCCACAGGGATCACCAAACTATATTAATCTTGACTTTGACCGCTCGATGAACATGGTTCTGTGGACTATCTGCCAAATTCGTTCCGGATATTATTATTCAGTGAATTGAATTGGTGACTTTGGCGTTCGCTTCTGATGTCGACTTCGCTTGCTTTTTCAGGACAGGTGCGATTGAGCAATATCGTTTACATGCTGCTGCGAAAATTGTAATCGCTTTCAGGGCGAGTGGTTTCGTCGGCGTTTCTCCGAAATATAAGGGGACGTGACCTAGCCATAATTCTTTTATGTAGCGTGCAGGAACGAACCACCAACGATACTGAGTGTGATCATGAACGTCAGAATAACTACGATGGTCAATGCGACACGTGGACCAACGCTCACAATTGACCTGAGATCAACACTTAGACCGATACCCACCATAGCAATCGTGAACAATAACTTTGATATGTCACGGGCCTGTAAGCCCATCGCTTCATCAATGATGCCAACTGATCGTATGCCTGAAAAGATAATGAATCCGATCAAGAACCAAGGCACGTAAAGGTAAGCCTTGGCCCTTTGCCGCTGAGTCGTATATCCGACATCGGGCGCACCGTCGATTGCATTATTTCGAGCGAGCCTTTTCTGAAACATCTGGGTTGCTATTACTACTGGTGTCAACAATAAGACTCGCCCGAGTTTTACGACTACTGCGACCGATGCAGAAGTTTCACTCACCACTGCCGATGCTGCGTATACCTGTGCCACTGCGTATACGGCCATTCCTGCCAGAATTCCATAGTGATAATCGCTCAACCCAAAAATCGGTACTAGTAACTGTAGTAACAATATCTGGGATGCACCGAGGATCGCACTAATGCCAATCGCAGCGCCTACATCGGATGGGCGGGCACCGATTGCAGGTGCCATAACCGCGACGGCTGAGTTCCCGCAAATTGAGTTTCCGACTCCAACTAGAGCAGCGAGCTTACGGTTCAGTCCTAAAATTTTATGCCCGACGAGATACGCAATTGCCATACTGCCGGCAACACCGGTGATTACGAGTGCGAAAAGGCCAAATCCCGATTGGACGATATCGGGCGCAAACACGCTCGCACCAAGGATCATCACGGCGAATTCAAGGAGAGTTTTGCCAGTAAATTTTGATCCTGCATGATGCCAAGTAGATGATGGGTAAAGGTTCTTGATTGCGATTCCCGCGACCAAGGCAATCAACAAGCCATCAAGGTACGGGGAGTCAACCATCCGGTCTACTTGATTAATTAAAATGCCGACCAAAGCACAAAATGCGAGGCCTGGAATTGCTGCGCGTACTAAAGCAAATATTGGCGCATTTTTGTTAAAAGCTAAGATCGACATAAACAGGTTCGACAATCGTAATTACAATAGTCCAAAATCGGAATAACTCATTAAATCTTCTCAGGGTTTAACTAAGACTAGTCTCAACGACCATCTTTCAATTCGGCGGATATGCTAGCAGATCGAATCTGTTCGGTGGGGATTATATTAGTGATCTAAAAATATTCATCGGTTCGACCCAATTTAAGCGAGCTTCTATCAATTCACTTATTAAGTCGGCAGAGTTCGTGAGAACCCATTTGTATTCGTGTATTGTGCGTAGATTCGTACTCGCACACTAGTGAACAGCGTATTATCGTCAATAAGGAGATATTAATGCCAGAAAATACTGAGTTCG
>JAPKCH010000024.1 GCA_026421185.1 Dehalococcoidia bacterium | reverse complement strand
TGCTGAGCCGTCGATGTAGACCTTTGGGTTTGTCATTGGAGTGAGAGCTTGGGTGTGCTGGTGTTCGTTTAGAGTAAACGTTGATTATGGTGCCGGCGTGACGGTTTTACTAGTAGGGGAATAATCCTGTTGCATGCGGTTGGCTCCGGGTGTCATCGGAATCTATCCAACTCATAAACCTTCCTTCGCCCTTTGTCCCGAAGGGAGGAGGATCAATCACTCCGTATAACGTTTAAACACTTGGAGTTCGTTACTGAGATGAATGTCGCAACAGGGTGGACTTGTCGCAATCGTAGCTTTAGGTTGAGAACCTAATTATGTATCGACGGGAAGTGTTACTTGGAAGATAGATTTGACGTTTCGTTTGGCGCCGGTTCGGTGCTAGGTGATGCTACGGTTGTGGGCTTCGACGATGGTTTTCAGATTGCGAGGTCGAGTCATTCGATGGTGGTGAGGGAGTCCTGGATTATTTCGAACGGTTCGAACATTCGGGCGTATTCGTGTTAGGGAATTCCGATGACTTGATCTATTACTTCGATGGTCACACTCGTGGCCTGATCATAGGTTTGCCACTTCTTTTAGGAGGTTGATCAGGTATTCGTTTTCAAATTCGTAATCTTGTACAGTTTTGCCGATGCGTGCCATGTCGAGCGCCACTTATATGATTCCCATTGGTTTTTTTATCGTATGTAACTCCGACTCCAATCATGGCTTACATGTAGGGGTGGCCTTCAGGTAATCCAGTGGACGGATGGTCTATGGGCGCCTGAAACGGCTGGGACGATCATGTCGTCATGCGGCCGTCTTGGCTGCCGAGTGCTATGGCAGTGTATTTATTGGCAGCAACGAGTTGCGGGCACACGTTGAGCAAGCTTTGCTGCTCCGGTGCGCACCATCCCCGCCCCGATTTTTTGAAATTTCTATAAGTCGAATGGGGCAGAAAAACAGTGCTTTACTCTATGATTATCGGGTGGCGTGTAGGACTAGCTTCAAGGTTCGGAGTTTTGTTCTGTAATTAGCTTTGTGGTTTAGTTGCGTTGTTCATATAATGGGATATCGCACTTCATTAGAAGTTTGAAAAATATTTGAACGAGGATTTCGTATTGGCGACAGCAGACACCCCAGATAGTCAGGCAGAAGTTACTGAAGTAACTACGCCTGTGGAACAGAATAACGACGTGCCGAAGGCTGATGCAGCAACTGAAGCTGCAGCTCCTGAGGCAACTGAAGCTCCTGTAGCAGTAGAAGCAACCCCAGAGGTTGCTGAACCAACTGCAGTTGTAGAGACTCCCGCACCGGAGGCTACGGCCGAAGTTGCAACCGAGGATGCACCTGTTGAGGCAGAGGCTGAGACCGCAGTTGCAGTTGCTGAAAAGCCTGAGAGCGAACTGACGATGGAAGATTTGTTGGAAGAGTACCTTCCTTCAAAGGTTCTTCGACGTGGTGAGATCATCGACGGTAAGGTCATGAGCCGTAAGGCTGAAGGCATGTTGGTTGATATTGGATACAAGTCAGAAGGTTTCGTTCCTACTAAAGAGATGCGTTCTCTTGGTGAGACTTTAGATGAACTTAACGTTGGCGATGAGATTATCGCTTACGTTGTGAATCCTGAAGGCAACGAGGGGTCGTCGATTCTGTCTATCGACCGTGCTCGAGGTGAGCAGGGGTGGCGTGTGCTTGAGAAAGCCATGGAAAACAATGAGACTTGCAAAGGTGTTATCACTGGTTCAAACCGTGGTGGTGCTGTTGTTGAGTCTGAGGGTGTTCAGGGTTTCGTGCCGCTTTCACAGCTTGTTGGTCCGGCGCGAGAGCTTTATGTTCCTGGCGGCGAGCCGCCTAAGGAAGGCTTTATCGGTATGGAAGTTGAGTTCAAGATTATTGAACTTAACCGACGTCGAAATCGAGCTATCTTCTCTGAACGTGCTGCGCTTCAGGCGTGGAAGCAGATTCAGAAGATGCGTTTGGTTCAGGAACTCACTGAGGGTGAGATCCGTAAGGGACGCGTAGCTGGAATTTCTAATTTCGGTGCTTTCGTTGATCTTGGTGGAGCGGACGGCCTGATTCATATTTCCGAATTGTCATGGGAGCCAGTAAAGAGCCCTGACGAGGTAGTAACTGTAGGCGAAGAGATAGATGTATTCGTTCTTCGTGTAGACCGGGAAAACCTCAAGATTGCGTTGAGCTTGCGACGATTGCAGCCTGAGCCATGGGATGATATCGAGACTAAGTTCTCGGTTGGTCAGACGGTTACTGGTACTGTGACGAAGCTTGCTAACTTCGGTGCGTTTGCTCGCATCGATCGTGGTATTGAAGGATTGATTCACATTAGTGAGCTTGCTCACCAAGTGATTAAGCACCCAAGGGACGTCGTCAACGAAGGCGATGAACTCGAGTTGAAGATCATTCGAATTGAGCCAGAACGTCGTCGTTTGGGTCTTAGCCTTAAGCAGACGTTGGACGGGGCAGAAGAAGTTGCTGTTGTATCTGAGGATGCGGAGCCTACTGAAGACATTGGTGACTTCGGAGATATTTTCGAAGATAACGAATAGCACTTAGGGCTGCAGTTTTGTAGTGACCTAAGGGGGGACGCTATATGCCGAGCAGGTTTGAAAAATTTTCGGAGAGGGCCCGTAGGGTTCTTTCCCTTGCGCAGGAAGAAGCACAACGCTTCAACCACAACTACATCGGAACCGAGCATATTTTGCTCGGTCTCGTAAGGGAAACCGAGGGAGTTGCTGCACGAGTCCTTTCGAATCTGAACGTCGAGCTTGTAAAAGTTCGCTCCGCGGTCGAATTTATAATCGGTCGCGGCGAACGCCCAACTCCGGGTGAGATTGGTCTCACCCCACGTGCTAAGAAAGTTATCGAGCTTGCTGTTGATGAAGCTCGACGACTGAATCACCACTACATCGGAACAGAACACCTACTAATCGGTCTCATGCGTGAGGGCGAGGGTGTTGCTGCTGGTGTGTTGGAGAGTCTTGGTGTGAGCCTTGAGAAGGTTCGCGAAGAGACGAACAGTATTATTTCCAACCAGAGTTCTGGTCAGTCTACTGGTGGTGGCGGATCGCAGCCTGCTGCTCGCACTAGCCGCACTCCTACTCTTGATGAGTTAGGTGTTGATCTGACGAAACAAGCTGCTGACGGTGACCTTGATCCGGTTGTGGGTCGAGATAGCGAGATCCAGCGCGTTATTCAGATTTTGAGTCGCCGTACTAAGAACAACCCCGTTCTTATTGGTGAACCTGGTGTTGGTAAGACTGCGATTGTTGAGAAGCTTGCCCACATGGTGATTGAGGGCGATGTGCCTGAGACGCTGCGGGGTAAGCGCGTTGTTACTTTGGATATGGGTGCACTTGTTGCTGGTACTAAGTACCGTGGCGAATTTGAAGAGCGCCTTAAGAAAGTAATAGCGGAGCTAAAAGCGGCTGGTAACTGTGTGTTGTTCATCGATGAGATGCACACGATGGTTGGCGCTGGTGCGGCTGAGGGTGCCGTTGATGCGGCGAACATTTTGAAGCCTAGTTTGGCTCGAGGTGAGCTACAGGTTGTCGGTGCAACTACTCAGGATGATTACCGTAAATATGTTGAGCGTGATCCGGCTTTGGAGCGTAGGTTCCAGCCTGTGATTGTCGATGCTCCTGACGCTATTACGACTGTGGAAATCCTCCGTGGCGTGAAGCACCTGTATGAAGAGCATCACGATCTGGTGATTACTGACGAGGCGCTGGAGACGGCTGCTACGTTGGCTGATAGGTACATTGCTGATAGACAGTTGCCAGATAAGGCTATTGACCTTATTGATGAGGCTGCTTCACGTGTGCGTATTAGGCATTCAACGATTCCAAAGGAGCTTCGTGAGGCTCAAAAGGAATTGGAGACTGTTCGTAGTGAGAAGGACGAGGTTATCTCGGCTCAGAAGTACGAAACTGCTGCTGAGTTGCGTGATCGTGAGCTGAAGCTTGTTACGAAAATTGAACAGCTTGAGGCGGAGTGGAAGAAAGAGAACCCTGGCGTTGGTGAGGCGAAGGTCACATCAGACGACATTGCTGAAATTGTAGCAATGTGGACTCGTATTCCGGTTATGCGCCTTGATGTTGAAGAAAAAGAGCGTTTGATCAAAATGGAGGACGCTCTGCGTCTGAACGTTGTTGGTCAGGATGAAGCTCTTTCGGTTGTTTCTAAGGCTGTCCGCCGTTCTCGTGCTGGCTTGAAGGATCCGAAGCGCCCCATTGGTGCTTTCTTGTTCCTGGGACCTACTGGTGTTGGTAAGACGCATAGCGTGAAGAAGCTTGCTGAGTACCTCTTCGGTGAAGAGGATGCCATGATTCGACTTGATATGAGTGAA
Source organism: Dehalococcoidia bacterium (assembly GCA_026421185.1). Lineage (GTDB taxonomy): Bacteria > Chloroflexota > Dehalococcoidia > Lucifugimonadales > Lucifugimonadaceae > Lucifugimonas. The sequence goes on along the minus strand of JAPKCH010000024.1, from coordinate 25,384 downwards.
TTTATGGAGAAGCACAGCGTTGCACGTTTGGTTGGAGCGCCTCCTGGTTATGTTGGATTTGATGAGGGTGGTCAGCTGACTGAGGCCGTTAGGCGTCGTTCTTATTCGGTCATTTTGCTCGATGAAATCGAGAAGGCTCACCCTGATGTGTTCAACATTTTACTGCAGGTATTTGAAGATGGTCACTTGACCGACTCTAGGGGACGGAAAGTTGATTTCAAGAACACTGTGATTGTGATGACTTCGAACTTAGGTTCTGATTTGATTCAGACGAGTGGTGGTCTTGGTTTCAATATTGGTAAGACTGATGGCGAAGCGTTGGATTACGACCGGGTGAAGGGGCGTGTTTTGGAAGCGGTGAAGGATCCTCGAAATGGGTTCAAGCCTGAGTTCCTGAACCGTATCGATTCGACTGTTGTGTTTAGGCCGCTTGAGCGTTCGCACATTCTTGAAATTGTGGACATCATGATGAAAGAAGTTGAGGCTCGTGTTCTTGAACATGGTCTGGTGATGCAGATTACCGATGCAACTCGTGGTTACCTCGCCGAGCATGGTTTCGACCCTAAGATGGGTGCGAGACCGCTTCGCAGGTTGATTCAAGATGAGATTGAGGATCAGCTTTCGGAAAAATTGCTGAGAGGCGAGTTTGGCGCGGGTGATACTGCTGAGCTCGATATCGAAGCTGGAGCGATTATTGTTCGATCTCCTAAGAAGAAGAGTAAGAGCCGGGCAAAGGCAAAGGCTATTGCTTCGGATTCGAGTGATTCGGATACTGACGATAAAGAGCCAGTCCCTAGTGCTTAGATTGAGTTCGAATGTGACTATGTGACTCGTGGACGGAATAGATTGTTAAAAAGGGGGAGCTTCGGCTCTCCCTTTTCTTTTTGGAATTGGAATGAGGTTACTGTTTTGGGTGAAACTTAGAGTTAGTAATTGAACAACGTCTGTAAAAAATAATGCCGTATCGATGTACGTTATAAAATATTCGTAATAAAAGAGAAATTGATTGCCAGAAATCACAATCACCGACGCCATGAAATTTATGGAGGATGCCCTAGTAAAGGTTGGGTCACCCGCCGTAAACGCCTCTCAAGTAGCCGAAGTTATTCTAGATAGCGAGCTTCGAGGTAGCCCGGATCATGGTTTGTATTTTTTTAAATTAGTGATTGATTGGTATCAAAACGGAACCATTAATCCCGATCCCAAGACTGAAGTAATCAAAGATTCAGCAATGACCACGATTGTTGAAGGTGATGACGGTTGCGGGGTAATCGGTATGAATATCGCCGTTGAAAAGAGTATTGCGAAGGCGAATACTGTTGGCATGGCGGCTGGAAGCGTAAGAAATTCAGGCAACGTAATTGCGCTTGCGCCTTACGTACAGCGTGCTGCTGAAGAAGGATTAATTGCATTTGCTTGCAGTGCTTTTCGGCATCCGATAATTCCTCCTACCGGAGGTTTGACTGGGAAGTTCGGCACCAATCCAATCGCATACGCTGCCCCGGCGGGAAAATATGCTCCGTACATTCTCGACATGGCAACTAGTTCGATTGCCGCTGCCAAGGTATGGGAGGCCGCCACGAACGATCAAACAATTCCTGCTGGCTTGGTTGAGAAATCTGACGGGACCCCTCTAACAAATGCTACCGATTACGAACTTGGTTCAAGCCTGATTTTACCAATGGCCGGAGCACGTGGTTATGGACTAGCCCTTATGTCAGATATTTTTGGAAATGTATTGTCTGGATCGGATTGGGGGCATTTCCTGTGGCTGATTAATCCCGATGAATTCCGGCCTATAGACGAATTTAAGTTAGCGATGGATACAGAGTTGGATCGAGTCAAGAGCGGAAAGAAAAAACCTGGAATAGACGAGATTTTTTACCCGGGGGAACGAAGTCAACGAAGGATGGCTAAGCTTCGGAGTGAGGGTTCTCTTCAATTGGGCGATACAGCATGGCAGGCAATGGAAGTCATCAGTCAAACAATCGGCGTAAAGATGCCTTCGTCAATCGACTGAGGCGGTTCTATTGGCTAGCTGAGGGCTCGATGCTTGAACCGGTTTGAAGCCGTACGAATAGCGTTCAGCGTTGGGGCACTCCCTTTTTTGTGAGGGTTTATGGTATTTAGGTGAGAGAGCAGATACTTTGTACTTCGGAGATTCCGATTCAAAATTGGGATGACAACGTTGTGTTGTCTACGGTAGATGGGTTGTTGTTAGATGAGGGCTTTTTGTAGGAGTTCCAGGGCTTTGATGGCGAAGGTTTGCATGTTGGCTTCGCGGTTGGTTTCGCCTGTTTCTAGGGTGGCTTCTAGTTTAACATTTTCACTTGATATTGCTACGCATGTGTGGCCTGCGGCATCGCCGTATGCGTTGCCTGTTGGGCCGGCGGCTCCGGTTTCGCTGAGTCCCCAAGTTGTTTTAAGCAGCTTTCTACTGGTTGCGGCTAGGAGCGTTGCATATGGTTCACTAGCTGATCGCATTCCAGGGTAATCGTCGAAGTTGATGCCCAGATATAGCTCGCGGGCTGGTGATGTGTAGACGACTGATCCGCCGCCGTAGTAGGCGGATGCGCCGGGGACTGCGAGAAGAGCTGCGGAGATGAGTCCTCCTGTGGATGATTCGGCGATGGCGATTGTTTCGCTTCGCTCTGTAAGGAGTGCTCCGACGGTGTTGGCGAGCGTTTGTAGTGGGTTTGGCATGGTGGGTGTGGACTTTCTATTGGTAAATGCGGATGATACGTTCTGCGCGGTCAATTACTGAGAGGTGATCATCTGTATTTTATGCAGTGATGTCTCTTTCCGACGCCTTATCTTCCGCCTACTACTAGATTTCATGTTCATAGAGTTCGAGATACCCAATTGACAATAGCGCCAGGGGTAGTTGGTCATCAGGAATCAGAGCAGGCATAATTTCATCATGGCTAAAAAATCTTCTAAATCTCAATTTGAATGTAGTGGGTGTGGGCGTGTTACCGCTAAGTGGGTTGGTAGATGTTCGGAGTGTGGTGAGTGGAATACGGTTGAGGAGAAGGTTGTTCGTGCGGAGTCGGTGCGCAAGGCTCCGGGGATTATTGATCGTGTGAGTCGGGCTGCTGAGATTTTTGGTTCGGAGCGTTCGCATGAGGGCGTTATTGCTCCGGGCGTCCGAGGCGGATTTGGTCGCTTGTCACTCGGCTCCGCGTCGCAATCTGCCCCTCTCGGTCTCTCACGATACGCGGGAGATGGAATGCACCGTGCAGTGGAGTTGAATTCGATTTCTACTGATGGGGTTGCTCATATGGCTACGGGGTTGGAGGAGTTGGATCGAGTTTTGGGTGGCGGATTTGTTTCTGGTTCGACTACTTTGTTGGCGGGTGATCCTGGGATTGGGAAGTCGACGCTTCTTTTACAGGCTGCGGCTGCTATTGCGGAGTCGGGCCGGACTGTTATTTATGCGACGGGCGAAGAGGCCTTGGAGCAGATTCGGATTCGCTCTTCTCGGTTGGGCGTAAAGGGTGATCGAGTTTTTATGTTGGGAACTGGCGATGCGCTTACGATTGCAGAGCATGTTGCTGAACTTCAGCCTTCAGTGACTATTGTGGATTCGATTCAGACGGCGACTCATCCTGATTTGGATTCTCCTGCGGGGACGGTTTCGCAGATTCGTGAGTGCGCGGCGTTCTTATCGGAAATTTCGCGGGTGAGTCATACGGCTTTGATGCTTTCAGGGCACGTTACTAAGGATGGCAATATCGCAGGGCCTCGGGTGTTGGAGCACCAGGTGGATGCTGTGTTGCATATGAGTGGCGATACGGGTGGGATTCTTCGGATGCTGCACGGGGTTAAGAATCGATTTGGTCCGACGGACGAGATCGGTGTGTTTGAGATGCGCGAAGAGGGTCTGACTGGGATTAGCGATCCTTCGCGTGTATTTATTCAGCAGCGCACCAAGGCTGTTTCGGGTTCGTGTGTGGCGTTGGTTGTGGAGGGGACGAGGTCGTTGGCGGTTGAGGTTCAGGCGTTGGCTACTCATTCGACTTTGGCTTCGCCGCGGCGGGTTGCGAATGGTGTTGAGATGTCGCGGGTACACCTGATTACTGCGGTGCTGGCGAAGCATATGCGGTTGCCGGTTTCGAATCACGATTTGGTGATTAGCGTGACGGGTGGTTTGGATATTAAGGAGCCGGCTGCGGATTTAGCGATTGCATTGGCGATTGCTAGTTCGATGATGGATAGACCGGTGAAAGATACGATTGCTGTGGCGGGTGAAATTGGTTTATCGGGCGAGTTACGTTCGATTCCTAGGGCGGATCGTCGTGCTGCTGAGGCTGGGCGTCTTGGGTTCGATTCGTGCATGATTCCGTATACTGCGTGCGATACTGGTAAGGCGGGTTCTGTCAAGATTGTGCGACCTACGAACATTGCTGAGGCTGTAAGATTCGCTTTGGAGCCTGCTGTGGATGCGGCTGGTTCGGGCCCTTCTAGAGAAGTTAGTAATTCTATGTAGAGTTTTTTGGAATTTTTGCTCCGGGCGTCGTCGGACGACTTGGTCGCTCGCTGCAATCTACCTTCCCTTACTCACTCCTGAAGGAGGGATATAGAGCAGCGTGGCAATGGTTCGTAGATCATTTGTCATATCGATTTGTCAGCGTGGACGTTTAACCCTGAAAATTAATTCAGGGCGACAGTAGGTAAGTATTTTCAAGATGGTTGAGTTGAAGAGACCTGAAATAAAGATGTCTTTGGATGAGAAGGATGCGAAGCTGCGAGCGTTGATCGATGGTTACGATGCTTTGATCGTGGCGTATTCCGGCGGTGTCGATTCGACGTTTCTTGCTGGTGTTGCTCACGAGGTGTTGGGTGACAAGGCTTTGGCAGTTACTTCAAGATCGCCAAGTGTTGCTCCTGAGGAGCTTCAGACTGCTGCTGAGTTGGCGGTTGCTCGTGGTTGGCGGCATTTGATTGTTGATACCGATGAGATGAACGATCCACGGTATTTGGCGAATGATGGTCGACGGTGTTTCTTTTGCAAGACCGAGCTGTACACGCATTTGGATAAAGTTGCCGGTGACGAGAGTATTTCCAAGGTCGCCAATGGCGCTAATACCGACGATCTAGGTGATTATCGTCCGGGGATGGAGGCGGCCACGAACTTCGAGGTTGTTTCGCCTTTGGTCGAGAGCGGGATGAACAAGCAGGATATTCGGGATCTTTCGTTGAAGATGAATTTGCCGACTTGGGATAAGCCTGCACAGCCGTGTCTTTCTTCGAGGATTCCTTACGGGACTCAAGTTTCGGTTGAGGCATTGGGAATGATTGGTAAGGCTGAGAAGGGTTTGCGGGATCTTGGATTCAGAATTGTACGCGTGCGTCATTATGGTGAGACAGCGCGGGTGGAGATTCCTGTAGTAGATTTTGATCGGTTCGAGATCGTTAGGGTTGAGGCTTTGGCGGTTGTGCTGGGTGCAGGGTATGCGGTGATGGAGATGGAGCCTAAGGGGTTTAAGTCCGGTGGGCTTAACGCAGCGCTTGGGGATTTGGGTACTCAGACTAAGTAGCTCGTGATTTAGGTCCGGGCATAGTCGAATGACTTGGCCACCCGTCCCAAGTCTCCTGCCCTAGCCCTTACGCTTGGAAGGGGATCGATGAATGCGGTTGTTGTTGTTGGTCGTTTGAACTTGAAAATTAGTACATGGTGACAGTGAGACTGTAGTTTGCTTTTCAATCTTCATACTTCACCTTTGTGGATAGTCCCCAAGGTGGTGGTAGTAATTGGTATCCTATCGGCGACGCTATTTACCAACCCCAACCGATAGTTCCGTAGGATCACTACCCTGTCTGAATTAACTGCTTATATCGACATGATTGGTGGAGCTAGTGGCGACATGCTGCTGGGTGCGATGGTGGCTGTTGGGCTTGATTTGGATGAGCTTCAGGCTGAGTTGGATAAGTTTCCAGATCGTGGGTATCGCCTTGAGAAGAAGTTGGTTAGCCGAGGTGGGTTAGAGGCGACCCTTGTTGATGTCGTGTTGGATGATGACGGTGAACGGAAGCGGACGTGGGATGATTTTTACTCTTCCATTGCAAATTCCACTTTAGAAGATTCAGACAAGCGTTCTATCAAGCGGATTTTCGATGCTTTGGCAGTCGCTGAGGCTGATGCGCATGGCGGTGAGGCTGGGTCAACACATTTGCACGAATTGGGAACTGTCGACACGTTGGTCGATATTTCTTCGATGGTTATCGGCATGCGGTTGCTAGGTGTGAGCAATATTCACGCTTCGGCCTTCCCGACTGGGACTGGTTCTTCGGGGAGTAGTCACGGTGCGATGGGTTCGACTTCGATTGCGACCGCTGCGATTTATAAGGCTGCAGGTGCGCCGGTACGTGCTGGTGGTAGGCAGCCGATTGGTGAGGCTGTGACTCCGACTGGTGCTGCGATTGTTTCGACTTTAGCGGAGTTCATGACGGTTGAGTTCATGGCGGACCGAATTGGATATGGCGCGGGTCAGCGGGATCCAGAGGGGTTTTCGAATGTTGTTGGGTTGTGGCTGGGTCAAGGTCGTTCAAGTTGGGCTAGAGGTGGATTTGGCAGACGTCGCCCAGAGCTGATGCTTTTGGAGACGAATATCGATGATTCGCCGGGTGAGGTTTTGGGTTATGTGCATGAGCAACTGATGGAGATGGGCTGTTTGGATGTTTGGTTTACGCCGATTCAGATGAAGAAGAATCGACCGGCTACGATGCTTTCGGTTTTGGTGGGTATAGATTTGGTTGATGAGGCAGTTGAGCTGATTCTTAAGGAGACTTCGACTTTAGGTGTGCGTCGTCGTCCGGTTATGCGATATGAGGCGGAGCGTCAAGTGGTGAATGTGGATACTTCGCTGGGTAAAGTACCGGTGAAGTTGAAGCGTATTGGCGATACGATCGCTCAGGCGGCGCCGGAATATGAGACGTGCCGCGAAATTGCCAAGGAGACTGGGCTGCCTTTGGCTGAAGTGATGCGGATCGTAGTGAATGAGGCTACGATGCGCGGCTGTCCGTGGAATGAGTGAGTGCGGGTGGTTGTCATCAGTTACTAGACCGGATTTGATCGCTGAACTAATGGTGGCGTCGACTGTTTTAGTTGTACTTCGTTCGGTGATGAGCGCGACTAACGAGGCAGCGACATATGACTAAGCCATTCGGTGGCGCCGGTAGTTGACGAACTGCGACACTCGACCAAGTCGTTTTGCGGTGCCAGAGGCCTTGCGCTAAGCCGGTCTCTATATCTATTGACCTATTCGGGTTTTGGTGGCTACTGTTAATAACGGTTGTTTTACAACTGTCGGAGCCCTTGTGGCGCAGTGGCTAGCGCAACTGATTTGTAATCAGTAGGTCGCGGGTTCGAATCCCTCCAAGGGCTCCAATTTTAATGGCTCGTGTTCGGATCGTAGTTTATGGCCCTGAAAATCCCTTACGAATATCGTTGCTACGCGTAGTGAAATTTTGTTTTGCTGTGGTAAAGTTTTTGTTTGGGCAAGGGTTGGGGAGTGGTTAAACCCAGCAGACTGTAAATCTGCCGCTTTACGGCTTCACAGGTTCGAATCCTGTCCCTTGCACCAGAATTACAGTACGGGTTAGTTCTAGGTGCACCTCATATGCGGGGAATCATCGGGCCCACATAGCTCAGTGGTAGAGCGCATTCTTGGTAAGAATGAGGTCCCGAGTTCAATCCTCGGTGTGGGCTCCAAAGCTAAGCACCAATCAAAATAAGCGCCAACTTTAGTGCGCATGGGTAGGAGACCTCCGGTAATAGGAGGCGTAAAGAGAAAAAATGGCAAAGCAAGTATTTGACCGAAGTAAGCCTCACGTAAACGTGGGTACGATCGGACACGTTGACCACGGTAAGACAACGCTTACTAGTGCCATCACCAACGTGCTCGCACAGACTCAAGAAAACGTTACAGCGAAGGCCTTTGAAGATATCGATAACGCTCCTGAAGAGCGTGAACGTGGTGTTACCATCGCGACAACGCACACAGAGTATGAAACGGATACCCGTCACTACGCTCACGTGGATTGCCCGGGTCACGCTGACTACATTAAGAACATGATTACTGGTGCTGCTCAGATGGACGGCGCTATTCTTGTGGTATCGGCCGCTGACGGTCCTATGCCACAGACTTACGAACACATTCTGCTTGCTCGCCAAGTAAACGTTCCAAAGCTGGTTGTTGCTTTGAATAAGTCGGATGTTGTTGATGATGAAGAACTTCTTGAGCTTGTAGAGATGGAAGTTCGTGAGCTTCTGACTAAGAACGGTTTTCCTGGTGACGATCTTCCGGTTGTTCAGGTTTCTGCTCTTGAGGCTCTTGAGAACGCTGAAGATCCTGACAACAAGTGGGTCAAGTCGATTGGTGAACTCATGCAGGCTGTTGATGATTACATCGACATCCCCGAGCGACCAACCGAGCTGCCGTTCCTCATGCCTGTCGAAGACGTATTCGGCATCAAGGGTCGAGGAACTGTTGTTACTGGTCGGGTAGAGCGTGGGATTGTAAAGACTGGTGACCAGATCGAGATCGTTGGATTTGGTAAGACAGTCGCAACTACGGTTACTGGTGTGGAGATGTTCCACAAAACCCTTGAAGAGGGTATTCCTGGTGACGCTGTTGGTTGCTTGATTCGTGGTATTGAGCGAGAAGATGTTTCTCGTGGTGCGGTTCTGGCTAAGCCAGGATCGATTACACCTTCAACCAAGGCCAAGGCTCAGGTTTATGTTTTGACTGCTGACGAGGGAGGGCGACACACGCCGTTCTTCCCTGGTTACAAGCCTCAATTCTACATTCGAACTACTGACGTTACGGGTTCAATCAACCTGGGTGAAGGTGTCGAGATGGTCATGCCTGGTGATAACCAGGTCATGGAGTTGGAACTTATGTACCCAGTTGCTCTTGAAGAGAACCTTCGATTCGCTATCCGTGAGGGTGGGCGAACTGTTGGATCGGGTGTCATCATTGAGGTTCTGGACTAGTTCCAAGAAATAATGTTTCAACGCCCACTTGTTTTCTAGTGGGCGTTGACGCGACTATCTGGGATCGTGAAATTCCAGAATGATTTGGGCTTTTGCCCTTCACTGGTTGTGGTGACTTACTTAGGTGGGTTGTGTGCAGCCGATAGGATTTGTAGAGCGTAACAATGGCTAAGAAGAATGCGGTACGCACATTAGTAGACATGCTTTGTACTGAGTGCAAGGCATACAACTACCACACTGAAAAGAACCGCCGAAACACGCCTGACCGTATTGAGCTCAAGAAGTTCTGCCCGGTTGACCGTAAGGTGACGTTGTTTCGAGAGAAAAGGTAAGGATCTGAGTTGGCACGAACACCAGCACGCAGTACATCGGGACCAGGCGTCTCGGGGGCTGGAGGATTTTCGATCTTCCGCTTCTTTGGTGAGGTTTTCTCTGAGCTACGAAAGGTTTCTTGGCCTACTCGTCAGGAGGCCACACGCCTTAGTGTGATGGTGATTGCATTGTCGGCTACTATCGGATTATTCCTCGGTTTTGTTGATATGGGTTTCGCTCGGTTGATTTCCTTGATTTCAGGAACTTAGTTATGACTTCTTACAGCGACATAGCGGGCAGCACTGGTGCTCGTTGGTACATTCTTCACACGTATTCGGGTCAGGAAGACCGCGTTCAGAAAAATCTTGAGCAGCGGATCAACACAATGGACGTGAAGGACAAGATTTTGAACGTGGTTGTCCCTACCGAAGAAGAGGTAGAGATCAAAGAGGGCGAACGTAAGACTGTTCAGAAGAAGATGTACGCAGGTTACTTGATCGTTCAGATGGTTATGGACGAGGAGAGTTGGTACGTTGTTCGGAACACTCCTGGTGTTACGGGCTTTATTTCTGCTGAGGATGAGCGTGAGAAGCGCCCTAAGCCTGTTCCACTGGAAGATGTGGAAGTTGATCGAATTATGAGCCGGATGACCTCGGATGCTCAACGTGTTCGTGTGGGTTACGAGTCTGGTGAATCGGTTCGTATCAAGGATGGTCCTTTCGCTGACTTTATGGGCACTGTTGATGAGGTGTTTGAGGATCGCGGAAAGATTCGTGTGCATGTTTCATTCTTCGGGCGTGATACGCCGGTTGAATTGGACTTCTTACAGATAGAGAAGTCTTAGTTATTTAGTAGTAAATCCCTGCCGTTATTTTTATTTGGTGGGATTAGTAATGAAGGAACGTTCAGTTGGCTAAGAAAGTAACAGCCATGATCAAATTGCAATTGCCTGCTGGTGGCGCCACTCCGGCTCCTCCTGTTGGTCCTGCTCTTGGTCAGCACGGTGTCAACATCATGCAGTTCGTTAAGGAATACAACGAACGTTCTGCTTCTCTCGCTGGAAATATTGTTCCTGTTGAGTTGACTGTTTACGCAGATCGATCGTTTACGATCGAACTGAAGACTCCGCCCGCTTCGGACATGATTAAGAAGGCTGCTGGTATTGCTAGCGGTTCTGGCACGGTTGGTATTACGACTGCGGGCAAGATTTCTCAGGCTAAGATTCGAGAAATTGCTATGGTGAAGATGCCTGATCTCAACACTAATGATGTTGATGCTGCGATGAAGATTATTGAAGGTAGCGCCCGAAGTATGGGTGTAGAAGTTACTGGCTAGTTCTTTTGTGGAACTGGTGTGATTTTTTATTTGTCGGACTGGGCGCAAGAACCCCGTTTTAGGGGGAGCCTAGTTTACCGGCTAGAGGTTTTACGAGATGACTAAGCACGGAAAACGTTATAACGCTGCGGCTGCTGCGGCTGGATTTGAGGCTCATTCGCCTGATTCAGCGGTTGCTCTTGCCAAAGAGTTTTCCAAGACGAAATTTGCTGAGGCGGTAGAGCTCCACGTTTCGACGAGCGCTGACCCTCGACATTCTGATCAGCAGATTCGTGAGGTTGCTGACCTTCCTCACGGTACTGGTAAGAATGTTCGTGTTTTGGTATTTGCTCAGGGTGATGCGGCTCGTGCTGCGACTGATGCGGGTGCTGAGTTTGTTGCGGATGACGAGATAGTGAAGAAGATCGAGGGTGGATGGAGCGATTTTGATGTCGCTATTGCTACTCCTGATCAGATGGGCAAGATCGGTAAGCTGGGGCGTTACCTTGGTCGTAAAGGTTTGATGCCTAACCCTCGTACAGGAACTGTTGTTCAGCCTGAACGTATGGGTGCGGCTGTTATGAGTTCTAAGAAGGGGCGAGCCGAGATTCGTTTGGACCGTGGTGCAAACATTCACGTTCGTATTGGTACGGTTGGCTTTGAAGAGAATCAGATTTTGGATAACCTTACGAGTGTTTACTCGACGATTCTTCGGGCTAAGCCTGAAGGTGTGAAGGGTCCACTGATCAAGAAGGTAACTCTTTGCACGACTATGGGGCCTAGCTTTTTACTGGATCAATCCGAGCTTGAGGCTCTTACTCAGAACAGCTAGCGTTATCGTGCATGGCGTCTTCGGATGACTTGAGCATTGCTCAGTTCTCCTACTCTACCCCTTCCGTTTGGAAGGTAGTAGTGCTGGAAATAAATGATTGTGAATATGAAAAGTCCTGGGCGTTATGCTCAGGACTTTTTTGTCTTTGAGATTTTGGATAGTGGGTGGATATTTCGTACTACTTAGATATTTAACTCTGTCTATTTTGCTCAGGGCTAGCGAATTTGGGCCGATGGTCGCTTTTGTTTTTGAGGTTAGCGTTGATTGCCGCGTCGTCCTTACTTAAATATCCTAATGTTAGGGGAGCGAGGTTCTTAGGTATTTATGACAATATAGTTCAGGATCACTTGGGTGTGGTTGATCTGCTTGGGGCAGGATGGCACTTGAAGATTAATTCGCAATTTGGATGGTCTTAGAGTTAGAATTGATCCCATACAGTTGAATACTGCGACCGCAGACAGTTGGTCCCGTTTTGAACGGGGTAATGCTTTAGGCGCCATCCGAGGTTTGAACGTGTAGTTTTCGTCTTACGACGAATGCATTTTTCCCCCGGACTAGGTTCCGGGGTTTTTTATTGGTTTTTATTAGCCAGTTATTTGTCGATGGGGTCCAGATAGGAGGTCGAATGCCAACTGATAAAGGTAGAGCTGCGGTTGCGGAGATGAAGGACATCTTCGAAGCGTCGCCGCTCGTTATTGCTGCAGAGTACAACGGTGTTGATGTTGCCGGTATGTCCGGTTTACGTCAGGAACTGCGTAGCAAAGGTGCGCGATTCAAAATTGTGAAGAACACTTTTGCGCGTATTGCTGCTGACGAAGCTGGTAGGTCGGAACTCAAAGAGGTCATGGGTGGCCCAATTGGGTTTGTGGTTACTGATGGTGACCCGGCTGCAGCTGCTAAGGCTTTTGTGAATTACACCATTGATAAGGATCTTCCGATCAACATCATGGGTGGCATGCTCGATTCAGTCGTTTTGACGGCTGACCGGGTGAAGGATCTTGCAAAACTTCCTTCTAAGGATCAGCTAATCGCAAAGATGCTTGGTTCGATGAACAGTCCTATTACGGGATTGGTAATGGTTATGAATGGGCCTGTTAGGGCTTTGGCGACTGTTCTTCAGCGTCACGTTGATAACCAGCAAAGCGGTGAGGCTGCTTAGTTAGTGTGAATGTAGGACTCGTGTTTGCTATCACACTTGGAGTCGTGTCGCATTCTCCCCTTAGCTCCCCATCTGGGGGAGGACTTATGAGGGGAGTGAACGAAATATTAGTAATTATTAGTTCTCGGATATTTTCGAGACCAAAATTTGGAGAGACCAGAAATGGCCCTAAGTAAAGAAGATCTGATCGAAGAGATCAAAGCTATGTCAGTTCTAGACCTTGCAGACGTTGTTAAAGCGCTCGAGGAAGAATTCGGTGTGAGTGCTGCTGCTCCTGTTGCGGTTGCTGCTGCGCCTGGTGCTGGTGGTGGCGAAGAAGCTGTTGCCGAGCAGGATGAATTCGACGTTGTGTTGAAGGACATCGGTGGTAAGAAAATTGCAGTTATTAAGGCTGTTCGTGAGATCACTCCACTTGGTCTTAAAGAAGCTAAGGACCTTGTAGAGGCTGCTCCTAAGGCAGTTCTTGAGGGTGTTTCTAAGGACGACGCAGAGACTGCCAAGGGCAAGCTAGAAGATGCCGGCGCTACTGTAGAAATCAAGTAGTTGGCGTGATTTGGTCTAGGCGTTGTAAGACGACTTGTCGCCAGATTATTAGTGCGTTAGTCGTAATCGTCAACGGATGACTCGGCTACTCGTGATAATTCCTGCCTCTATCTCTCCCTATTCGGGATAGGCTTTATGTGGGCAGTTTGAACGAATACTAAAAAGCCCCGAGCTGTTGCTCGGGGCTTTTTTATTGCATGTTTTTTTGGTTGATCTCTTAGAAGAGGTTGTGCGATTGTCCGCCGTCGACATTTAGGCAGGCGCCGGTTATGAGGTCGGCTTGTTGCGATGCAAGGAAGGCTACGGCCGCTGCGACTGGTTCTGGCCAGCCGAATTTCCCCATTGGGAGGTTGCGGGCAATAAATTCGTCGACGATTTCGTCAGTGTTGTTCGCCATGAATTTCTCCCAACTGCCGCCGGCGTGGAGAATTGAGCCTGGGGCTACTGAGTTGACGGTTACACCGTCTTTAGCGACTGCCATTCCTGTGTGTTTTGAGGCGGCGATCATTGCGGCTTTGGCGACCATGTAGGGTGCAGGGCCGCCGTATTCACGGCCGAATATTGAAGAGATGTTAACGACTCGTCCCCATCCACGTTCTTGCATGCCGGGAACGGTGCCCTTCATGAGTGCGACAGCTGACCATAGGTTGGCGTTCATGACCATTTGGAAGTCGTCGAGCGACGAGTTGACTAGATCGGACGTTCCGAAGCTGCCGCCAACGTTGTTCACGAGGATATCGATCGGACCTAGTTCGGCTTCTGTTTTGGCTATAAGTTCGTCAGCGCCGCTTTCATCGCCAAGATCAGCAACGTATGCCCCGACGTTTACCCCGGTGGCTTTCAGTTCTTTAGCAGTTTGCTTGAGAGTGTCTTCGCCGCGTGCACAGATGGCGACGTTTACGCCTTCTGCTGCGAGCGCGAGGGCAGACTGTCGACCGAGTCCGCGGCTTCCGCCGGTTACGAGGGCAACTTTGCCCTTTATTCCTAAGTCCATTTTAGAGCTACTCCGTGAGAGTGAATATGTGATTACAGGTGTGTAAATCACAGTTGGTTAGTTTATTATCCGGCAACATATGGTTGGCAATGTTTGTGTAACGATTTGTTGGTAGCTTGATTATCAGAGTGATAAACTTTAGAAGCTATCCTATATTGTGGTGTTCATGTACTAAATTGTCTTGACTGACGTTTTTCAAATGGTGTATCTTGACAAGGTGTCGTAGTTCAATCCGCGGCATTTTTGCAGTGGGTCAAATTTGAAAAATCAGTTTTGGTCAGTTGGTCGTTCAAGGTTCGCTCTTTGATGACTGAATAATTGCAAAAACGATATAAATTATTAAATGTGCTCGTGAACTTGTTTTCGGGCATGCAATTAGAAGTATCTTGCAAAAAGAACTTTTAGGAGGATGCCGATGCTAGGCTCCGTTATTCCAAGACGAGTAGTCCTTTCCTTCGCATTGGTGGGCTTGGTGGGTTTAGTTGGCCTCATGATGGCCTCATGGTCGACGCCCGTTTCGGCCGACTCTGAGGGCTGGGACCTTAAGGTTGCACCGGGTAGCGTCACCAGTTTGTCACCTGGAAGTATTTCCTCTGGAGCTGATGATGCGTCCTCATCTAGTGCAGAAGCAACCTACGAGTGGTCAGTAACAGGGTCATGTGGCTCTTTCGACTCTACTAGTGCACAGAACGTTCTTTTCACAGCAGCTGACGGCACATGTAGTGGCGAGCTATCGTTATCAGTGTCACGAGCTGGATCTGCAACGGTCAACTCGTCTGTAACACTGTACGTTCTTGGTTCTGAGGCTAACGTTGAGAAAGTAGGCCTGCCAGCTGCTGGTGACTATGCCCCTGGCATTAGCACTTTGATTCTGGCATTGATGGCTGGGATTGCTTTGGTAGGAACCGGTGTATTCACTGTTCGACGTGGACGACAGGTTCGAGAGAATTCCTAGTTCTATTTAGTTTCTTAGTACGTAAATTAGAGAGACCCGCTTCGGCGGGTCTCTTTTTAATTTAATCGCTGTCGTCATCGAATGGTGATGAGGGGATATTGGGTAATGATTGGTGGTTTTTATTGGGCGGGTGAGTGGGTTGTAGGGACAAAATTTGCTTCGTTAGTTGGTTTGAACTGTTAAGCGATTTTTTGAATTTGTTTTATAAAAGTAAAAATATTCGTGATTGTCAGCATTTGTTGGTGCAGGGCGGTTAGTTTTTCTTAGCGTACGTTTCGACTATGTAGCGCTGGATTACTTGGCTGAATATTTGTACGGATGGTGCCGATATTATTACTGCTGATAGGTCATTTGTAATTCCTCACTGAACGGGGTATCCGACTTACGCGTTGTCGCTTCGTTTATTTGGAGATGTTGTAGCTTTTATGACCAATCGGCGTAGTACTACCCGGATCGTATGCTTTCGAACCGGCCGGGGTCAGTCATAGATAGGTTTGAGTCGGTTGTTGGTTATAACTTGGGCATCGTTACGATTTTCACGACTCATGACAACAACAAATATCATGAGGGGCAGACTTTAGTTGCTGAAGATGATTTGTTTAGAGTTGAGTTTTAGTTGAGGGGTCGTTCATGTCGGTTGTTTCGAGAGTTAGCGCTATTCCTGTTGTTGGATTACCTGAGATTGTTCCCGGCGACGATCTAGGCGTTTTGATCGCTGAACAGTTGGTCGTGAATGGGACTGCGCTTGCTGATGGCGATTTGGTTGTTGTGGCCCAGAAGGTTGTTTCTAAGGCTGAAGGGGCCGTTCAGCTGATATCAGCTCAGGTTCCGGGCGCACAGGCGTTGGAGTTGGCGGAGAGGCTTGGCAAGGATGCTCGGATTGTTCAGATAGTCCTTGATCAGTCGAAGCGAGTGGTGCGTGCTGTGCCGGGAGTGTTGATTGTGGAGACGGTACATGGTTTTATTTGTGCGAATGCCGGGGTGGATCAGTCGAATATCGAGACTGAAGGTTTGGTTACGACGTTGCCGGTGGATTCAGATCGTTCAGCGCTGGTTATTCGTGAAGTGCTGGCTGAGCAGAGTGGGTGCGATGTGGGAGTTTTGGTTTCAGATACGTTTAATCGTCCATGGCGTGAGGGTTCGATTAACGTTGCGATAGGTGTTGCAGGGTTTGATCCGCTGCAGGATTTACGTGGGACGATCGATGATTTCGATCGTGAGATGACTACAAGTACGGTTTCAGTTGCGGATGAGGTTGCTTCGACTGCTCAACTGGTGATGGGAGAGAGCGGCAGGATTCCGGTCGCTATAGTACGCGGTGTTGATTGGGAACCGGGAAATTACCTTGCCGGTCGATTAATTCGACCGGCTAATAGGGATTTATTTAGATAAACACTGGCTATCTATTTCGCAGATGGCGGTGTTTTATCGGCAGCTGGCTTTGCGCTTGCAGCTGGTGCTTTCGCATCTTTTGCTGCAGCTGCACCTTTGGCGCCGGCTTTAGGTGCTGGCGACTTGTTACCGTACCAAGACGAGTATTCGAATGAGTTGCGGAATTCATTTTCTTCACCGCAAGCTTTGCAATGGCCTTTGCTGACAGCACCGTTCGGTGGGTCGATGACCCAATGGTGAACGCAGCCGCCTTCGACGACACTGGCTGTAGTCTCTTCGGCTTCTGCAGCCTTCTTCTTAGGAGATGACGCTGGACTCATAGATGTGCTGGCTCCAAGTGGTTGATGTTTTTTTGCGGGCGACGAACTGTCGCCCCATTGCTTTCAACCAACTTCGTCACAATTTTAACCCAACTTTGCGATTCATGTGGAATTACATGGAGATTAGCCTGATTAGACGTTTAAGAATTTTTCGATAATGGCTAAATAATTGCGTGTTTGTACGGTTAAATGGACCTTTATTTTAATGTGCAATTTGCGGTGGCAAATCTGTATATCGGTGTCACGAGGTGAGGTCATGCCGTATTACGAGATTCGCTTACACGCATTTGCGAACTCAACCCCGCTCAGTATTTGCAGGGATGACGTCTAGTTTAGTCAGTAACTGCTGCTTTAGAAGAGGGTGACTATTATCTCATTGTAGAGACTGACTCTGAAGGATTAAAGATTCGGGTTACGAACTGCCCATATCGTCGAGCATCGATTGATGACGATATTATTTACACGGTTGACCGTTAGATGGTTACCAGTTTGTTGGGTAATGAAATCCAGCACAGTATTGAGATGTCGCCGGAAGCTAGCATGTGTGTGTAAATGCTCGGTACGAAGCATTTGGAGAAGATTGACAGCGCTGTACTCAACGACTATTCTCATTAGATCAATTAAATATGTGTGGTTCCTCGGTGTTTTTGTTTTTTGCAGTACGATGCGAGATTCGAAACCGAAAGGGAAAGCGGTGAGAATCCGCTGCGGTAGCGCCACTGTAACCGGGAAGACGATTCACATTTGCCACTGTCGATAAGACGGGAAGGCCTGGATTAGTCGCTGAGTCAGACTCGTTCTGATCAATGTTCCGGAAGCCAGGAGACCTGCCGAGGAACATTCGAGTGACTGCTCCCCGCCTAGGGTGCGGCCCTCACGGTGATAGCCCCCCGACGTTCCTAGTTCGGTTTGCAATAGACATCACCTGATGGCCCTTTGACGATGCAGTCAAGGGGTTTTTTATTGGCGCGAGAATCGACGCTAAATGGTCATGTACAGCGAGTTTCGACTGGCTCAACAGTGTTGAGACGGTTGTTTGTTGGTAGTTTTCTGCTGATCGTCGCGACGGTATTGGTTGCCGTTGTGGCGGCTTCGGTTGGACCGTTCAATGTTCCGTTCACACATACGGTTTCGGCTCTGATGGATTTGATAGGTATTGGCGATTCGATAGCTAAGCCTACTGAGCACGCAATTATTCAAACGATTCGGCTTCCACGTATTTTTTTAGCGTTCATTGTTGGTGCTGCTTTGGGCATTGCTGGCGGAATAATGCAGGGACTGTTTCGTAATTCTATGGCTGACCCGGGGATTATCGGAATATCGAGCGGTGGTGCTACTGGTGCGGTGTTTGCGATTGCTACCGGTTTGAGTACTGTTTCAACTTTCTTTTTGCCTTTATTCGCGTTCATTGGTTCAGCGGTATCTATGGCCGTTGTGTTTTTGATCGCCTCAGTGGGTGGTCGGTTCTCTATGGCTACATTGTTGCTTGGCGGAATCGCTGTGAGTTCGTTTTTAGGGGCAGTTACTACTGCAACGATTATTTTGACTGACGATTTGAACGTACAGCGTCAGATTATTTTTTGGATTGCGGGCGGGTTTGATACGGCTAGATGGGAGTCGGTTCAGATTGCGGCTCCAATCATCGTGGTCGGGGCACTGATAACGATTTTCATGTCTCGTGATTTGAACTTGCTTTTGGTCAGTGAGGACGAGGCGGAGACTTTGGGTGTTCGGGTCGTTTTGGTTCGAAATATATTGTTGATTTCGGCTTCGTTGATTACCGGTACTGCGGTGGCATTTTCAGGGATTATCGCTTTCGTTGGATTGGTAGTTCCGCACGTAGTGAGGTTGATTGTTGGGGCTGATCATCGGGTTCTTTTGCCGTTGAGCGCTCTTGGCGGTGGTTTGTTTTTGCTTGTTGCTGATACGGCTGCTCGAGTGGTGCTTGCTCCGGCCGAGCTGCGTGTTGGTGTACTGACGGCAATGATTGGTGCTCCATTCTTTATTTATTTGTTGGTGAGGTCGAAGGCGAGGCTTTTGTAGGTGATGAGCGTTATAGCTCTGACCTTCGTCGAACGATTTGGTCGATCGCTGTAATCTATCCATCCTCCTAAAAGGAAGACTTGTTGTCGACGAATGCAAAGTGAACTTGGTTTTGAAGATTATCGAAAGTGTTGAGATGTTTCCTAGACTTATTGGTGTGCGGTTGTTGGTTGTGATGATGGTCGCTTTCGTGGCTATGTTTGTTTTGGCGTGTGGCGAGGGGGATTCTGAAATTTCGACTACGATAGTTGTCGCACAGCCTACGACTAAAGCGGAAGTTTCTGATGAACCTGAGTCGACTAAAGTTCCGGTTATTACTGAACTTACGGCTGATGAACCTGAGTCGACTAAAGTTCCGGTTACTACTGAACTTACGACTGATGAGCCTGTTTCGACGGTCGCCGCTGTTGCAACGGAGAAGCCGGTTGCAACAGTTTTACCGGTGGCTACTATGGCATCCGTCGTCGCGATTGAGCCGGTTAATTTGTTCGATGAATCTCGATTTACTGATGTTGAGGGAATTGTTGATCCGACGAATTTTGATTGGCCTCGAAGCATTGAAACTTCTGAGGGTGTAATCACAATTGATGCTCCACCGGTTAGGATTCACTCACTTTCGTTGGGTCATACAGAGATTATTGCAGCGTTGGTGGATTTTGATCGTTTGACAGCGGTTTATAGCTTTTTCGCTGACCCAGAGCAGTCGAACGTTGCTGAACTTTCTTCGGATCACAAGATGATCGGGTTTGATCCGGAAGAGGTTGTGGCGCTTGAGCCTGAGGTGATTGTGGCTTCAAGGTTTACCAACGCCGATACAGTGGCGTTGATGAAGGATGTTGGAATTCCGGTTGCTCGTACGAATCTTGAAAATTCGGCGCTTGGAAATGTGCCGAATATTCTGCTGATTGGGTACATGATTGGTGCAGAGGTTGAGGCGATTGCGCTTGCTGATGAGATTGAGGCGCGGATGCAGTTCATTTCAGATGTTCTTGCTTATTCAGACAAGCCGAGGGTTCTGTCGGTTTCGAAGTGGACGTCGGCATTCGCGGCGGGTTCCGGTTCGACTGAAGGCGGAATTATCGAGCAATCTGGAGGAATTAACGCTGCTGCAGATTCGGGAATTGAGGGGCACCAGCAGGTGAGTATTGAGTCGATTGCGGCGATGAATCCTGATGTGATTATTGTTCCGCAGCCGAGAGATGGTGCTGATGTGTTTATCGAAGAGTTGAGGTCGAGTACGGTCCTAGCCGAGGTTCCAGCGGTGAAAAATGGCGAAATTTATTATGTTTCGCCAAGATTGCACACAACCCTTTCACATTGGAATGTGCGTGGTATTGAAGAGTTGGCGATGTTGTTGTTCCCTTCAAAGTTCTCGGGCGTGACATTCGAAGATTTTGTGCAGTGGGGCGAGTAATCGGGTATTTTCCGAGAGTTGATGGTTGTTTACTGGAGTTGAGGATTCGGGGGAGTTTTTTCTCTCCTGAGCATTTGGCTGAGGCTGGGTCTAAAGGGCAGTTGAATGGTTAATCCTGAAAATGAATTCAGGGTGACTGTATTTGTTTTGACGGGTGTTTTGAGTTTTGAAAGTTCGATAGATAGTCGTTCGAAGATGGAGTGTGTTATGCCTGTGGTTCAGCACGTGCTGGAGGTTGACGATCTTTCAACGCGACTTGATGGGAAGCTGATTGTCGATTCGGTTTCGCTTTCGGTTGAGTATGGAGAGGTTGTTGGTGTTGTTGGTGCAAACGGCAGTGGTAAGACGACGTTATTACGTACTCTTGCTGGATTGTTGAAAGCGGAGTCCGGCGAGATTGTCGTAGGTGGCGTTCCATTCAGTTCAGGAAAATCGTCGAACGTTGCTTCTCGGCGGGATCGTGCACGCAAGGTGGCTTACATGCCGCAGTCGACGGAGAGTCATCCATTCACGGTGTTCGAATCGGTGTTGATGGGTCGGTATCCGCATTTGGGTCGATTCGCGCTCGAGGGATCATCAGATCGTGAACTTGCATGGGACGCTATGGAGCGAACATCGACTGTGGAGTTCGCCAATCGCAACTTGGATACGCTGTCGGGTGGCGAACGTCAGCGGGTAGTTTTAGCGAGGGTTTTGGTTCAACAGGCAGATTTGTTATTGATGGATGAGCCGACGGCTTCGTTGGATTTACGGCACCAGATTTTGACGATGGATTTGGTTCGTGAAGAGCTGCGTGAACGTGATGCGGGGGCGATTGTCATTTTGCACGATTTGTCTCTGGCGGCTCGTTATTGCGATCGGTTAGTCGTTTTGTATGAGGGCAAGAAAATTGCAGATGGTACGCCGTGGGAGGTTTTGACTCCTCGAAATTTGAGAACGGCTTTTGGTGTTGAGGGTTTGGTTGAGCCTGACCCTGTGACTGGTAAGCCACATGTGTTGTTACTTGGAAGTGAGAATTCGTCGAGCGGTGATTTGATTGGTGTTGGTCGCAAAGTTCATTTGATTTGCGGCGCAGGGAGTGGTCGTGAGTTGATGCATCAGTTGCGGGTGGCTGGATATGAGGTGAGTGCTGGTGTGTTGGGTACTGGTGATTCGGATCGTGAAGCGGCTGAGCGTTTGGGGATGGAGTATGTGAGTGCACCGCCGTTTTCGAGTATTACGGATAAGCAGCATGAGGATCATTTGGAGCTGGTGAGGGCTGCGGATCACGTGGTGCTTTGTCCGATGGCGGTTGGGATGAACAATGTTCGTAATGTGTCTGCTGCTGTAGGAACGACGAGTTTGTTTATTCTAGAACCGCCGGGTGCGCGAGGTGGGCCCGGTGATTCAGAGGTTGCCGACTATACGGATGGTTTGGCATCTGGGTTACGCCGTGGATTGATCGAGCAGTTTGGTGATATTTTGGAGTCGGCGTTGTTGTTTGAGTTGGCGCGTGTGGCTGGTAGAGCCTGAATCTGCCTTATTTTGCTCAGTGCAGTCTTGAGTTGAGGGTGTAGGTAGTTTTAAGTCTACAAACTAAATAGCGTTGGTATGGACGCTGAATACGACCTCGTTCCTGGGTGTAATGGGAGTGTTGCGGGAGGGTATTACGCTAAGTGAGAGGTTTGGTTGAGGGTTATTAGCCTGTTGGGTGTTTTAGGGTCTGGAGTGATGTCGAGGACAGTTACGGAGCAGTTGTCGATAGTGAGGGTGTCCATTGCTTCGTCGGGTAGCCCAATAACGCTGGTTATTAAGCCCTTCATTGAGCCGCCGTGGCCTACGAGTACAACGTCGCCACCTTGTTCGGCAATGTTGGATTCATTTATCCATGCTTTACCACGAATGGGGAGATTGGATCGTTTTTCGCCGCCGGGTGGATCCGTTCCGTCGATTGATCCGTTTAACTGATTGCCGAACTTTGTTTCGATTTCTTCAGCGAGAACGCCTTCCCAATCTCCGTAGTCGATTTCGAGTAGGTGATCTGAGGTTTCTACCGGCATGTCGAAGAGAGCGGCTGTGTTTGAACAGCGTTGAAGCGGGGATGACCAGACTTTATCAATTTCGTAGTTGGCTTTGACGTACTCGGCAGCAAGCTTCGCCTGTGTGGCGCCTTTTTCGTTCAGCGGTTGGTCGTTATGACCTTGTTTGCGCCGTTCAACGTTCCAGTTCGTTTCGCCGTGTCGGATGAGGATGAGTCGGGTCATTGTTTTCTCGGATTTGGAGTGGATTGTGGTGCGGGTACCGAATGGACACCAAGATTACATAATATCTTCATATTATCGAGGTATCATTTTTTAGTCGGAGTGGCACATATTGATACTTCATGGTTGCAAAATTAGCCTGTAATTATTTGACCCTTGTGAGGGTCTGGAGATTGTTTGATGGATAACGGACCGATTATTTCAGCTGCTAAAGTCATGAAGACCTACCGGTCACGAGATGTCGTGGTCGAGGCTTTGAACAATGTTTCGTTCGAAGTAATGCCTGGCGAGATGGTTGCCGTTATGGGGCCGAGTGGTTCAGGTAAGACGACGTTGCTGAATTGCATGTCAGGGTTGGATTCGATAGATTCAGGCGATGTGAGCATTGCGGGGCAGTTACTTCGCACGATGTCGGATGATGCTCTAAGTGATTATCGAGCGAGTTCGATGGGATTTGTATTTCAGTCTTATAACTTGTTGCCGGTGTTGAGTGCTCAGGAGAACGTTGAACTTCCGCTGGTTTTGGCTGGTAATTCTCAGAAAGTGGTTCGTGAGAAGGCTCATGAGAAGCTTGAACTTGTTGGTCTTGGTGATCGAACTGGTCACCTTCCTGCGGAGCTTTCAGGTGGGCAGCAGCAGCGCGTGGCGATTGCGCGAGCACTGGCGAACGACCCTGCTATTGTTTGGGCGGATGAACCAACAGGAAACCTCGACTCCACGAATGCAACCGAGATTATGGATTTGCTTGTTCGGTTGAACAAAGAGCAGGGTCAGACGTTCGTGTTGGTGACTCACTCTGAGGATGTCGGTGGAATGACCGATCGAATCGTGAGAATGAGTGATGGTGTTGTTGTTTCAACTAGAGATGCCGTAAGCGCCTAAGGGGCTAGTGATTTGGAAAAGCTCTTTGGTGTAGAGATGAACATTCTCGCCAGCTATTTGGCTGGTGGGACGACATTTGTTCTTATCACTGTATTTTTACTTGCCCTTCGCAACAAAGTGTTGCTGAAGCTGGCTCTCCGCAACATTCCACGTCGTAAGGCGCAATCGATTTTGATTGTGGTTGGACTGATGTTGAGCACGACGATCATCATGTCGGCTCTTGCGATTGGTGATTCGGTTACGAGCTCGATTCGTTCAGCCGGATTGGATTCCGTGGGCGAGACCGACGTTCGGTTATCGTCGCCTGTTGTTGCTAGATTCGGTGACGATTATCTGCAAGCTTCGCTTGTGGATCGCGTACGGGTAGCTGTTGAGGGCGATGAGCGTGTTGACGGTGTGATGCCGATTATTCGTGAGCGCCTACCAGTGCTGAATGAACTCACTGATAAGACGGTTGCAGGAACTTCGGTGGTTGGAATCGATCTTGATTCACTTGCCGGGTTTGATGGCCTGAAGAACGTTGGTGGCGATCCTGTGGACCTTGCTGGGCTTGGTGACGGTTCGACGATCATCAACCGTTCTCTATCTAAAAAACTTTCAGCTGAGATTGGCGATGACATCACATTAGTCGCGCCTTCGGGACGCAGCGTGTACAGAGTGATAGATATTGTCGATGACAAGGGACTTGCAGGTGGTGACGAAGAGATTCGTTCGGCTGCGTTGTTCTCGGTAGGGACGTTGCAGGGTGTGCTTGATCGTCAAGGTCAGTACAACATGATCGAAGTATCGGTAGCTGGTGGTCTGCGAGTCGATGAAGACGATTCAGACGACCTAACCGAAGAACTTCAGTTGTTGTTCATTGATGATGAAGCAGCGACCACATTATTTAATGTTTTGAAATCTCCAATGGTAGTTGAGGCTCTTCAGGCGAGGTTGGACGAGGGTGGCTCTTCGGCAGGTCCGTTCTCAAGCGACACACTTGAAGATCTGGTTGCCGAACTATATAACGACACTCCTACAGATGAGTTCAAGGTTGCGATAACGAACACTAATACGCTGGCTATTGTTGGTGGAGTGATCGAGGAAATCGGCGACCCTGAATTGGCTCAGTCGCTGTTAGTACCGGCTTCGCAGCTTGTGGAGCTTGAGGTAGTTGCGATCAAGAATCGAGGGCTAGCAATCGCCGATTTGGTCGGTGGATTTATTGTCACTCTATTCAGCATATTTGGATCGTTCTCGATCATCGTTGGATTACTTCTTATCTTTCTCGTATTTGTGATGTTGGCTGCGGCTCGTACGACGGAAATGGGAATTATTCGAGCTGTCGGCACGAAGCGTCGGCATTTGGTGCAGATGTTCGTGTACGAGGGAATTATTTACTCGATAGGTGCGGCATTGCTAGGTACCGTTCTGGGTCTGTTGGCTTCGGTTGCACTCGTTGGAATAATGGGCGGATTGGTTAGTGATGACGACGGATTTGCCTTTAGCTACAACGTGACATTGCAGTCGGTTGTTGTGGCGTTCTCACTTGGATTGGTACTGACTGCCATTACGGTCGCGGTATCGGCGTATCGAGTCAGTAAGCTGAATATTGTTGTTGCTATTCGTGGGCTTGGGGCGGAATTCGTCCATGACGAGACTCCTAGTACTGGTAGGCGTTTCAAGTCAGCGATACGCTGGCTGGGTGGTCCATTCACTTATGCGTACGACACGTTGCAGCGCATGAGAACAGGTCAGGGATTTATTGTTCGGATCGTTCTTAACATACTGTGGCTACTGATGATAGCGCGGGGTACGGCCTCACTTTTCGCTCCTGATACAGACGAGAGCTTGAAGGCTCAAGCGGTTGGTGCAGTAATTTTGTACTGGCTCTTGATCTTCATTTGGAAGATGTTCAAGTTTGTGCAGCCATGGTTGGCTTCGGGCTGGCCTCTATTGCCGTTTGGTGTTCTTGTAGCGTTGCTCGGATTTGATTCTGAGCATGGG
>JAPKCH010000023.1 GCA_026421185.1 Dehalococcoidia bacterium | reverse complement strand
GGTCGTCACGACGCGGACCGCTTGAATATCCGCCACGATCATCACGTCTAGGTCCACGTGAGTCTCCGCCTCGGTCGTCACGACGCGGACCGCTTGAATATCCGCCACGATCATCACGTCTAGGTCCGCGTGAGTCTCCGCCTCGGTCGTCACGACTTGCCCCTCTTGAATATCCGCCACCATCGTCACGTCGTGGACGATTGGTATCGCGAGGTGCACCTCGCGAGTCACGTGAATCCCTACCCCGATACCCTTCGCTAGATCCGCGATCATCATGTGAGTCACGTGAATCTTTCGAGTCGTCGCCTCGGTCATCTCTGCGACCTGGGCGACCGCCATCATTAGGAATCTCGCTCCGGAAGCGCCCTTTGGGCGCACGGCGATTTCCAAAGTTGGAATTAGGTGAGTCACCTCTATCAACAACTCGAGTACGAGAAGTCGTCTGACGATGATCCGTGCGGCCTTCTTCCTCTTCATCGTCCTCAACAGGACGGCTGCGTCGGGCAGTCAATTCCTCAAGCGCAAAAAGGCCAGCTTCGGTAGCCATAGTTCGACCAATACCCGTATACCGCGCATAACCCTGGTTAACCAGTTGAGCCATCTTCGCCCGCGTAGTCGCAGGATCGATGTTGCGGAACCAACGAGCGATCATCAAATAGCACAACTCCAACGGAGTCAGGCTTTCTTCAGTTCCCACTAATACATATAAAACTCTGTCTCCAGCGCTTTTCAGCTCACGAAATGCAGGAGCAGATGGAACCATTTCAGCCACATCCCAGGCTGCGATCACCCATTCTTTTTCTTCGTCGGAAAGTCGGGCCCAGGCTCGTTGCCGTTTGGCCTCCAAATCAGTGGACTGACCCAGACGATGAGGGATAGCGGAGAGATCTATGTTGTGACTAATTTCGGGCATCGTTAAATGATGGACGCGATATGCATGCACGACAAGCACAAATTGTTAACTAGTAAAAATAATTTTCGTTCATACGCAATATGAAATTGGATCAATACTGAGCCATTTGAAGGCATAACAAATCCAAACACCAAAATAATTCAACAAAACTCACATCGATATACACGAATGACCAGTCGATCCTGCTACCATCCGGCGGTGACTACATCAAACACTCAATACGCCCTTGCTGCCGATATCGGCGGTACCAACATTCGAGCCGCTCTCGTCGATACAGAAGGTCGAATGACTGGTCGTGGATCGATCGACACTTTTCCTGAGCGCGGAATCGAAGACGCCAGCGAACGACTCGCCCGTCTACTAAAAGCCGCTCGAGCCACCACACCGACCGGAGCTGAAATCATTGGTGTAGGCGTTTCGACCGCCGGTCCCATTCGACCAGCCAACGGAACTTACAACCATCCGCCGAACCTTCCTGGCTGGCACGATAAGTCAATGAAATCATCGCTTTCTGAAGCGATGGAACTACCGGTATGGGTCGGGCACGATGCCACGCTCGCTGCACTGGCAGAAACCAGATTCGGTGATCATATTGGAGCAGAAAATCTTATCTATGTAACCATCAGTACCGGTGTTGGTGGCGGCATCATCGCCAATAGTGAAATGGTCACAGGGGCCGCAGGTGGAGCTGGCGAAGTAGGCCATCTCGCAGTACGAACCGGCGCATACAAATGCAATGTTGGCTGCGACGGTTGTTTCGAAGGAAACGCATCAGGCCCTGCCATCGCCAAAATCGCTCGTGATCGTTGGACCGGCGAAGGATCACTTGCCGATCTAGCCAAAGGCGATTCAAAAAATATCACTTCACGGATGGTGTTCGATGCAGCTGACGACGGTGATCCAGTCGCTCAAGGCGTAGTCGATCTCACGATTCAAAACGTCAGCATCGGACTCGGTAT
This sequence comes from Dehalococcoidia bacterium, assembly GCA_026421185.1. GTDB lineage: Bacteria > Chloroflexota > Dehalococcoidia > Lucifugimonadales > Lucifugimonadaceae > Lucifugimonas. The sequence goes on along the minus strand of JAPKCH010000023.1, from coordinate 28,057 downwards.
GCTGATAAACGTCTTCAACCCTGAAGCACTCGTCATTGGTGGAGGAGTTGTTCAAGGACTCCAACGACATTGGGAGAAGCTCAAGGCAACGGTCATAGAGAAATCACTACCGGGCTACGGTCCAGCGACTCCGCTAACTGCAACACGACTAGGCGACGACGTAAGCCTCCTAGGCGCAGCCCAGTTAGCTTTCAGGCAGGCACGACGCCAGTAGCAAATCACGCCCAAACTAGAAATTATCTTCATGGTCCCACGGATCTTCCGGTTGAAGATCGATATCAAACGGATCACCACGATCCAGCCCAAGCTCTTCGGCTTCCTCGGTAACACCTGTCCCGAAGTCATCAACCTCACTAGGATTGGGTAGATTCTCCCAACCCTCGATCTCAGCCGGCTCGTAGCCTTCCGTATCGATTCCCGGCAAAGTATCGCCAGCGCCGAACATCGAACGAGCCATCTCTTGAGTCACAACCTCATCGAGATCTTCCTCATCCTTCAGCGTCTGGAGCGCCTGCTGAACAAGCTCTACAACCCGAGGTTCAGGACTCACCAATAACTTTTCAAGCTGAGACTTGGCATCATCGCCACCAATACGCTCAATAGCCGAAATCGCTGCCAATTGAACGGTCAGATCGGTATCGTCCAGCGGGGCATCCATTGCACGCAAGTGTTCTTCATCACCCAACTCACCCATCGCCATCGCTGCTTCATAGCGAACTGATACGACATCATGTTCGAGATCCTGAACAACTCGGTCAACCCACTTCGGATCCGAAGTACGCCCCATCGCAAATAAACTGCTCTGTCTCGCGCTAATATCGCCCGACGACCAAGCCACTTCGATATGAGCATCTAATCGCTCATCAGCAAATACAGAAACTGCTTCGAGAGCTTTGAGTTTCACATCTTGAACTTCACGTTCATCGTCTAGCACTCCATAAAGTGCCGCGATCAATCGTTGTTCGTAATGTGGTCCCAGCTTGCCCGTCTGAGCCAGTGCAGAAAGATAAGCCAGCGGTATCGCCACAGCTGCTCGAACATCTACTACGGGATCGGACGTGAGAATCTCGCACAATGGTCTAATTAGTGCCCGGTCATTGGTCTCTTCAAGTCCCTTTAGGGAAGCGACCCTAACGTCCGAACTTGGATGGATTATTCCTTGCTTGAAAACAGTCTCGAACTCAACGTCTGACTGCTCATCAGAAAGCGCAACCATACGTTCGACAATGTCGAAAACTCGATCATATGTCCACTCAAGCCAAAGTTGACCGAACTCCTCGCCTTCAGGACCTGACAGTCGAGAAAGCTCAGGCAACGACGCATAGTTAATTGCTGCGTCATCGTCTTCAGGAAGTTGTTTTAGAAATTCGTCTAAGCCCATAAATAAATTCTGGCGCTAACGCCAATTGTGCTTTCTTACTCGTCTTTTGCAGCGACTTCAACGCCAAGGCATTGAAGAGCTGGAGATCGCATCGAACCAAATACCCAATCCGACGAATCGCCAACGTGTTCAACCTGTGACAAGACTTTATAAACATTGCCGGAAATCATAGTGTCTTTCACTCGGCCAACAATTTCGCCGTTCTCAATCTTGTAACCCAGCGAAACGTTCGCACGGAAATCTCCGCCGAGTTCGTTACCCTGACCAGCACCAAGAAGCTCCTCAATAACGAGACCCTCTTTTATACCGGCGATCATGTCTTCGAAGTGAGTATCACCCGCAGCAATATCTATAATCGATGAACTAGGCGATGGAGTGCTTGCAATTCCACGACCTGCAGCACCCGTCGAAGTCTTTCCGATCTGTCCTGCAGTTTGCAGATCCAACAACGGTCCTCCCGCAACGCCATTCTCTATAAGACCAAGCCTACGACTTGCGACACCTTCATCATCGAACGGACGGCTACCGCTAGCACCGCTAATCAACGGATTATCGTAAATAGAAATACGTTCATCAACAATCTTCTCACCCCATCGTTCTCCGAGGGGTGACGAACCATTGGCAACATTCTTACCGTTAAATCCCGATAACAATGGATGAAGTAACGTCGCACCAACTCCACGAGGAGTAAATATCACCGGCAGATCGCCTGTGTTAGCAGTGGCAAGAGCAGTTTCCTTCGACCACCTGAGCGATCGTCTAACCGTCTGAACCAATCGATCAAGCTCATCATCACCGAACAAGTGGCTCGATCCGTAGCCCGCCCATACATTCAGCATGTCCGTGCCACGAATCAACTGGGCACCCAATGAGCAGTAGTAACTCGTCTGCTCGTACTCTTCGTCGATTCCAGCCGAGTTCATGATTCGACCTTTACCGGTCGCCCAGCCGAGTCGAGCATCACACAGCAAATCCGGCCATTCGTCCATTAGACGCTCGATAACTCCCTGACCTGTGTCAATCATCGACTGCTGAGACACTTGAGGCACTGCTGCATCAACAATATCTACCGTTGGATATTCAGTTGGTGCTGGGAAGCTAAACTCAGCCTTCGCTCCGAACGGAACTAACGTTGCAGCAATATCAACCAGTTCGCCCTCACGAGCAACATTAGTAGTCGAAGTGAATCCAACTCGGCCATCATCAATCACCCGCAGAGCAACACCTGAAGTGTCTCGACGCATGATCTCTTTTAGCTTGTTTGATTCGAAAGAAACCGGATGGCTCTCAGATTCAATTCGATAAACCTCGACCTGATCAAATTTTGCAGCAGCGGCATTTAGAAGCGATTCGCTCAATTTTTTATCTCTCGGAATAAGTGACTAAATAAATTAGATGACGCCATGATTACGCACCCGAAATAAGACAATTCTGAATTCGTATGTGTGGGCTACCGTTCGAAACAGGCAATGGAGATTGTCCACCCTTACCACAGCCACCGCCTTGATTCATCTCGAGATCATTGCCGACTCCATCAAGATTCTGCAGCGTCTCAAACAAGTTGCCTGTGAGCATTACGGGGCGCACTGCCTCCTGAATCTCACCATTGCGAATCATGTACGCCTCGCCAGACGAGAACGTAAACATCTCGTGCTGAGTCATACCGCCGTACCAGTTACGAACATACACGCCGTCATCAACACCAGCGAGAAGATCTTCCAGCGTAGCTTCACCCGGCTCGATGATCGTGTTGGTCATACGAACGATAGGTGGGAAGTTATATCCAATCGCTCGAGCATTACCCGTAGGCTGCTCGCCCATCTTTGCAGCGGTTTCACGAGAATGAAGTCGCCCAACCAATTCACCCTCACGGACAAGTGCCGTTCTAGTTGCTGGCGTGCCTTCATCGTCGTACTTGTAACTGCCCCTGAGAGCTGGAATCGATGCGCCATCGGTGAAGTTCAGGTGCTTACCACCGAACTTCCGTCCCATATACATAATCTCTTTCAGCTTGTCGTTCTCATAAACATTATCGCCTTCAGAAAGGTGACCAAACGCTTCGTGAACGAACACACCGGCAAGAACAGGATCCAAAATCACCGTTCGTTCGCCACCATCAAGCGATTTAGCACCGAGTAGTGCTACCGCTCGCTTTGCAGCGGCAATGACCTCATCGTCGAGACCTCGGATCAAGCCGTAATCGCCCTGCGATCCTAGACTGAACCCTGCCTGCTGAACATCTCCACCATTTCGAGCCTGAGCTGAAATTCGTGAAATAACGTGAACCTGCTGCTGCTCAATATACGAACCATCTGAACTGCCGAAGAACGTCTTACGGGAAGTATCACCATAAATAATGTCGGCACTGTTAATACCATCTACCGACCACACAAGATCGTTGTAGTGATCCATCTGGCGTTTTTTCTCATCGAGAGAAATCTCAGACGGGTCTTCAACGATGTAAGCCGGGACAACGTCTACGTGAGCCTCATATTCGCCAAGCTCCGTCTTCGTCCCGCCAACTGCCTTCGACTGAGCAACGGCATCGGCAACTTTCGCACTCAGGTCTTCAAGACTGTTGAAACTTGCAAAACCCCAGCCGCCCTTTGTGGCTGCCCTGACGTTGCCGCCAAGACCGCTAGTTTGAGCAATCGTATCGAGCGATTTACCTCGATATGTAAGTCGCGAATTATCCGTCTCTTCGATCCGGATTTCACAGTATTCGGCACCATGGCCGTTCAAGGCGTTCTCAATTAGGTCGCGGTACTTCACGAATCTGCCGAGCCTCTCAATAGTAGCGGTTGGGTTTACTTGCTAGCCGTCAATACTAGCAATCGAGCACGCAAAGTCGTGCCGCCAAGCGTCGTTCGACATGACAATCACACCAGTTCACCGTGATAATCGTTACATATGCAAACGCAATCTCAAGAAAAAAGCAAATATAAAGTAGCTATATCGAAGCTGCTTTCTCTCGCAGATTTCGAGAGAAAATCTCGCGTCAATGACCCACCAGATTTTCATCTGAAACGCATCGAGCGGTTGCTTTCGTATCTAGGAAATCCGCATATCGGTCAAAAGTTCGTTCACGTAGCCGGTAGTAAAGGCAAAGGCAGCACGTCAGCGATGATCGCCTGGGCTCTAGCTGAAAACGGATATACGACGGGACTGTTCACTTCACCATCTATTCACCGAATCACCGAACGATTCCGAATTAACGGGGAATCCATCTCAGAGCAAGATTTCGTCAATCTAGTGAACAATATCTGGCCTGCCGTAGAAAAAGTCACTGCCGATAGAGACATTGGGGTTGTCTCGGTTTTCGAATTTGAAACAGCGATGGCGTTTTGTCACTTCGCAATTTCAAACGCAGATATCAGCGTGATCGAAGTCGGACTCGGCGGACGACTGGATTCGACCAACATCCTAACTCCACTCCTATCTGTCATCACTCCAGTAAGTCTCGATCACGTAGCCGTACTCGGCGACACAATCGAATTGATCGCTGGCGAAAAAGCCGGCATCATAAAACCCGGTGTCCCTGTTGTTGTTTCGCCGCAGCGCCCTGAAGCACTCTCAGTAATCAACTCGCGAGCAGAAGAACTAAGATCCGATCTCACCGAATCAAAACAGGCAGTATCGATAGGCAATATCATCGATTTAGGTCTCGACGGTACGAAGTTGGAAGTAAGGGTTGACGACCAAGCATTCGACCTCCACCTACGGCTACTGGGGGATCATCAAATCGATAACGTACGCACGGCAATCACCGCCATAAACCAGCTCCAGCGTTTCGGCATTACAACCATCAACGAAAAAACCTCAACCGGCATATCGAACGTTCAATGGCCAGCCAGAAACCAGCTTGTCGCCGATAAACCGACACCGATATTCGTCGATGGCGCACATAACGACGCCTCAGGTGCGGCACTTCTTAAATCCGTCGAAAAACTGTTCCCGAATAGAAATAATGTAATCGTTATTCTCGGCACAGTTCGCGGGCACGACCCCTCTGTCGTGGCACGTGAATTAAGACCTCTAAGTCCCAAATTCATCACAACTCAATCACGACACCCCAAATCTCTCACTGATTTGGAACTGTCAGATGCGCTGGGTGATAGTAAAATGGTGGTAAGCGCTAACACAATCAAGACTGTAGATGCGTTGGAATGTGCCAAACGCTTAGCAAATAGTGATGATTTGATTCTTGGAACCGGATCGTTATTCATAGCCGCGGAAATAATCGAGATTGAACACGGATTTGAGCCTGAGCTGTACCCCGATATCAAACTCCCACCCAGACCCTGATTTCAAATAGTCACAAATAGCAATAAATGACCAAGAATAACGAAACAAGAGTTGTAGTTACCGGCCTGGGCGCCATTACGTGTCTTGGAAACTCGGTTGAAGAGTTTTGGAATGGCGTAAAAAACGGGCAATCTGGAATTCGAAAAATCAGCTTGGTCAGTCCAGACGGCTTCCCATGTAGCGTTTCGGGTGAAATTCAAAACTTCAATGCTTCCGACTTCATGGATAGAAAAGAAGCCCGCCGTATGGCTCGCTTCTCACAATTTGCAGTCGTCGCTGCTCAACAGGCAGTTGAAGATTCTGGTCTAAATCTGGACAACGAAGATCCAGATCGTATCGGCGTACTCATCGGTAGTGGTTCTGGTGGACTTCCTGAGACCGACCAGCAAGCTGAAATTCGGGTAAAACGTGGTGTGGGCAGAATGAGCCCATACTACATTCCGATGATGCTAGTGAACATGGCATCAGCGAATATATCTCACGCTTTCAATCTAACCGGCTACACAAACACTTGTGTAACGGCGTGTGCCGCCAGCACACAGGCAATCGGAGAAGCTGTCGAAGTTATCCGACGTGGTACAGCCGATGTAATCGTTACCGGCGGAACTGAAGCCGGCATCTGTGAAATCGGCATGGGTGGATTCAGTACCATGCGAGCGCTCACAACTTGGGACGGAGACCCTGCCCTCGCAAGCCGGCCTTTCGACAAGGGACGAGACGGATTCGCACCCGCAGAAGGCAGCGGAATTCTCATTCTCGAAAGCCTTGAGCACGCCCAAGCACGTGGAGCAAAAATTTACGCTGAAATCGGAGGCTGGGGTGTATCGTCCGATGCATACCACCTCGTGCAGCCTCACCCAGAGGGGTTAGGTGCTGCGAAAGCAATAAACCGAGCATTAGAGAACGCCGGAGCCGGTATAGATGACGTCGACTACATCAACGCTCACGGCACATCTACTCCAATTAACGATGCAGCAGAAACTAAAGCTATCAAAGCAGTATTTGGTGACCGGGCATACGATATACCGATCAGCTCAACGAAATCGATGGTTGGTCACTCTCTAGGTGCATCCGGCGCTCTCGAAGCTATCGTCTGCATTAGCAGCATCAACGACAGTATTCTCCACCCGACGATCAACCAGGATGAGTCCGATCCTGACTGCGACCTCGATTACATTCCAAACGTAGCGAGAGAAACTGAAATAAACGTCACGCTCTCAAACAGTTTCGGATTTGGCGGGCAAAACGCCTGCCTTGTAATCAAGAAATTCACTTAGTTTCCATTTAATTGCCAGTTTTGAAAATTCCCCGATACATGCGGACTTTGGTTCGCGAGGTGCGACATTCCAGACAAAGTTAGAATAAATCCCTCGTAATTTACGACATCTACTAATGTGGATCACATTCAACAACCCAAAGGAATAACAAATCTAAGCTGTTCAAAGCAGTTATAAATCAAGCTCAAATATCCAGGTAAGGCTGATCGTAATCGCTTCGTTAATAGCGATTGTTTGTGCAGCTCTATTGGGGCGGCAGATGGTCAAACCGACAATTTCAACATGAATGTCAGCATCGTAATTATTCTGCCCATGTTCGCAATGCTGCTGGCCGAATATGCCAGATCATTACGAACCGAATAGCCGATTACAGCTTCGCTGCCTAAACCGGGAACACGATCACTTTGGATTGATCACGGCTACTAACTACGACACGGTTGTCGGCTTCGAGACCATCAGCAGCTCGCCTGCGGACACGCAACAGGGTGCCGGAATCTAGACGGATGCTGTATTCACTAAATTCACCCTCGAACTCTCTAAGCTCGATAGTCGCCGTACGCTGGTCATCTTCGCCAGAAAGCGTAATTTCGAGTTCCGACGCCCGCATCAACGCCAGTACCTGCTCACCATCAGAAATCGAATTTTCTGCGGTGACTCGTGTAGGAAAGACTCCAGCTTCAGTCACAACAACGCCACCGCGGTACACACCCGGAATCAGCTCGCATGGACCAACCAATTTAGCCACAGCTGCCGAAACAGGATTTTGATAGACCTCTTCGGGAGTTCCGATTTGCTCGATGCAATTGTCACCCATGACGGCTATTCGATCGGAAGTAGCCAACGCCTCTTCTCGATCGTGCGTAACAAGCAATGTAGTAGCACCAGTCTCGCGAACGATCTTCTTAATATCTCGACGTAGAGCCGTCCTAAGTTGGCGATCAAGGTTGCTAAACGGCTCATCCAGCAGCAGTGCAACCGGGTCGGGAGCCAATGCTCTAGCAATAGCTACTCGCTGTTGCTGTCCGCCTGAAAGCTCGTGAACGTAGCGGGACTCATATCCGCTCATTCCAACCATCGCTAGCACCGGAGCGATACGATCAGATTTTTCCTCGGAACTCAAATTCTTCAGGCCGAACTCAACATTTTTCGCAACAGTCAAATGTGGGAATAGTGCGTAATCCTGAAATACCAACCCAATTCTGCGTTGATCGGGCGGCACATGAACGAATGATGAACCGACTAGCTTGCCACCTACCCTAATGTATCCAGCGGAAACCTGCTCGAATCCAGATATAACCCTAAGCGCAGTCGTTTTACCGGCTCCACTTCTGCCCAAAATGCTCAAAAACTCACCTGGCTTAATGAGTAAGTCGAATTTGCTTATCGTAGGACTATCTGAACCGGGATAACGACACTCAACGCCTTCGAGGTGAATAACACCTGTTTCTTCAGAAGCAGGCGCTGAAGATTGCGGAAGTGAAATTTCGTTACGTTTACGTTGCCACGGCATCCTCATCGAACAGTATCTTTCACCTGAGGTGATCGATCAGACGAATCGGAATTATCGTCGTGACCTCGCAATGTCAGATACGCAGTCGGTACTCCAGCAACAAACACCAACAACAGCGCCGCCGCCGCCGTCTTGGCAAAGAATGCTTCAGACGCCGCCGACCAAATCGACGATGACAGCGTTCGGTATCCGATAGGAGAAAGTATCAATGTGGCTGGCAATTCCTTCATCGTAAGAAGGAAAACCATAGCGCCACCAGCGAATGCGCCCGGCATAACGAGCGGAACGGTTACAGAGAAAATCACTCGCCACTGCGACTTACCCAAACTCTGAGCAGCTTCTTCAACTCTAGGGCTTACTTGCAACAACGAACTCCGTAACGCTCCCACACTAGCCGGTAAAAACAAAACGCCATACGCAAAAATCAGTAACCAAATCGATTGGTACAGAGGTCGTGCAACGTTGATTCCAAAGAACACTAATGAAAGTGCGACAACAACGCCCGGCAATCCGAAACCAATATATATAGATCGTTCGAAGAACCGACTAAGCCGACTTTGAAAACGCACAGCAAGTATTGCAATAGGTAGTGCAGTCATCACAGTAATCAGCGCAGAAAGCAGAGATATATAAAGCGAATTACGTGCTGGAACAAGCAACGGCAATAGTTCCTGATCGTTGACTAATCCTCTGATGAGCCAGTGCAACAATACTCCCATAGGAATAATGAGTCCAATCAAAACAGGTATACCAACCACAGCGGCACCAGCCCATCGCCATTTGCCTAATTTAAATCGACGAGGTACTCGAACTGCCCCAACGGTGCTTCGGTGGTACGCACCGCGACCGCGTGTAAACCCTTCACCCATCAATAACAAAACAGCGATAACCACTAACACCAGTGAAAGAACAGCAGCGAGCGTCCTGTCTATCGACGACTCGTACTGAATCATGATCGTAGAAGTGAACGTCTGGTATCGAAGCAAAGCAACACCACCGAAATCGCTCAGTGTGTACAAAGCAACCAATAGCGATCCACCAGCAATCGCAGGTCGCAGCATAGGCAACGTCACTGCACGGAACGTGTGCACTGGCCCGTAGCCCATTGCCCGAGCCGCCTCTTCCAACGCAGGATCGATCCGGCGAAGTGCTCCACGAACAGTGAGCAACACGTACGGATACGTCATCAACACCAACACTAAAGTTGCGCCGCCAAGACCGTAAATATCTGGTAGTCGATCAACTCCCAATCCTGAAAGCCATCCTTGTAAAACACCCTTCGGTGAATACATTTCAATCACCGTAGTCGCCATCACAAAACTTGGCACAACAAGCGGCAAAACCGAAGCTACCGATAACACTCGGCGGAGAGGAATATCAGACTTCACAGTAAGCCAGGCGACAGGCACCGCAACTATTACAGAAATAACTGTAACCAGTGCGATAAGCAGGAATGTTCGACCAAAAACGGCAGCAGTACTTTGGCGCCAAATAATGTCGAACCATTCAGAACCAACACCGATTGATCTAATTAATAAGTAAGCAACCGGAATTAATGCAGCAAACGCGACAGCAGCCGCAGACACTACTAATAGCGTTGGCGGTCGTTTTCCATCGGCGGATTTATATCCTGCCGATATAACACCAGAAATGTTCACGCAGGCACCACCAGGATTTCAAAAGGTGATGCCTGCGAAGACATTTCCAACGTGAATGCATTACACGGTTGGATCAACATGTGTGTGCAGATCTAATCTGCGCGAGCTCCCTAAGGAAGAGCGTTAACCTCTCGGAGTAGATCCTGCGTGCCTTGAAGATCAATCAAGTCACCGAGGTCGATTGAAGGTTTAGTTATGTCTTCAAGAGCAGGAAGTAAGTTGCTAGGCTTTGCATTGTCGTTGAGAGGGAATTCAAAAGTCTGGGCAGAGAAATACTGTTGACCAGATGCACTAAGAAGGAACTTTATGAACTGATTAGCCAAGTCTTTGTTATCAGATTCTTCAATAAGTCCAACACCCGCAACAAGAATTACTGATCCCGGATCAGCTGCCCGTGTGTAGTAGTTCCGAGCAGCGAACGATTCCCCCTCTTCAGCAATAAATCGGTGAAGGTAGTAGTGGTTCACAAAACCAACTTCAATTTCACCAGCACCAGCCGCAGCAACTGTAGGAGTGTTCTTTGCATAAATCTTAGGTTCGTTCGCTACGATACCTTCGAGCCAAGTCTTTGTACGTTCCTCACCCCACTCTTGCCGCATGCCAGTGATCATTGCGTGAAGCGAGCCGTTGGTTGGAGCCCAGCCGATTCGACCCTTCCACTCAGGTTTTGCAAAATCTTCGATCGAATCAGGAAGGTCAGCCTCCGTCAGCATATCTGTGTTGTAAACAACCACACGTGCACGACCCGATGTCCCAACCCACTTGCTTTCGGGATCACGCGCCCAGTCGGGAACCGACTCCAAAATTTCCGTCGAAAGCTCTGCTAACAAGGAATCTACAGCACCTAAACCACCCGGGTCCTGTGCGAAGTAGATATCTGCAGGGGTGTTACCACCCTCTTCTAACAATGTGGCGGCAAGCATACCCGTCTTACCATAGTTCACCTGAACCTTTTCGCCAGTCACTTCTTCAAAATCAGCGATCAACGGACCGATTAATGATTCGCTCCGCCCTGAGTAAATAACCAAAGGTTTTGACTCTGGCTTCTCGACTTCTTTTTCGACGATGACGGTCTCTACAACTTCAACTTCTCTTTCGACGATGACGGTCTCTACAACAGTGACCGTTGAGTCATCTGCTGCGCAAGAAATCGCCACAATCGTCAAAACTGAAAACAATGCTGCGCTAACTATCACGCGACCAATTCTGGCCACATTCTTATACATTACTCAAGTCCTCTATGCCAAGTCAGACAGGATAAGGCAACCAAATCCAATTGGTTCGCCAGTACATCCTATTTTATTCGTATGTAGAAATCCTGAAATAAATAATACCTAATTAAACTAACTTGTCTACTACAATTTATAAGAATTAATAGGAAAATGCTCATACTTACTGCATTCTTATATTCACTCACATAACAATTCTGATTCAACTCAATATAAAGAACTTCGTATACACGAAATAACTTACAGTGTTAGCTGTAGAAGTGTTCATAATAAATAACATCTCAAAACACGTAGCATCTAAATAAGGCATTAGTAACACAAAGCCACTTTCAGTCGACACGAGCTTCCTTGTTGTTGAATGGGTTCAATCGAACCCGAACATTGAACAGGTCAGGGCGTACCAATCGACAGGGATTTCTGACGATCATCATCGAACACGCTGTATCCGAAGAACTTTACGAACGAGATACTGCTGCTGATCTAGCCGTTCAAATTTGGTTACTCTTCTACACCACAGAACCAAACTCAACCTACGAATTCGTCGTAATCTACTAATTACGCTACCGCCCAACACAGATGTAACCGAAAGATCCCAAGTGAAAAGCCCGTTACGTACCGCCGCTATTTTCATGCTGGCATTCATCCTGATCACCATCGTCGCATCTTGCTCACCCGATAAATCAGACGACGACCAGACTTCAACCAATCAGCCCTCGGCAACGTCTCAAGTAGCACCGACAGCCCAGCCGACAGTAACGCCGGTTCCTACTGCTACTAATACGCCCGGCCCTACCCCACCCCCCGCTCCAACAGCGACGCCAACACCTATACCGATAGCAACTCCAATGCCTAAGGCACCGCCTTCGCTGGCATTAGAAATGGGTCGCTTGTTTGTCGAAAAAGGCATCGACTTCTCGACTATCTACACAGTCTCGATCGGAGCCTATGAATGGCCCACAGCAGCACTAGGATGCCCTGATCCAGGAGCGTTCTACGACAATTCAGACGCCCCATACTCCGGATTGGAGTATGTATTGAGCAACGGATTACAAACATGGGAATATCACTCGACCGCAGATGATTCGCATGTTGTGAGGTGCAGTGAAATCGAAGCAGCATACGGTGTAGTCAAAAACATGGCGGACGAAGCCGACCTTCGACTGAGGACATCAGCAACATTGATGCGCAGAGATTTTTCTACTGGTTCATTCGAAGTACGCCGAAAAATGTCTGCGGAAGATGCAGGCCAAGTTGCTAACTTGCTGAATCAAAATGTAGTACTTACGCTCTCTGCTCCGTGTGAGACGGTCTTCCGGATTGATTTCACTACCCAGAATGGCAAGAGTGAATTCGAATTTATCTGCGCCAACAATTACAAAGCATTCGATGTGTATTGGAATGGGTTCCATGGAACAGCACCTACTCTTGGCAATATAATAGGTCCCTACCTAACAGGCGATCCGATTCCAACACTGCCAACTGCAACACCTTAATACCCTCATAAGATGACAGACAAACTTGCGAATAGGCGACTAAAAGCGGGTAAGCTACCGTCCGACCTTCTTGCTAGTTTCCTGAGTGATCTAAGCTCTTCGGACAAACGACTTCTGCTCGGACCCGCCGTAGGTGAAGATGCTGCATTCGTATCGTTCGGCAGCTCCACCCTGCTCGCTAAATCCGATCCGATCACCTTCGCAACCGATCGAATCGGCTGGTACGCAATACAAGTCAATGCAAATGATATTGCTGCCTGCGGCGGGACTCCAAAATGGTTCCTAGCCACATTACTTCTACCTGAAAACGAACCAGCCTCCACAGCCCGAGACATCTTCGCCCAGATCCACAAAGCAGCCACAGAACTAGGCATAATCATCATTGGCGGTCACACCGAAGTTACTACCGGACTACCTCGCCCAATCATCGCAGGAGCAATGCTCGGTGAGGCAGCAGCTTCTGAAACGGTAAAAACATCGACTGCTACTCCCGGTGACGACATAATACTTACTTCAGGCATTGCTATCGAGGGGACAGCGATCATCGCTCGAGAAAGCAAAGCTGAACTTCTTTCCGCCGGTTTATCCGAATCAGAAATATCTAAAGCAGCAAATTTCTTAGATTCACCCGGAATATCAGTCGTAAAATCCGCACGTATAGCCACATCGATCGGCTACGTAACCGCAATGCACGATCCCACTGAAGGTGGCTTGGCAGGAGCGCTCGACGAACTTGCCCGCGCATCCAATATCGGCATCATAATCAATACCGACAGGGTAAACATCTACCCTGAAACCCGGTCGATCTGCAGTGCCCTAAAACTCGATCCATGGGGACTCATAGCTTCTGGTGCGTTACTAATTACAACCAACCCATCCGGTTCCCAGAAAGTCGTTGAAGCACTCAACAACGAAGGAATACCTGCCAATATTATTGGCAGAATTACTCAGTCTGATAAAGGTCTTACCCGAACCTCAAACGGAAAAATCGAACCAATCCCGACATTCGAGCGCGACGAAATCGCTCGTTTCTACTCAACCTGAGCTAAAGCCGACAAGAGTATGTTCCTCTATCACCCTAAGTTTCATCAAACAATTAGAATGGAACAACCAAGACGCTCATGTGTTCTACTAAATCACATAACTAGATGACAAATCAGTCACCCGATGATCTATGACTAATATTCAAGAGATCGGATCCGCTAAGGATCTAATGCACTCGGTACGCAAGTATCTCCCGGCAGGCCGGGCGTCTTTAGTTGAAGATTCGCTGAAGTACGCAATTAATGCTCATTCCGGCCAAGAACGCGATTCAGGAGAACCATTCGTAGTTCACCCCATTGCAACCGCTATTCGACTCGCTGATATGCGACTAGATAGCACAACTATTCAAGCGGCACTGCTACACGATGTAATCGAAGACTGCAGTATCTCATTTGACGAACTCGAATCAGAGTTCGGAACTGATGTAGCAAAACTTGTGGATGGCGTAACCAAGCTCAAGCGTCTCGATATGATCTCCGAAAACAGCGCAATGGTGAAGCAGATCGCTACCCCCGAGGCTACCCGAGCAGCATCGCTACGCAAGATGCTCGTGGCAATGGCTGAAGACGTCCGAGTAGTGCTCATTAAGCTCTCAGACCGTTTGCACAATATGCAAACGCTAGAGCACTTGCCTGTACCAAAGCAGCAGAGGATCTCGCGAGAAACACTCGATATCTACTCACCACTGGCTCACCGTCTTGGAATGTACGACATCAAATGGCAGCTTGAAGATCAGGCTTTCCGTTACTTAATGCCTCGTCAGTACAAGTCAATTTCACGACTCGTAAGCCGAAAGCGTGCAGAGCGCGAGATTTACACCGAAGCCGCTACTAAAGCGATTAAGGGTCCTCTCGATAAAGCCGGAATTAAGTGCAACGTAGATGGTCGAGTAAAGCACCTCTACAGCACCTACATAAAGTTGCAACGCTACGAACGTATGGGGCGTAAGTTCGACGAAATATACGATCTCATCGCCATTCGAGTAGTCACTGACGATCTAGCCGATTGCTACGCAGCGCTCGGCGTGGTCCATTCGAAATGGCGTCCTGTGCCCGGTCAATTCGACGACTACATCGCTAGTCCAAAAGAAAATATGTACCAGTCGCTGCATACATCAGTGCGTGGCCCCGGAAACTATCCGATCGAAGTACAGATTCGCACTCAGGAAATGCACGAGACTGCCGAAGAGGGCGTCGCATCTCATTGGATGTACAAAGAAGGCGAAGACGGCGCACCAAAAATCGACAACTTCGAAACAAAAATGTCATGGCTGCGGCAACTTCTCGACTGGCAGCGTGAGTTGTCAGGTGACGAAGAGTATTTGGCAACCGTTCGTACCGATATCTTACAAGACCAGGTCTTCGTATACACACCGCAAGGCGATGTGAAAGACCTACCAGCCGGCGCCACTCCGATCGACTTCGCTTACCGCATTCACACCGATCTCGGTCACAACACTGTCGGTGCAGTCGTAAACGGCAAGCTAATGGCACTCAACACGCCACTCAATAACGGTGACGTAGTTGAAATCCGAAAGGCGCGAATCCCGCGAGGTCCAAGCCTTGATTGGCTAAACTCCGACCTAGGCTACATCATCACGGGTAGCGCCCAAACAAAGGTCAAGCAGTGGTTTCGAAAACAGGAACGACAAAGCAATGTACGCCGCGGTAAAGATCTTCTTAAGAAAGAATTACGCCGACTCGGCATTCGCTATAACGAAAAAGAAATTGTTGCTAGCCTGGACTACGACAGCTTCGACGATCTCACTGAGGCCCTCGGAGTTGGTCAAATTTCAGTCGCACGTGTCGCAGATACTCTCAGCCCTGCACCAAGCGAAGTATTCACGCGTGAACTCGAAACAGGTAAGTTGCCAACTGACCAAACCAAAGGTCTCATCGTTATGGGTGAACCCGGATTGCTCACGAGAATTGCTCGCTGCTGCAGCCCGGTTTACGGTGACGAAATCACAGGCTATCTCACTCGAGGTAGCGGCGTTACGGTCCATCGCCACAACTGCCCTATCCTACGTGACACCAAAGATAGTGAACGCCACACACCCGTCGCTTGGGGTCATTACGAGACCACTTACGTATCAAGATTGCAGATTAAAGCATTCGACCGCGTCGGCCTAATTCGCGACATCACAAACGTCGTTTCATCTGAAAACGTCAATATTCACTCGCTCACATCTGACGAAGACGACAAAACAAATGCATGTACCGTGTCACTTACGGTGTACACTACAGGAGTTGAGCAGTTAAGTCGGCTCTTCTCCCGCGTGGAAGCGATTCCAGGTGTGGACACTGTCTTACGGGTCAGCGAAGCGAAGGGGGTGTAGTAATGCAAACTCAACAATTCGCACATCATCGACTTCATAGCATTTCGAAAAGTCATCAAGGAAACTAAATGCCCGCCGCTAAAACTTTGCGCGCACAGAATCGCAAAGCCGATCGAAATCGATCGACACGATCATTTACTCGAAGCCGAGTACGCACCATCGCCGAAATAATATCCGATGGTTCAAAGACAGATGAGTCAGACTCAGCACTGAAGGGCGCAATCTCAGCGCTCGACAAAGCAGTAACAAAAGGTGTCCTCCACCGAAACACTGCTGCTCGCAAGAAGTCTCGACTCACCAAGCAGTACAACAAGCTTTCTAGCTAATACGGGATAGACCTTTGACTCAGGGTCCTGATAACTCCCATGACCATGCGGTCGATACCCACAGACCCGGTCCATCGTCGGAATCCGACGACACCCAGTTCAACTGGCGAATCCATCATCCTTTTGAAGGCGTGGAGGATCGAGTAGCGGTCGAAGTAGGTCCATGGAAGGGTCTACTTCCTCGATGGCGATTCGTCGTTCCTGGCGATTTCGAAGGTCCCACTCGTTGGGGCGTTGGGCCTGCTGGCACTGGCGAAATAGACGAAGACGTAAAACGTCCGGCAAAAGACGGTCCTATACAGATGGTGAATGGCCCTCTAGTTATATGGTTCGGCGGTCATGAGTCACTTTCGTCCACCAAATCTGCATATCTTGTCTTTGAAGGCAAGCCACCGCACTACGTTGCGTTCGGTCAAGCAGATGCTATTGCTGGCCCTCCAGGCAATCTTGAAGGTGTCTCGTTCGGCGATGATCACCCGACTCATCCGAACGCTTACATCGATGACTCGCACAGTCACGAGCAAGCAACTCCGCCTACACCTCCACCGGGTCTCGATGCTCACGTTGGGCACGATCATTCGGCACCAGATCACAGCCATGACGATCACGACCATAGCGGGCATGACCACTCAGGCCACAAGCACTAAAGCACTCTCGATCGCTTATATTTCTCGCGCGCGGCTTCAGAAACCAATCACGTGATTACGTTACCGTTAGCCGAAACCACACCGATAGCGACCTTGACTCCATACATCACGTACGCAACCGCAATGGTTACTGCCACGCCGATTGTTGTTATCGAAACAGTTACGCGGTCTGTCAGCGATCCAATACCCGGTTCAACGCTACCCCTTAGCTAAGACCAACCAGCAGCATGTCATTGTGAGCAGCCTGCCCGTCGGCGACGTGGCAATCAACGTCCACAATTTCCCAACCAATCCCATTCACCAAAAGAAAAAATCTCTGGTTTACGAACTTATGATCGCAATTGGTGACACGTTCAATTGACACGGAAGAGTGTGGACTGGTAATTTCCAGAACATTAGTACGGAACGACACGCACTAATGTGTCTCCGGTAAGCCCCATCAATTCAGGAACCAATCAGATGAAAAAACTCTCCCCAAAGCAGGAACTAATACTGTCCTTCATTGAGGAATTCATCGACGAGAATGACTACCCGCCAACCATTCGCGACATTCAGGCGGGTTGCGACATCAGCTCAACCTCGGTCGTTTCTTACAACCTCGACCGACTTAAAGAGAGTGGCTTACTAAATCGTCACTCGGAAGTCTCCCGCGGGTTAAGTCTTTCAAGTCAACGCGAATCCGCATCTGAGCCATTGTCCATCGACACTGTCGCCGTTCCGTTACTCGGAACTATCGCAGCTGGCTCACCGTTCCCAATGCCAGAGAACGACACATGGTCCGATCTCTCCGGATCTGAACTCATCGATCTTCCTCAGGCAATTACCGGCACTGGCGATGGCGTTTACGCTCTCAAAGTACGTGGCGAGTCGATGATCGACGCCCTGATTTCCGATGGCGATCTCGTCATCATGGAACAGGCATCTTCTGTTCGAAACGGTCAAATGGCGGCAGTCCGAATCAAGTCCGACAACACGACCACGCTCAAACACTTCTACTCTGAAGGTGCACGAACTCGGCTAGAGCCAGCAAACTCTCAAATGGAAGCAATGATGTTCGCATCCAGTGATATCGAAGTATTAAGCCGAGTAGTCGCCGTCTGGCGCTACCTCGGGTAGTCTCGTTTCAGGTTCTACTGCGTTTGGCGAATATGGAGCACAACGCTGAATAAAACCCGCGCGGTCATTCGTCGCGTGGAGCCTCTCGGCGTATACTTCGAATAGGACTTAGGTCCAGATCAACAGGCTCAACATTTTTTTCGGACAACCCGGAGCTCTATCCTTGTTTTCGCAATTCGGTCCTCTCCAAGTCGTCATCATCCTCGTGATTGTCCTGCTCCTTTTCGGAGTTGGCAAACTACCACAGGTCGGCAAAGGCATGGGTCAGGCAATCAACGAATTCAAGTCTGCCATCGACTCAAAGGACAAAAAGTCCGATGCAGACTCAGACGATAACGACGACACCAAGTCCATATAATCGGGTCATCGCTGGAGAGCAAACGATTCGCACTGGGCGAAAGCCACAGCAGCCCACTGATAGCTGTGTTCTAGTTGTCGCGTCCGCGTTCGGCCAACTTCACTAGACCGATGCCGATGCCGAATAACCCCATAACAGGGACAGCTACGATCACTTGAGACAATGGATCAGTTGGAGTTACGGCAGCTCCGAACACAAACGCCACTAGAATCATCCAGCGAATCTTTCCAATCAGCCATTTTGATTTCACAATGCCGATTTTCGCCAATAAGAACATCACAATCGGTAGCTCAAAAATTGTTCCTAGCCAGAAAACTATCCCAACTGTCATCGAAACGATCGATGCAGCCGTGATCGTAGGTACTGCCAGAGTTCCTTGAAAACCCAGCATGAACTCGAACAATCTCGGAATCAAAACCAAATAAGCGAAGGACGCACCAATGGCGAACGAAATCAGCGCACCTGGTATTAAAAGGTAAATGTACTTCCGCTCGTTAGATTTCAGCCCCGGTTGAAAGAATCTCGACATTTCCCATAAAAAGTACGGCAACGCCGCGGTCATTCCCGCCATAATCGCCAATTTCGCGGCTGCGACCCACGCCTCGGTGAGCGTTAGCTGAATAATGTCACCACCGGCAGATTCAATCAGTTCACGCGCCTTAGCCGTAAATTCGTTGAAAATCCATCGGAAATTAACGATAGCTACGGCAATAAAAATGACAGCAACGATGGCGACCCTGAAAAGCCTACGTTTCAGCTCATTAATATGAGCCAAAACCGACATGGCATTGTCGCTCACGACTTCACCTGATTATTCGTGTCTTCTGAGGTCTGCCCCGCACTCTCCTCAGTATCAAACGCCTCTGATGAGCCAGACTTCTTCCCCAAATCAGTTGCTCCGTCATCAGTAACATCGACGTCACTACCAGAAATGTTCAAATCAGGAATTGCGTCCCATAATTCAGAATCGACCTGAATCGGTGGCACACTAATTTTCCAATCTCGTGGTATCGACTTATCGACAACAGAGTTCGATCTGCGCATGTCATCCGCAACTTGATCAATCTTAAGATCGTCTTCAAGTGACTTCACAGCGTCATTGATTCCGTCAGCGTCGATCTTCTCTTTGAGATCTTCAATATCAATCGCCTCAGTGATCAACGACTGCAACGTATCTCGCTGTCTCTTCAGGTCGGCATACACCTTCCGCCCATCACGAATGCCTTCAAGCAATCGCTTGGGACCAAGCACGAATAACGCAATTGCGCCAATAAGAACTATCTCTAAACCACCGAGACCAAAAAAGCTCATTACTGTAGTCCCGATTCTCGATGTTCAATAGAACTGGGCGTGTTGTGTCCAGCGCAGCTAAATGCACCTGCAAATTCATATCCTGAACACACAAGTAGTTGACGCGTTACACACATAGGTAGTCCAACAACGTTCAAATAACACCCATCGTAACTCGCAACCGGAGCGAACGACTCGTCCTGTATCCCGTAGCCACCCGCCTTATCAAACGGAGATTCTGAGGAAACGTACTCCGCAATTTCGTCTTCATCTAGCCTACGAAACTTCACCGCAGTGCTCATATGTTTAGTGTGAGTTTCTCCGGAAGAATTTACGATCGCAACACCAGTAATCACCTCGTGCGAACGATCATTCAGTCTGCGAAGCATAAAAACAGCCTCATCATACGATCCCGGCTTACCGAGAACTTCACCATCCAGAACCACTATCGTATCGGCACCTAAAACATATTCACTAGCTCGTTTTTCAGCAATATATTTCGCCTTAGCCAATGCAAGTGCCTGAACAGCGCTGCTCAGTTCGCCGTCGAGCGCCGCTGCAAACACGGTATCTTCAACGATGTCAGCCGGAACGATTTCTAGTGACACCCCAGCTTCGCCAAGTATCTGCGCCCGCCTCGGCGAACCGCTGGCGAGCACTAGCTTTGTGTTTGACGAGCTAATCAAAGATTTAGTCCTACGATTCCTGCAATGTGAGCATGCTGATCGTTTCGACGTGACGTGTCTGCGGGAACATATCCACAGGTCGAAGGGTTTCGAGCTTGTACATTCCGCTCTGACAAAGCAGATCCAAATCACGAGCCATAGCCGCCGGTTCACAAGAAACCATCAACACTTTTTTTGGCTTGAGTTTCTTCACGGATTCCAAAACGTCAGGGTGACAACCGACTCGTGGTGGGTCCAGCAAAAGCACATCGACATCGTCATCCAATGGCCAATCTGCCATTACGTGCTCTGTCTTACCTTCGATGAAATCCACGTTCGTAACGCCGTTCATGTTCTGACCAGCATCTTCGATCGCCGATGCCGACTCTTCTATACCGATCACACGCTTTACATAAGGAGACATCAAAACAGCGAACACGCCGACACCACAGTAAGCATCGACCATAACTTCACTGCCTTGCAAATCAAGCAGCTCACGCACTTCGTCGACAGCTCGCGAAAGTTGCCCAGTATTCACTTGGAAGAACGATGAAGCAGCGACGGTGAAGCAAGATCCTCTGACCTCTTCTTTATAGTGTTGAACACCAGTGGTTAGTTCGAGACCAGGAATTTCCATCTTCGGCTGAACGAGCATAGAATCAGTATTCACACCGACTCTAATCGACATCTGAGATTGACCGTCCATCTTATCCTGAACGAGCGCAATCGTATCGTTGACCTTCTGATCCATCAGCAAGCACTCTTCGATGCGCACGAACTGGCGCGTTACAGCGTTTTTGTAGCCCACTTGCCCGGCATCTTCGTACTTACCAATTGTGAATCGACCGTGATTCCGATAGCGAAGTCGCTTCTCGCTCTCGACAGTCAAATCAACTTCTAATCCAAAAAGCGCTTCGTACTTATCAATCTCACGTTGAACTCGTTCTCGCTTCAGCTGTAGCTGATGACCGTACGAAACGTGCTGCCACTGACAACCGCTGCAAGCGAGAAAATATTTGCACTCAACCTCAACGCGCTCGGCATGTGGTTCTAGTACTTGAGCAACTATCGCTGCGATACGTTCAGGAAATTTCTTCTGTACTTCAGCGATAACGACTTCACCGGGAAGGCCGCCCGAAACAACTACGGGGGCACCATGGATCTCGCTGACAGTATCGCCAGCATCGTTGATCTCGCCGAGGGTAATCTCGAATTTATCGCCAGGGTTCAAATCGATGTGTTCTGTCAGATCCGGACCGTAGTAGCGTTGTCGTCGCTTGCGCTTTACCATTCAGAAATTAGTGCCTTTATCGTCTTTCAAAGGGCATATAACGAAAAAATTCGTCGCCGAAAAAATTACCCTATCTGTTATTCTGAACTTGTTCAGGCTCAGTTGGGGAGATGGTATCGACCATATGCTCCATGCATACGATTCAAAACGAATATAAATCTTTGGTTTCTAAGTCAGAAAATACAGGATCTCCAACCGTCGAGCGACGACTGCCCGATTGGTTCAAAGTGAAAGCCCCAGGCGGCGAAAACTTCCTTGAAATTCGAAAGAAAATCAAAGGCGCCAGTCTGAACACAGTCTGCGAAGAAGCAGCCTGCCCGAACATCGGCGAATGCTGGGATCGCGGTACTGCTACGTTCATGATCCTCGGCGACACCTGTACACGAGCCTGCTCTTACTGCAACGTAAAAACCGGATGGCCCGGAACCGTTGATCTCGCTGAGCCGATCCGTGTCGCATCAACCGTCAAACAGATGGAGCTGAGCTACGCCGTGATCACCTCGGTTGATCGTGACGATTTGCCTGACTACGGATCAGGCGTGTTCGCCGATACGATCACTCAAGTTCGACGAACTACGCCCGATTGCAAAATCGAAGTGCTTATTCCTGACTTTGAAGGCGAACTCGAATCTCTCGAACGTGTTGTAAACGCAGGACCTCACGTTCTGAACCACAATATCGAAACGACTCGACGTGTATTCAAAAAGGTTCGCCCGAGAGGAAACTATGATCTCTCGCTCGAACTTCTAAAGCGCGTGAAAGAGATCAACCGGTTCATGCCATCTAAGTCAGGCATGATGGTCGGACTCGGTGAAACCAAGCCCGAACTCCTCGACACAATGCAGGATCTTCGAGAAGTCGGAACTGACCTCCTTACAATTGGCCAGTACTTGCGCCCATCGAAACGACATCACCCGATCATCCGTTTTTACCGCCCAGAAGAGTTCAAGGAACTCGAACAGGCAGGACTTGAAATGGGCTTCAAGCACGTCGCGTCAGGGCCACTCGTTCGCAGTTCTTACCATGCCGACGATCAGCACGATGCGGCAATCGACAAAATCTTAGATTCCGCCAACGCCAAAAGCTAAACAGTGTCCACTCTCTACGTCGTGGCAACGCCGATTGGAAACCTTTCCGATCTAACATCACGCGCTATCGAAAAACTATCTTCCGTACCAGTGGTCGCCGCTGAAGATACCCGAGTTACGCGAAAACTCATGAGTCATTTGGGTATCTCACCACAACTCGAAAGTCTCCACGAACACACCTCTCCTGAACGACTCTATGCGCTCGTTTCGAAACTCGAATCTGCTGACATGGCAGTAGTAAGCGATGCTGGCACGCCCGGAATAAGCGATCCCGGTTCAGCACTTGTAAAAGCAGCAATAGATGCCGGTCACAATGTCATCCCACTTCCTGGGCCATCGGCAACAGTCGCAGCTCTATCAATTACAGGTTGGTCGTTTAATCGATTCCTATTCTTGGGATTCCTCCCGCGAAAAAAGCACGAACAAGTAAACACCCTCAAAGGCATATACACCGAACCCGGTCCGATAGTCGCGTACGAATCACCACACCGAATCAAGGCGACACTAGGAAATATCAACGAGATTTTTCCTGATCGCAAACTTGTTATCTGCCGTGAACTTACAAAGCTATACGAAGAAACATTCCGCGGCACCGCCAGCGAATCAATCAATCATTTCAAAGAATTTCGTGGCGAATTCGTCATCGTAATCGAAGGCGCAGGTGACACAGCGCCAGCCGAAATGTCTGACGGTGAAATATCAGAAGCCCTAGCCAATCTAAAATCAGAAGGCCTAACCGGGCGAACACTCGTCGACCAGACAGTAGAACTCACCGGGGCACCGAAAAAACGAGTTTATCGGCTATCCCTCGGCAAAGAATAGTTCCAGCACATATGACTAATCTTGTTCCCAAAGTAATCAACACAAATCAACGCTGATTCCAAGTCGACCATAGCTATAATGAATGCCAGTATGAAATCTTCTACGGCACTGAAAAAAAAGTTCCCGTCGCAACTCCACTAGCAGTAAACCGGAAATCTCACTTGCCCCGCAAAATTCTTGTCGCCGTCGCTTGGCCGTATGTAAACGGCGAACCTCATCTCGGCCACATCGCAGGCATGGTAGTTCCCGCCGACATATTCGCCCGATTCCACCGAATCATCGGCAATGAAGTCGCAATGGTTTCTGGTTCTGACATGCACGGCACGCCGACAGCCCTAAAAGCTGCCGAAGAAGGCGTAGCTCCAGAAGTAGTAGCAATGCGCTATCACGAGATTTGGAGCAAAGCGCTATCCGACATGTCGTTCGCCTACGATCTGTACACGCACACGCATACCGATCGGCACAGCGAAGTGGTTCAGGAACTATTTACCACGCTACGAGAAAAAGGCCATCTGGTTGAGGCGACTCAGTCGATGCCGTTCTCTGAGACAGAGCAACGATTCCTTTCAGACCGATTCGTTGAAGGCACTTGCCCCCACTGCGGACACGAATCCGCACGAGGCGACCAGTGTGACAACTGCAACCGAACCCTCGACCCGATTGATCTAATTAACATCCGCAGCAAGCGCGATGGCTCAACACCCGTATTCAAAGATACAACTCACCAGATGCTCAAGCTGGGTGATTTCCAGAAACAGCTCGAAGAATGGGTAACTGGAAAAGACGAGTGGCGACCCAACGTTCGTAACCAAACGCTCGGAATGCTCCGTGAAGGTCTTCACGACCGAGCAATTACTCGAGACATCGAATGGGGCGTAGAAGTTCCCATCGAAGGCTGGGAATCTAAGCGGATTTACGTTTGGTTCGAAGCTGTACTGGGATACCTTTCTGCAGCCCGAGCTTGGGGCGAACAGCAAGGCAAGCCAGACGAATGGAAGAAATTCTGGGTTCATCCAGAAGGAGAGTCGTACTACTTCCAAGGCAAAGATAACGTCTCGTTCCACACGATCATGCTGCCATCGATCCTGCTCGGAAAAGGCGGACTCAACCTTCCTACCGATGTCGTCGCAAACGAATATCTAAATATCGGTGGACTCGAATTCTCAAAGAGCACCGGAAACGCAATCTGGGTCACAGACTTCCTGTCACGATACGAAGCCGACCCTCTGCGTTACTACCTTGCTTCGATCATGCCGGAAACCTCCGACTCTGAATTCACATGGGAAGGATTCCACGCTGCGAACAACAATGAACTTGTCGCCACGTTCGGAAACTTCGTACACCGAATCATTACGATCACTACTAGAAACTTCGGCAACGCTGTACCGACTCCTTTCGAACTGGACGACGACGATAAAGCCGTACTCGAAGCATGTGATCTTGCCCTGAAGGAAGTTTCAGAAGCCATTGATGGCCGACGCTTCCGAGACGGTCTACGCGCTGCAATGCGCCTAGCACGTCATGGCAACCAATACGTCGATTCAAAAGAACCGTGGAAAGTCGTCAAAATCGACAAAGAAGCAGCCGGCACTACGCTATGGGTCGGATTGAACATAATTTCTACTCTACGAACAGTGTTCTACCCGTACTTGCCAACTTCTGCCGACAAGATTCACAGTATGCTGTTCAATGCTGGTGCTGAAACAGCTGAAGGTTCAAACACTCTAGCGGATGGATGGAAACGAAGAGAAATCGTTCCGGGCACACCGATAGCGAAGCCAGAACCGCTGTTCCGTAAGCTCGATGTTTCGATAATCGAAGAAGAAAATAACCGCCTCGCCGGCGCATAGTCCCAGCTAATTCAGGAATGATTTTTTAAACATCTATGGTTGAAGCAATTACACAAGAAAGCATCTACGAGCCAGTCGCCGACGACTTACAATCCGTAATTGCCGAAATTGCGACCATCGCCGATCGTGCACCAGAAAACGCACCGGAACAGGCCGTCGATCTTGATGCACAGCTTGGACACGTCCTCGCTACTCCCGGTAAACGAGTTCGACCTGCATTAACGCTTCTTGCCTCTCGACTTTTCGGACAAGGCAAAGGCAAAATGCCAATCAATATGGCAACCGCTGTCGAACTGCTCCACATCGCAACGCTCGTGCACGACGACACTGTTGATCATGCCGACACCAGACGTGGACACCAAACAGCCAGCAAGCTCTGGGGTCGAAACGTCGCTGTGCTAATCGGCGACTTCGTTTTCGCCACATCAGCAATGTATGTCTGCGACACCAACAACGTTCGACTCGTCAGGCGGTTCGCAGAAACCATCACCGAACTTGCCCGCGGTGAGTTAAACGAAATCTACACAGCTTGGCAGTCCGGCGTTCCAATCAACGACTACAAGCAGCGTATCTACGACAAGACCGCTTCTCTTTTCTGTACAGCCGCCGAAAGCGGGGCAGTTCTCGGTGGCGGTGGCGAAGAATCTGTCAAAAACGTCCGTGACTACGGCTACAGCATCGGCATGGCATACCAGGTCTACGACGATCTTCTCGACTACAGTTCTACCAGTGAAGAACTAGGTAAACCTGCTGGTCACGATCTCGGAGAAGGAATTCTCACCCTCCCTGCGATCATTGCAGCTAAAAATGGCGCTTCCAAAGAAATTTTCGATCTCTTTAACGGACCAGAAGAAGCCCGTATCGATCTACTGCCTGCAGCAGTCGAAGCGATAAAAAGCTCAGGTGCGCTTGAACAGACTCACAAAGTAGCCAGCGACTACATCGATTCAGCTGTCCGTTCGCTCGAAGGTATTCCAGCTTCAGAGTCGCTTGACTCACTGCTCTCGCTCGCCGAATACGTTCAGACACGTAACTACTAAGGCACCTATGCCTTCTCGGTCTCCCAAACGGTCCGCAAAGCGCAAACCCACGCTCACGCCCGAACTCGTAAAAATACGACTCGAATCCGTCTACGGGCAAATCGAGTGGCGACCTCGAATGATCGCCATCGACGAGCTTATTTTCACCGTCCTCACTCAAAACACCTCCGACCTCAACGCCGAACGTGCGTACGACACACTGCGTAAATCCTTGCCAACTTGGGGTCAGGTAATCGAAGCGGAAGCGGAGAACGTCGCCGCACTTATAAAGCGCGGCGGGCTATCGAATCAGAAGTCAGTTCGTATTCAGAAAATACTCGTAGAAATTCTCAAACGAATCGGACATTTTGACCTCGAATTCCTTGCAGCGCGACCGCTAGAAGAAACTCGTCAATGGTTCACATCACTGCCAGGAGTTGGACCAAAAACCGCAGCGGTTGTAATGGCGTTTTCGCTACGTATGCCAGCATTTCCGGTCGATACTCACATTCATCGAGTATCAAAACGACTAGGACTGATCGCCGATAAAACTACTGCCGATCAGGCACACCCAATCATGGAACAACTTATTTCTGAAGACGATCGCTACGATATGCATGTGTTGCTGATCACACACGGTCGCCAAATGTGCAAAGCACGAATCGCTCAATGCGCCAGATGCCCGCTCGCCAACGAATGCCCTGCGAGTACTGCGAAATAGCCAACACAACGACCGATTCGAGTCAGTGGTCTTCATTGCATACAGGGACCCGAGTTTCATTCTTGCCCGGACCGAACTCACAGGAACCGTGCGCAGTCTCGGTCTGGATCTTCTAGTACTCAGCAATCGTTTTTATATTTGAAACCGCTGCAAGGCTCAATTGAGTCCAATTCATTGTCAATAATCCGAACTGACATCTAGACTTGGAGAGCAGTTTCGGAAACTATTACAGTGGTGTTTCGCTATGTTAACGACGCGGTGTAGAGCACGATTTGACACCTTATTTTCATTTTGTTGAATAACACAACTAAGTGCTTACACCAACGCTCTTCGTAATTGGAGTCTAGATGTATCAGAGCGCCATTTGTACACGTAGTAACCGAGTAATCGAACGACTTGCCCAGGAACCAATTCCGCCCTCACCTAAATCCTCTCATTTGAGCGGGCACTTTTAACAAAACCACCAAAATTAGTGGTTTTCACAAATCGCCGTTTCGCTCACTCTGCGGTATGCTGATATTTAGTGCTAAAAATGAGTGGTGTCCAAAGGCAACCTACTCACAACGCACGGCCTCGTCGTCCAGCGGTTAGGACACAGCCCTTTCAAGGCTGAGACCGGAGTTCGATTC
>JAPKCH010000022.1 GCA_026421185.1 Dehalococcoidia bacterium | reverse complement strand
CTCGCACTGAGCTTTCCAGCTCAACCGGCGCAGGTTGCCAGTTCGGTTAGTCGTATCGTCTTTTTACTCATAGTTATTGAATCGTGCCACAACTCAGCCGATAAATACATCTTCCCGCTATGAAAATCGGGTATATGAATGCACCTGTCGAGTTGCCAAACGGTCAATCAGGTTCACAAGCTTCGGCAGAGTGCCCAAATAATGCGCTGACTGCCAACTCAAATTGACGTTCGTATAAGTGAGAACGACAATTAGTTCTTCGATTACTCTGAGTTGCACGGGCTTCCGCTTCGGCAGCAACTCATTTAGCATCCGTGTATTCCATAAATACACCCGACTCAGAAAACACTAATGTCCAAAATTCCTGAATCTGAAATCCTTCCGATAACAGCCGATATAAGCGACGCAGGTCGACTTGCAATTGGCGGTTGTGATGTGAGAGATCTTGTCGAAGAGTACGGCAGTCCGCTGTACATCTACGACGAAGCGACTCTTCGCGATATTTGCCGAGATTTTGTGGGCAGTTTCAAAGCGGAATACCCGAACACCCATATCGAATACTCTTCTAAAGCTTTCGCTAACCCAGCGGTTTCGAAAATCGTGGAAGAAGAAGGTCTCGACATGGACGTCGTGACCGGCGGCGAGCTCGCCGTGGCGATTGCATCGAACTTCCCACCTGAGCGAATGAACTTTCACGGCAACAACAAAGGTCGTCAAGAGCTTGTTGAGGCGCTTCAATACGGCATCGGGCTGATCACGTTGGACTCGTTCGCAGAGATCGACCTACTGAACGATGTTGCGGCCGAAATGGGCGTGAAGCAGCAGGTAATGCTTAGGTTGTCGCCGAGCATTGATCCGCACACCCACATGCTTACTTCGACTGGAATTCTGGATTCGAAGTTCGGCTTTTCAATAGAGACCGGCGATGCTGAAGTCGCTGTTGAGCAGGCGATTGCTAAAGAATCACTCGATGTTGTCGGTCTTCACTTTCACTTGGGTTCGCCAATATTTGAATTAGCGCCTTATTCAGAGGCGATCGACTATGTTTTGCAGTTCGCTGCAAACATGCGTGACAAGTACGGACTCGATCTAAAACGATTTAGCCCGGGCGGTGGATTCGCTATCGGATATGTCTCCGACACGCTCCCACCAGCAATGAGCGAGTACGCTAAAGAGATCGCTACGGCCATTCGTAAAGGCTGCGACACGTACGGTCTCGACGAACCTATCGTTTCGGTCGAGCCAGGTCGTGCAATCGTCGGTCGTGCCGGTGTTGCGGTGTACACGGTTGGCGGAATCAAAACTATTCCCGACGTTCGAACTTATGTAAGCGTCGACGGTGGAATGGGCGACAACATTCGTCCTGCTTTGTATGAATCTGAGTACGCAGTTGTGCCTGTCGATCGACCTATGGCGACAAGAAATCAGACAGTTACCGTTGCTGGAAAGTTCTGTGAATCAGGCGATGTTTTGGCTCGGGACGTTGATCTTCCTTCGTTAGAAACTGGCGAAATGCTGGCACTTCCTGCTTCAGGCGCTTACTGCTTGATGATGGCGAGCAACTACAACATGCAGACGCGCCCAGCTGTTGTGATGGTGAACGACGGCAAAGCACGTTTGATTCGCCGTCGAGAAACCTACAGCGACCTTCTCGCATCGAGCCTAGATCTTGACTGACCCCGTTTCACCCGTAACCAGCCGTCCGCCAGTTATTGGATGGGTGACCTTTGGGCATCCGGGTGCGACACGGCTTCTTTCTAAGTCGTCTGAATTGGGCAGACTCGCTCACGCTTATTTGATTACTGGACCAGATAAAGTCGGTAAGCGAACGCTTGCGATAGATATCGCTTGCATGGTCAACAGTGAACCGGTCGTAGACATGTTTGGCACTGCCGACAATATCGACCTATCGACATCGCACCAGGCAGACCGAATTCGTCGTGGAATTCATTCCGACGTGCGAGTGATAAATGTTGATACGGAGTTGGAAAAGGACTCGAAAACTAAATCGTATGATGACGATACGCGTGCACGTGGCCGACAAACGATTTCGATTGAACACATTCGTGAGCTGATCAAAGATACGGCCACGATGCCGTTCGAAGGCTTGAAAAAGGTGTTTATCATCGATGGCGCTCACCGTATGGTCGTAGCGGCATTCAATGCCATGCTCAAAACCCTTGAAGAGCCGACCGACGAAGTGATAATCATTCTCACCGCACCCACTGACGAGGCGTTGCCTGAAACTGTTGTTTCTCGGTGTCAGCGTATTGATCTGAGGCCTGTCGACCAGAAGGTAATCGAAGCAAAACTGATCGAACGATTTGATGCCGATGAAGCTACAGCGCTATCGTTGTCTCGACTCGCACGTGGTTGCCCAGGATGGGCGATAGACGCCGTGAACGATGCCACGATAGTCGATGCTCACAATCAAGCAGTATTACGCTTCGCGGAGATCGTCACAAGCAACGTGGAAGAGCGTTTTAGATACGCTCGGCAAACCGGTGGTCAGTTCTGGCGAGATCGCGATGCGGTTTTGGCTGAGATGCAGCGCTGGTTGGAGTGGTGGCGTGATGTTGCGATGATGCGACATAAATTGAACGATCACGTAACGAATTTCGAGTGGTCGGACCTTTTATCTGAAATCGCCGTGCAACTTAATGAAGAACAAATATCGGCTGCAATTACTTCGGTTCAGGATGCTCTGATTGCCTTAGAATCAAACGCCGTTCCGCAGTTGGTTCTCGAAGTTATGATGCTCGACTTGCCGTGGGCCGACCCATCGAAGGTCACTTCGCTTACGTTCGACGATGTAGACGATTAGCTAATCGCCAGCGACAGCAGCCGTTTCGAAACTCCCGGAAGAAGGGTTCGCCTCAGGCGCTAGCCACGGCACAAATGGCAACCAAGTCTTTTTCAACGATTCGAATTTCAGGAATGAGTATGGGTTAGGGCGAGGCTCGAAGGGTTTGTTTCGTAACCTCATTCCTGCTTCCTGAGGTGTGCGACCCGCCTTTCGGTGGTTACACGCCTTGCAGGCGCTTACAAC
Source organism: Dehalococcoidia bacterium (assembly GCA_026421185.1). Classification (GTDB taxonomy): domain Bacteria; phylum Chloroflexota; class Dehalococcoidia; order Lucifugimonadales; family Lucifugimonadaceae; genus Lucifugimonas. The sequence continues at coordinate 26,934 of JAPKCH010000022.1, read as the reverse complement.
GTTCGTCCAAGTGAACTCGCCGCCTTTGCAGCGAGGGTTCACGTGATCGATAGTCATGTCCCGCGGGTTTGCGCCGCAGTACTGACAAGAATTGTTATCACGAGTGAAGACTTCATCGCGTGACATCTTCCTTCGCTGGAGTGGACGTCGAACCATGTAAACGAGTCGTATTACATCTGGTTTGTCAAAAATATCGTCAACGGTATGGACGTAATTACCGGTTTCCCCAACTGATTCAGCCTTCCCTTTACCCACAAGTTTCACCGCTCTGCGAATGTCGCAGATGTTGAGCGGCTGATAGTTCTGATTGAGCACCAATACAGGTGCGCTAGTACTGTCGCTTTTTATAGCGCTCATGCGGGTTTCCGATTGCGATTATTTTGTTCAATCGCTACTTTGTGGCTTACTAGCTGCTTATGAAACGTCTACTTCGTCTAATTGTGTTTCAGGGGTGATCAAAAGGAAGTTATTCCTGTTCGTCGATAGCTTGCTCAAGTAGCTTAAGGGCCTCGTCAAACTCTGCCGGTGCAAAAGCCGTCACAACTGATCGGGCATTGATTAGAGATGGAACTATTGTTGATTCGAGCAGCAAATCTCGTCCTTTGTCCTGACCAAGATTCTTTGCAAATGCGATTGTATTGCCACTGATCTTGTCAGTTATGCCCTCTGTCCCGTCGGTCAATATATCGTCAACGCCAATTTGAGTAGCATCGACATCTTCAACGAATGAATATCGGGCGACTACGGTCATCACGCCACCTGAAATAAGAACACCGGCGACAAGACCTACTACGATTCCACCGAAACTATCTATCCAGCCCATAAACGTGACTTTGAGGGCCTTCTTGATCATCGAAGCGACAATGCGGCTGGCAATGAACACGCCAGCGAATATGATCACGTATCCGATTGCTGTGGATACTGCTTGGCTCTCGACACCATCCCAGATGAGCGATAGAACCTGACCTGCGAACAGTCCGCTCAGGAACAAGCCGGCGTATATGGAGAGGGCGTTAAGGGCTGCAGAAACAAGCCCTGTTTTAAATCCCCAAAGTGCGGCACCTGCGAAGGCGATTATCAGCACCCAATCTAAAACGTTCATTTTCAAAAATCTCCAGTGTCAGCGATTGAGTACTTCAACTCAATTCTACTATCGTACCGACTAAGCGTTACAGAAATATTCATAACGCGTATTCTTTGAATGAACAGGAGTTTAGTAGCAGGCGTTTATCCTAATTAGATAGGATCTAATGTGCAGGTGGTCAAATTTGAGTAACTTCTTCACCGTGAACCGAACGGATATCGATTGCCAGAAATAGAAACTAACCGTCCGCCGGTTGCCATAGACGGCCCCGCAGTATCGGGTAAGTCATCGGTGGGCAATGCATTCGCTGAACGTATCGGGTACAGGTTTCTCGACACAGGACTGATGTATCGTGCCGCAACTTGGTATGCGATTGAAAATAGCATCGACGTAAGTGAATGTTCGGCTGTTGCTCAGGCTGTCGAGAGAATGGTGTTTTCTGTAGTGAACACCGATTCTGGCGATAACTTGATTTTCATCAATGGAGTAGACGTCACTGGGCGCCTTCATTCGATTGAAGTTGATAACTCAGTTTCTTCGGTGGCCTCGGTTGGGAGAGTTCGGGAAATCATGGTTGCCGAGCAGCGCCGATTGGCGGGGGAGGGCGGCATAGTGATGGTCGGCCGAGATATAGGTTCTGTTGTACTTCCCGATGCTCCGCTGAAGATTTACCTCACGGCGACAGTCAAAACTCGGGCGATTCGACGGCATAGAGACTTTATTAACCAAGGCGTAGAAGTAGAATTTGAGGTTATTCTGAAGTCGATGGAGCAGCGTGACCTTGTGGATTCTTCGCGAGCAATCTCACCACTTAAACCTGCTGCTGATGCGCTGATAGTAGATACCGACGATCTTTTGTTCGACCAGGTTGTTGATCGATTGATTGAACTCGCTAAGGATGTTCTTTGATGGCTCAGTGGCTGTTCCCAATATGTAATGTCGGGTTCAAAACCACTCTAAAATTGTTCTCAGATTTCAAAATCGAGGGGCAAGAGAACATACCTGATTCAGGTCCGCTTCTAGTAGCGTCGAATCATCTTTCTAATCTTGATCCTGCGATTGTCGCCGCGGCTTTACCTCGTCCTCCAGTATTTTTGGCGAAGAAAGAACTGTTCAGGTACCCGGTCGGATCTCACTTGATGCGGGGTTATGGTGCGTTTCCAGTAGATCGACATCGTGCAGATGTTCGAGCGTTGAAATGGATAACTCATCAGTTGGTAAGTGAACACCGAACAGCAATAGTGTTTCCTGAAGGTACTCGAAGTAAAGTAGGCGGACTGCTAAAAGCTCAACAGGGCCTTGCGATGATCGCAATGTCGACCGGTGTGCCAATTATTCCGTTTGCACTGACGGGTTCTGAAAATCTTCAAAATCCACTGAGAGTTCTCAAACCGGCAGCAACGCTAAGATTGAAAATTGGTAAACCATTCGTAACGTCCATTTCCGAGGGCCGAACTTCAAGAAGGCAGATGGCGATGGTGACAACGGAAATCATGATTCGCCTCGCCAAATTGCTTCCTGATCACAAGCGCGGTGCGTATTCTGATAAATGTGATGTTGAATTAAAAGAGACCTCTGAATATCAGTGGTTAGCAAGCAAGTCCGTTGGGGTAAATAGCTAAGTGTGTGGAATATTTGCATACGCTGGAACTAAAAACGCAGTTCCTCTGCTCATCGAAGGTCTTCGGTCGGTCGAATACCGTGGCTATGATTCGGCGGGAATATCTGTGATCGATTCTTATGGCGAGATCCAGACCATGAAACGAGGCGATCACAAGTCATCGCTTGAGAATCTTGCGAACGCCGTGGGCGACTCTCTACTATCGGGCTTGGTGGGTATCGGTCACACTCGCTGGGCGACTCACGGAGAGGTGAATCAGCAGAATTCACACCCTCATTCCTCGAACAATGGATCAGTTTCGATTGCTCATAATGGCATTGTCGAGAATTTCATCGAACTGAAAGATCGACTCGTCGATTCGGGCATCGAATTCCAGTCGGAAACTGATTCTGAAGTGCTCGCTCACCTAGTAGGAAACGCTGTCGCATCGGGGAACAGCCTTCGTGAAGCAGTTATCAATGCTGCTTCTCAAATCAAAGGCAACACTGCGATTGTTGCTGTTTCCACTGCTGAACCTGACTTAGTTGTCGGGCTGAGAGTAGGAAATGCTGGTGGAATCGTTGTTGGTAAAAACGATGATGTGGCCGTGATGGCATCAGACACTATTGCTTTGCTTCCGTATACATCGGAAGTTATTTACATCGAGCCCAATGAGGTTGTTGAGATAGAAAAGGGGGACGTTAGAATATTCGACCTGGCGGGATCGGTTATCGACCGAGAACCTATCGTCACATCCCAGAATTTTGAGGCTGCTCAAAAGGGTAATCATCCTCATTTCATGTCGAAGGAAATAGCCGAGCAGCCCGAAGCTATTCAAGGCGCAATGCGTGGACGAGCTGATTTCTCAAATGGAACTCTTACGCTGCCAGAAATTTCGTTGACTAGCGAACAGATGAGGTCACTCGACCGGGTGATCCTGACTGGAATGGGTACATCTCTCCACGCAGCAATGTTTGGAGCTTCGGTGATCGAGTCCCTATCTCGTATTCCTGCTTACGCGGAGAACTCATCTGAACTGAGATACCGGAATCCAGTCTTAGGTCCAAACACTCTCGTAGTAGCTGTAACACAATCTGGTGAAACTGCCGATACTTTGGCGGCGATGGAGCATGCCCGTAGCGCAGGTGCACCACAGGGTGTCGTACTTGAATTGGAAGGATCGCAAGCAACGAGGATTGCCGAGTTCACGTTGCCGATTCGGGCAGGGCAGGAGATTGGTGTTGCTTCAACTAAAACGATGATTGCCAGCATGACCACGCTGTTGCAATTGGCTGTCGTATTGGCTGAAACCCGAGAGGCTATCGATAGTGACCAAGTCAAAGTGATTGTGGAGTCTATGTCAGAGCTTCCATCGCTAGTCGCAAGCGCGTTAGGCATAAACGGTCAAATATCGGAATTGTCTGAACGGCTTTCGAAGTTCGAGGATCTGCTCTATCTAGGTCGTGGTGCACAGCTGCCTATTGCTCTAGAAGGCGCTCTAAAAATGAAAGAACTCGCCTACATTCATGCAGAGGGATACCCGGCTGGTGAAATGAAGCACGGAGTGAACGCTCTTCTGGGTAGTGACATGGCAACGGTGGTTTCTGCTCCTCAAAATGATTTGTACGAGAAGATGCTTTCGAATATTAGTGAAGTGAAGGCTCGAGGTGGCGAGGTCGTTGCAATAGCGACCGAAGGTGACGAAACCATCAAGCGAGTCGCTGACCATGTCATATACGTTCCGGAATGCCCAGAACTGCTGCAGCCCTTCATGACGTTGATTCCTATGCAGTTACTTTCATATCGTACTGCGCTTGTACTGGGTCGTGATCCAGATAAGCCAAGAAACCTGGCTAAGACCGTCACTGTCGAATAGATTGGTACATGCTGATTTGTAGTAGCCAGTGCCATTCGCAAACTAATGTGAGTAAATGGGGCGTAAAATCATCGCTTCCTGAGAATCATCTTAGGCAAGCACCATTTTCTAACCATCTTAAATCGCTTGGCAATTACTTCTACTGAACAACGTCCTCCTGTCGGATTTCGAGCAAACGTCGCTCTGAAAATGGGCGCACTGAGCAACCGTAATTATCGTCGATATTGGCTTGGCTCCCTCGCGTCCGTAGGCGCAATCCAGATTGCAACCATGGCACAGGGGTGGTTGATCGTCGACAAGCTTGGCGGATCGCCACTCTCCATCGGGTTTCTGGGTGCCGCCACAGCTATTCCGACCATTATCGTAAATATGTTTGGTGGCGTTCTTGCTGATCGTGTAGATCGACGGAAGCTGATCATGTTTGTATCAGCTGCATCATCCTTGCTGTTATTGCTGCTAGCTATTCTTGACTCGACGAACACGATACAAATTTGGCACGTTATCGTTCTTGCCTCAGTTCAGGGGCTGGTTATGGGGTTCGATGGACCTGTGCGTAGTTCGTACTTTCCTCTGCTGATAGATCGTAGCCATATGATGAGTGCTGTAGCTCTTGGTTCTGTGATGTGGCAGTTCAGTCGGTTAGTAACGCCAATCGCAGGCGGGATACTTATTAGGTACGGCGGTACGGAATCAGTCTTTTATGTTGGAGTCGTCGGCTGGGTGAGCATGTTGTTCGTGATGATCTCGTTGAGAGTGAAATCACCACCGCCTGACAAGTCGAGAAATGTCATTGAAGACATGATCGAAGGTGTGAAATTCATTCTTGCGAGGCGTGATTTTATTTTGCTGATAGGCCTAACATATGCGACTCATTTCTTCGGAATGCAGTACATGCAATTGATGCCATTCTTTGTGAAAAGATTCGACGCAGGCTCCACTGGATTCGGCACACTATTTTCGATCGCTGGACTTGGCGCCCTTACTGGCACATTAGTGGTAGGTCGAATTCGAAGTCACCCTCGTGTTGGGTACATCATGCTAGGAGGGTCGCTTACTTTCACGTTCGCTATCATGGCTTTCGCTTTTGCACCTAATTTCTTTATAGCGCTGGTCTTCCTATACATCGCAGGATTGGCGAATACGATCTACTTTGTGGTGGCGATGACCGTATTGCAACTGCGAGTGCCGGAACACATGCGTGGAAGAGTGATGGGCGTTTACACAATAACGTTCAGCCTTATTCCATTGGGCGCACTTATGGGCGGTGGAATCGCTTCGATTTACGACGAGCGAATCGCCGTTTTCATTGGTGCGTCGATTCTTGCCGCAATATTCGTAGTTGCTGGTATAACACAGCCAATAATTCGAAATCTTGATGGCACCAAATTGGGTGATTCTTGAGCAAGCATGAATCCTCTTCCGCAGAACTATCCGGTTCCCCGCCTACTGCTTCATATTTAGCTCCGAGAACAGAGCGTCGTGTAAGCGCTCTTTCGTTCAAACCGTTCCGAATTTACTTCGGTGGCACAGTGCTCGCAATGAACGCTTTGCGCCTTGGTGCGGTTGCTCAGGGCCTGCTGATGTGGGAGTTGACCGGATCGCCGTTGAGCCTCGGCGGAGTGGCTGCTGCAACTGCGATACCGATGATGTTAGTGAACATTTTCGGCGGAGTGTTTGCCGATCGCTTCGAGGCGAAATTCCTACTTGGCGGATCTTCGTTGATTGGCGCCCTATTGTTTGTTTTGCTTGGTGTGCTTGATTTCACCGAAACAGTTAAGCCTTGGCATATATTTTCCATAGCGATTGTCGCTGGATTCGTTTCGGGTGCGGATCAGCCCTCTCGGCAGGCATATTTCCCTTCGCTAGTTCCTAAATCAGCTATGAAGAGTGCAGTGACAATCAATGGATCATTGATGGCATCTGCTTCGGTTATTGCACCGACTGTGGGTGGAATACTCATGGCTGCATTCGGAACACCCTTAGGGTTTTTCATCGCATCGCTTGGTTGGTTTGCAATGTTCCTAGCAACCGTGGTTCTACCTAGAAGAGGAACTTCAGAGGCAACGAGAAGCGTGATAAGTGACTTGGGCACCGGTATTTTATACATCAAGAATCACCGAGTGTTGCTGGTTCTGCTGATACTGACTTTCTCGAACATGCTCATGGTGTTTGGCTGGATCGGAATGCTTCCTGCGTTCGTCGAGTTATTCGACGGTGGAAAACGAGAAGTTGGATTCATGTTTTCGTCGGCAGGCATCGGAGCATTTAGCGGGATCATGGTCGCCGGGCGTATTTCCCCAGGTAAGCGGCTTGGGTGGCTGATACTGGCTGGAGCTGCTTCATTCTCGTCGATTATGTTGATTGTTTCGAATTCGCCTTCTCTTGCTCTGGCAATGATATTGGCGGCGTTTGCTCATTTCGGAAATGGATTGTTCAACATTTCTTCAATTGTTGCCGTTCAGCTACGAGTGCCAGAAGATATTCGCGGACGAGTAATGGGCGTATTCGCCATCTCGCAGAGCGTGGGGATACTTGGTGGTCTTTGGACAGGCACTATCGCTACTGTGCTCGGCTTGCGGGCAGGAATGATGGTTGGTCCACTGGTTATGCTGGTGATGATCGCTTTGATACTAACAACTCAACGAAAAGTACGTAATTTGCATGAAGATCCGTCCCGCGGTAGCTGATGTGATCGTACTTCGCATATAGTCTTTTACGCGATGGATACTGTCTCTGAAAATACAAAACCCGACTTGAATGCCGTGCGACTTCGCCTCGAGCTCCGCGAAGAGCTTTTATCACCCTTTGCTTCTCGGTCGATAAATTCAGTTCGAGCGACTCCTGAAGAGCCATCAGAAACGCGTACTGAGTTTCAGCGTGATCGTGATCGTGTTGTTCACACCAATTCGTTCCGCCGCCTCAAGCACAAGAGTCAGGTATTCGTAGCACCCCAGGGTGATCATTTCACGACCCGGCTAACGCACGTGATTGAAGTCTCTCAAGTGGGACGTTCGATAGCTCGTGGGCTTAATTTGAACGAGGATTTGGTCGAGGCTATTGGTCTTGGTCACGACTTAGGTCACACTCCGTTCGGTCACATTGGGGAGAGTGTTCTAAATCAGATGCTTTCTGGTGGATTTCATCACAGTCGCCACTCCGTCAGGCTCATTACTCAATTGGAGAAAGACGGCAATGGGCTGAATCTTACCGAGCACGTAATCGATGGAATTCGTAATCATTCGAAGCCTGAAGGCAAATTTCTAAATCGCCCAGCTGTGGCTAATCTTTCACTGGAGGCCCAGATCGTTCGGATTTCTGACGCCCTGGCGTATCTCGCACACGACATCCTCGATGCTTTGCGATCTGATTACATCAAGATTGAAGACCTACCTACTCAAGCGATAGAAGCGTTGGGCCTGCGGCATTCAGAGCGAGTCGACACAGTCGTACGTGATGTGATTGCTTCTTCTTGGGACTGTACGGGCGAGATTGACGTCGATATAAGCGACGTCGAAGGTGGAGACAGGCCTTGGGTACGTATGTCGCCAGAACTAGGGAAGATCGTTACCGATCTCAGAGTGTTCATGTTCGAGAAGTTCTATCACCCGATTAGTGATTCTGTTGAAGGGCGTAAGGCGGCAGCGATCGTCGGTGTGTTGTTCGAGCACTTCAGCCGTAAGCCTGATCTGATACCTGCTTGGCTGCGGGAATTGTCGGACTCAACTGAGCGAGCAGCGGCAGACTATGTGTGTGGAATGACTGACAACTACGCTTTGATGAAGGCAGAGCAAGTCAGGCCAGGGCTGAGCGATGGTGTATTTCAGGGGCGCATATAGGAATGACCCGAAATCACACTGTAAATCACCAGTCTTAGACTCCGCAGGGAAAATACTGTCCGTATACTCTCGGCATAGTTATTCTTACCCGTATACGTGTGGATCTGATCTCGTAATAAAGTAGCGGGACACTAGAATCCAGGGTTTGTACCTGTATCCAAATAGGATGCATTGAGTTTCAAAGATATGTCGTTAGTAGACGATGTGAAAAGCCGATCCGATATTGTTCAAGTCATTTCAGATTTTGTCGACTTGGACACTTCGTCGCGCCAGCCGAAAGCCCTATGTCCATTTCACTCTGAACGCTCGCCTTCTTTTGTTGTCTATCCCGAAACAGGCAGTTGGCGTTGTTTTGGCTCTTGCGCCGAGGGTGGAGATGTAATCTCCTTCGTAATGAAGCAGGAGAACCTATCGTTCGCCGAAGCGCTAACGAACTTAGCCAACCGGGCTGGTATCAAGGTTGAGGATCGTAAGAACGAGCCTCGTAAGAAGCCGGTTACTGGGTTGATTGAAGCCAACGACATTGCTGCCGAATATTTTCTTTCGCGATTGAAAGCTCCTGTCGGTACGGAAACTCTTGAGTACTTAATTGATCGAGGCATTGATATCGAAACTGCGGTTCGTCGAGGTTTGGGTCTTGCTCCAAGTGGGATGGAGACTCTTTCAGGTCATCTGCGAACGCGGAATGTTCAGGCGAGAACGGCTCGTGATGCTGGACTGATCACTCGTAAGGACGATGGTTCTTGGCGTGACATGTTCACCGGCAGGCTGACGATTGAAATTCGTGACGGGCGTGATCGACTTATTGGGTTCGGTGCGCGGACTCTTGATGGTTCGGAACCGAAATATCTAAATACGCCTCAGACCGACGCATTCGATAAATCGTCGATTATGTATGGACTGAACTGGGCTGCAGAATCGATTCGTGCTACGAACGAAGCGGTGGTCGTTGAAGGTTACATGGACGTTATTGCGGCCCATGAGCACGGGTTCACTAACGTTGTGGCTTCGATGGGTACAGCAGTAACTGGTCAACAACTCGATTCGCTCGCACGGCACGCAAGCGCAGGCGCTACGGGCACGATCATTCTTTGTCTCGATTCTGACGCGGCTGGTGAAGCTGCAACGATGCGGTCGCTTGACGGGCTAGTTGATGAGATCAACGCAGGTCGAAATCGTAATGTCGAAATCAAAGTTGCACGTCCTGACGGTGGAAAAGATCCGGACGAGGCGATTCGTTCGGATCCTGACAGCTGGAAGGCTTCACTAGGTGATGCTGAGCCACTACTCGACTATTTGATAGTTGCGAAGTCAAAGCTTCATAACCTTAAATCTGGTCAAGGTATCGCTGATTTCGCTAATAGCGTGGCAAGCTTGATCTACAAAGTGAAGAATGACTACGATCGTGATCGATACTGGTTAGCCACGGCGACCATCGCTTGCGTGAGTGAGCAGCGTCTTAAGTCAATCGTCGATAAGCCTAAGAAGGCTTCTCGTTTTGGGTCGGGACGCAAATACTCTCCTAAAAAGGGAAATAAATCACAACTTGGTGGGTCGGAACGAATTTCGTCCCAGCAAGTTACTGAAGTGCTGGGGTCCTCAAGTGGCGATCCTCTTGAAGAACATCTTCTCAGTCTTGTGTTACAGCTAGATGATTTACGAGAGCATGCAGTTGTGATGCCTGCGGAATTTTTACACTCAACAGATAACCGGGCACTGTTTACGGCGTGGCAATCTTCTTCTACACTCGGCGAAATTTCACATGAACTTGGTGCAGAATTAACGGAAAAGGCACATCGCCTTACTGAGCGTGAACTTCCTCCGTCGGATCAGGCTCGACATGTTGAGGATGTCACTCAGTGCGTGATGCGGTTGAGAGAACGGCACTTTCGGCGTATTAAAATACAGCAAACTGAACGGCTTAAAGAGCTTGATGGTGAGGAAATACAAGAACTACTCGATCAATCGCTCTTACCGAATGAGAATCTTCGCAAAGTAATGACAGGACGGGGATAAATGGCAGGAACAACCCGAACCACGGATACGAATAACGAAGACGAGCTTCAGGATCTTGTTAACACAGGAGAATTATTGTTGCCGAATAGCAGTAATAATCTGGACGGTGACGAGACTGGGGACGACGATACCGGCGACCGTGCGACCCCTGCAGTGCTTCGGTCCTCTGCTGTCGCATCAAGCGCTTCAGAACTAGAAACATGGGGCTCAAAGCAGTCCGAGGGATTTGCTTCTCTTAATTTCAATCCTGATGTCGAAAACCCCGATATTTCCGACGACCCTGTTCGAATGTACCTACGTGAAATAGGCAGGGTTGGTCTGCTAACTGCTAAGGATGAGCGATTCTTGGCCCGTGGGATGGAAGTTTCACATCGTCTATCTGATATTCAATCAGAAATGGCCGCCAAAACGGGTCGAATGCCAACAGCATCCGACACAACCCGTGAACTGCTCTCACGAGTTGGATCTCAGAATGATGTTGCTGAGGCAATTGCCGGATTCGTCGGCTTGCCTAAGAGCGTGACTATCGGGACCATATTGGGGATTCCTGAACTTCGAGAGCTAATAGATGGTCCTCACGACGACAGTTTGCTAGCGTTCCTGTCGGATGCGTTCAACTGCGAACTTGAACAGGCTAAGGATTTGGTTCGAAATCTTTCTATTGAATCAGCGTTAGTCGCTCCGGAAGTTCTTGATGCACTAGATGATGATCCGAAGCTGGATTCTTTGGTGGATAAGGCCAAGACGAGAGATTGTAAAGATAAACTGGAGGTTTATGAATTACTTCTTGATACTCATTTCTCACGGATCGAAGATCAGGCAGGGCGTTCAGAACTTCATTTAGCCGAAGCCAATCTGCGATTGGTTGTGTCTGTTGCTAAAAAATATATTGGCCGAAAAATGTCTCTCCTGGATTTGATCCAAGAAGGCAATATCGGGCTCATGAGAGCTGTGGAAAAGTTCGACTATCGCAAGGGTTACAAGTTCAGCACGTACGCAACGTGGTGGATTCGCCAGGCGATTACCCGATCGATTGCCGATCAAGCTCGAACGATTCGAATACCAGTTCACATGGTTGAGACGATCAACAAGGTGCTTCGTGTAAGTCGCCGGCTTGTGCAGGAGTTCGGGCGAGAACCAACGTCAGAAGAAATTGGTCGAGAAATGGAAATGCCTGCTGATCGTGTGCGAGAGATTTTGAAGATATCTCAAGAACCGATTTCGCTTGCTACACCTGTAGGTGAGGATGGAAATGCTTCACTGGGAGATTTCATTCCGGACATCGACACACAGACTCCTGTCGATGCAGTGTCAGACCGACTGCTGAAAGAGCAAGTCGACGACGTGCTCGACTCGATCAGCCAGCGTGAACGCAGGGTTCTGCAGCTAAGGTTTGGACTGGAAGACGGTAGAAGTCGTACTCTCGAAGAGGTTGGGCGTGAGTTCGGCGTTACCCGTGAACGGATTCGACAGATCGAAGCTAAGGCGCTTAGGAAATTACGCCACCCAACCCGATCCACGAAATTACGCGACTTCCTCGAATAACCAGGCAATTAGTGCCGATTGGTTCACAACGCCACGGGTTACGTATTCAACCGTTTGCAGTTGCATATCAGCTTAACCTGTTTATTAGCGTGCCTGAGAAACAGGTAATAAAGCAAGTAATTGATAACTGTATACTTTACAATGTTGCAATTGTATTGTTTGTGCTGCTAGGATTGATTCACTGGCTGCAGGGGTTTTCGATTGAAAATGGCGCTTGGCCAGAGTGAATCGAACTGATCTATTTATGAATTTTGACGAGATAATCGCCCAAGTCAAAGACATCGTACTGATCGTCTTTTTGGTGTTCTCGTTCGTACTAATGCTTTATGCAACTGTGCTTTCTCTGCGTCTCTACCGTCGTGTAACCAGTTTCATGGATCGTATGGAACACTTGGCAGAAGGATTCGAAGAAACGTTTGGTCGGGTCGCTGTGGCTAGGCAGGCGATTGAAGAGGCTGCATCGGTTCTGCGGCCTCTTGCAAAGGGTCTCGGCTTGATTGGTGCGTTCAAAGCTGTAGGTAGTCTTTTCGGCGGCGCTGGATCAAGTGGTGACGATACGGACGGCAAACGAGACAAGTAAAACGTATTTCAGCGAAGCCGTCATAATTTCACAATCACTGCGAAACTATAACGCATGACTCAGAGGCAAGTAATGGCTGATAAAGACAGTGGTGGAGGCGGAGGATTCCTACTTGGGCTGCTTATGGGTGGCATAGGCGGCTTTGTAGCCGGAATGGTTCTCGCTCCGAAATCAGGCGAAGAGACACGTGCGTTCATTCTTGATCAAAGTCGGGAATGGCGAGACAAAGCTGATGAACTTACTCATGCAACACGTGAGCGCATGGCGACAGCTGCAACAGAAGGACGACGAGCTGCTTCTCATATGAGGGAAGATGACGGGTTCAGCGATCTTGATCTCGACGACGAAAGTCTCTAGTAGTATGCTCATTGCCCGTTAGAGGGCTAATTAACTATCTGGCCGAAAGCCCTCGGGCTCTTGGGTAGGTTCCGAACACCTTGAACGTTGTGGTGTGCTTTTGTAGCTCATTAATGGCTTCTTTAACATTCGGAGCATCAATCTGACCTTCGAAATCTAGTAAGAAGATGTAGCTGCCCATGCCTTTACCGGTTGGGCGAGACTCGATTTTTAGAAGGTTTATTCCGCGGTCTGCGAACGGACGTAGCGCTGTGTATACGAGACCTGGTGCATCCGGACGGTCGAAATCAAATGCAATCGATGTTTTGTCAGCGTTAGCTCTAAGGTTGCCGTTCGAGCTCAGAACTGCAAACCTCGTCACATTGTTCTGGCGATCTTGTATGCCTTGCGCCAGAATCGGTAAGCCTGCGAATTCTGCTGCTCGACGAGGTCCAATAGCAGCGGTTCGATTATCGCCTTGTTTGAGATCGGTTACTGCGAATGCGGTGCTGGTAGTTGGTATCTGCTCTGCGAATCTAAGCTCTGAAGATAAAAACTCCCTGCACTGGGTCAGTGCTTCCTGTTTAGATGTCACAACTCTGATATCGGCAAGCTGAACACCTGGCCGTGTGATGAGGCAATGGTCTATCTGCAGTAGAATTTCTCCGACGATGTGAGAATTTTTCGAACTGATCAGGTAGTCGACCACTTCTATGACGGTTCCCCCGAGCGAGTTCTCGATTGGAACTACCGCTTCGTCGACAATACCTTCTTCAAGTGCACTCGTCACTAAACCGAGCGAAGCAAAGGGGATTCTCTCTTCGTCGGGTGCGTAAAAGAAACACGCTTCGTCTGTGTATGTTCCTTCGGGACCGAGAAATGCGACTGTCTTAGGCATGATTACCTCAGTTCGGTGAGAAGTTCCCAAAGTTCAGCAGTTGAGTTAGCAGGAGTCAAAGCAATTATCTCATCTTCTGCTTCAATTATCGTATCGGAGTTATATGATTTTTGATGCCCCGTAGAAGTAATAATCAATACGATTTTGGTTCCATAAGGAAGAGTTATTTCTGAGATGGTAAGCCCAATAACATTGCCTGCGGCGGGAAGTTTTATTGCAACCAATTCCTGTGTTCCATCGGAGATTGGCATGAGTCTGATCAGTGGGTGAGCTGGTAGAGCAGTCGCGAGGTTAGCTAAAACAAGATCGGTAGCACTTACCACGATATCTACGCCCACAAGATCGAACAATTTTGCGTTTTCTGGAGAATGCGCCACGGCGATGGTGCGAGGAGTATCGAAATTCGTTCTCGCGAGCTGGCATGCCGCAAGATTGTCTTCATCCGAGTCGGTAGCAGCGATAAGCGCCCCGGCACGAGAAGCTCCGGCATCTTTTAGTGCCTGAAGAGAAGTAGCGTCGCCGATAGTGGCTATCATGCCAAGTTCACGTTGAAGCTCTATGACGGTGTCGGGATTATTATCTAGTATGAACACTTCGTGGCCTTCATTGATGAGAGATGACGCGAGAGGATTTCCGACTTTCCCCCCACCGACAATTACGAGATACATGATTAGATCTCGTCTTTCGAAAGCATATTCGTAAGTTCAGTGCTTACGAGAGTAGTTTTATTAATCGTGTAGATTCCGAGTGATTCGTAGAGCGTCCTAACTGCCTCATCGCTCACAAGGGCCACTACTTTCTCGACATTGAAAGTAATCATCGCTCGTTGAGCAGCCAGACCGTTTAGCGAATCTTTTCCGGTTGCGGCAATGAATACATCGGCATCTACAATTCCTGCTTCGATCATTGCTGGGCCGGTCGAGCCATCGAGGTGTATAACGGTAATTGCGCCTGAGTCGACTCGGCCGCGTGGAAGCAAAGACACCGCTTTCGGGTTCTTTTCGATAACAGTGATCTGATGACCGAGATCACTTAATTTTCGTGAGAGAGAGGAGCCGATACTTCCAGCTCCCATGATGATTACGTTCATATTTGCAGGTACGAATCCTGATTTATTGATTTCAGTACTGGTTATACCAGCTTGCTAGGTCAGACCGTTTTTCGATGTTCGAGCTATCGGTCGTGCCGCACTGCTGTGTTCTCGCCACAAAATTACATCGCACGGAGCATGTTCAAGTATGTATGGAATATCACTACCGAGTGAGAAAGAGCCGTAATCGGTAGGATATGACGTTCCGATTACGATTGCATCGGCATCACGTACTACCGATTCGTGAACCACGGCAGGACCGATGTATCGAGCTTGAAGCAATTGCGAGTCGATATCGCTACGGGGGAGTCGTGCTAATCGTTCGGAACGGTGGAGCACCTGTTCGCCACGGACTATCTGGTCTTCAATTTCGGCATCTAGCGGGAGTGATCGTTGCACTTTGATCACGTAGATGACGTATAGCTTGCCGTGATCATTTCGGACGATGTCCGCTGCCCGTGAGACGGTGTTGATGTCTGACGCATCGTCGCCGACGACTGCAATTACTCGATTGAAAGGCATTGACGGTTATGTACCTGTACAGGGAGGGCTCATTCTTAGTATGTGCTGCTATGGAGAGTGAAAATGTGATTTTCGGCTAGTTTGTAATTCTGCTGACGTATTCGTCTCGACCGGCAACTACGAGAACGTCTCCCGCCCGTAATCGTTCTTCTGAATCCGGACTTAGTGTGATGTCGTCACCTCTTTTTAGAGCGACGATAGCAATTCCGTATTTGTCTCTTGCATTGGCAAATCCAGATTCTTGGAGGGTCATATTTGTGAATCTATCTGGAACCTGAAGACGGCTAACTCCGAACGCTTCAGTAAGTTCCATGTATTCCTCAACATCAGGGTTGAAGAGGCTGTGGGCGAGCCTACTGCCCATTTCTTCCTCAGCGTGAATGACACGGTGACAACCAAGTCGGCGGAGAGTGTTTCCGTGAAGGGTACTGTGAGCACGAGCGACGATGAAAGGCAGGTTCATTGTTTGGAACAGAACACTAACCATAATGCTGGCTTCAATGTTGGCACCAATCCCAACTATACCGATATCGAAGTTATGGACTCCAAGTTCACGCAGGACAGCTTCCTGAGTGGCATCACCGGCAACCGGGTAGGTCACCTCTCCCATCATGGTCTGAACGCGCTCTTCGTCTATGTCGATTGCCATTACGTCGTGACCAAGCTGATACAGGGTTCGAGCGACGTTACCGCCGAATCGACCTAGTCCAACCACCACAACCTGCTGCTTTGTTTTCATACGGTGCCGAGGATCGTATACTCTCCAAGTTCAGTTCAAATACACGCTAGCGTTACACGCAACCATTATCCGGTAACGAGCATGTACGCATGCTCGCATATTCTACCGCAGCAGTGTTACTAGATCATTCCTAAAATGCCCCATAGAGTTCGAATTGGCAGTTTGCAACATTGGGTTTGTGAACTCAAATTGTGAATGTCCTCTGATTTAGCACATTCAGTACTTACTAATACTTGATGTATTCCACATCGGAACGAGTTAAGCTTATGTAGGATTTGTGGAAATCGAGTAAAAGGAATCAAAATGGAAGCGGCTGGTGCACCTTCCCGTAATCTGCGTGGAATGCTCGAAGAGGATGATCGGTTTCTGACTGCGGTCGAGATCGAGACCTCACGCGGGCTCCTAATGGCGGAATCTTCTCGTAAGACCGCAGAACTTGCAAAATCTCTTTCTGATTTTGATCAAGTGGATTTCGTTGCATTAACAGACAATCCCGGGGGTAATCCACACATTCGTCCCGAGGTGCTTGGCCAGGACTTGCTGTTACGTGATCGAGACGTAGTGATCAACATGTCGTGCAAAGACTACAACCGAAACGGTGTTGAGAGTCGTTTGTGGGCGCTCGGCAGTCAGGGTTTTTCCAATGTTCTGGCGCTTTCGGGAGACTATCCAATTGGTGGTTTCATGGGACAAGCCCAGCCCGTATTCGATATCGACTCAGTTGGACTTCTGGAACTGATATCGCAGATGAACGACGGTTTATCTAATGAAATATCGGGATCAGCTGTGCGAGAAGATCGCCTTGAAAAAACCAACTTTTTCTCCGGATGTGCGGTGAGCCCGTTCAAAAAACTTGAAGGCGAACTGATGACTCAGTACTTCAAGCTAGCTTTGAAGGTTCGAACGGGCGCCAAGTTCGCTATTACGCAGATCGGGTACGACTCTCGCAAAGCCTCAGAGCTTTATCAATACGTTCAGTCGAACAACATAAATGTTCCGATGATTGGATCAGTTTTTATTCTTACAGCCCCCGCTGGACGATTCTTTAATCGTTGGGGAATGCCGGGAGTATGGGTTTCCGACGAACTACGTGACACTGCGAACAAGCAAGCCAAATCGAAAGATAGAGGACGAGCGTTTTTCTCAGAGCTGGCGGCGAAGCAGATAGCGATTCTGAAAGGAATTGGCTATCGAGGTGCCTATATTTCAGGGCGACCTCAACTGAAACGAATCCAGGGCATTCTCGAAATGGCGGATTCGTTTGGTGAGAACGACTGGAAAGATTTCGCCAAAGAAATTAATTTCGCTCAGACCGATGAGTTTTATTACTACGAACAGGGTGATAACGCCGGTTTGAGTTCAAACGAAGTTAGCAAGTCATACCTCGATTCTAAGACCAAATCTGCTCAAGTTAAATCTAAATTCACGGTGCCCCTGCAATACCGATTAGGAAAGTTCGTTCACGACAAGGTATTTACCGAGGGAACGCTCGGATTCAAGACTGGAAAGGCCATCTACAGCCAGATCGAGAAAAGCAATAAGTTAACTGGTGCAGCTCATGTCCTTGAGCAAGCATCTAAGGTTCCCACCTACCATTGCAGAGATTGCGGTGATTGCTCTCTGCCTGACATCGCATATCTGTGTCCTGAATCTCAGTGCGTGAAAAGTCAGCGAAATGGCCCGTGCGGTGGGACTAAGGCTGGCAAGTGCGAAATTCTCGATAAGGAATGTATCTGGATCCGGGCTTACGATCGACTGAAGCCGTATGGAGATGAGACAAAAATGCTTCAACGACCTGTCGTATTCCGTGATGCGTCGCTTAGTAATACCTCGGCATGGGCGAACACGTTTCTTAAGCGAGATAATCACGGCAAACAAGAATCCCCTGATACTTAAATTACCTCATAGATGTTAGTCGACTTTTCACGTTGTAGTACCGTTGTTAATTTTTCAGTTTAACCAAGAGATTTAGAAATTTACGAATGCCCAAAATTATAGATAATCCTGATCAGTTCACCGTTATTGGTGAAAATATTCACGCAACTCGTGTTGTGAAGCGTGGAGGAGTGCGTGGTCATGTATTTGAAGACGGTACTGAAGCGGTCCGATACAAAGTTAATGGCGAACGAAATTTCGTTCACGTTCCTGAACATTTCACTAAGACTCAGCCGTATGAGCAGGGAACTCTGAAGCACTTCCAGATTGCAATGTGGATGGGTGCTAACGGCAGTGAAGAACAAGCAACTGAAGGTAAGGCGTACATACAGTACGAAGTGAACCGACAGATAAATGCTGGCTCTGACTATCTTGATTTGAACGTCGACGAATCTTCATACCGACTCCATGAGCAAAAATCTACTATGGAGTGGCTGGTCAAATATATTGAGTCAGTTTCATCCGTGCCTCCTAGTATCGATTCTTCGAATTCAGAGATCATCGAATCTGGGTTAGCTGCATACAGCGGTAAACAGGGACGACCAATGTTGAATTCGATTGCACTCGAACGCCCTGAGGCGATAGATATGGCTCTTAAATACAACGCTCGTGCCGTTGTGATGGCTTCAAATGAAGTTGGTATGCCTGCCGATGCGAGTGAACGACTGGAAAACGTTGGTAGAATCGTTCAGATGGCGCTTTCGAAGGGTATGGAAAAAGAAGATATCTTCGTGGACCCTTTGTATTTTCCAATTGCTGTCGATTCGAACTACGGCAAGCATGCATTCGAGGCTATCGAAGGTATTCGAGCGGAGTTCGGTGACGAGATACACATTGCTGGTGGAATGAGCAATGTGTCATTCGGAATTCCAAAGCGCCGACTCATCAACGATGTGTTCTTGAATTTGGCGATTAAGTCTGGTGTCGATTCCGGAATAATTGACCCGATGACAACATCTGCTGAACGGTCATTGAAAGTTGATTTGGACTCTCGTCCTGCTCAGCTAGCGCTCGATTTGTTACAGGGCAACGATGATTTCGCAATGAGCTACATTAAAGCGTTTCGGGCTGGAGAACTCGACTAGAGCCTAAAGACACTGTCGAGTTCTACGGGGTAAATTGTGTTGGTCGGCGTTTGGCTAACGAGCATTCACCGTGGAAATCCGTTCAACGTAACGATTGCACGTATCACGTGCATGTAGGCACAATTGGTTGCCTAATGTTTAGTTTGCTCCTGACCACAGTTAAGTTCGTTGCTAGTAACTTTAACGAATTCCTCGCTAAAAACGGACCGTACATGTCTGCGGCCATTTCGTACTACGCGTTCTTTTCACTATTCCCACTTTCGCTTGCACTCATTGCTGTTTTCTCGCTATTTCTTGGAATAGAAGGGTTCGAGAGGCAGCTTATACTTGGTCTCCAAGAACAAATTCCGGTTCTCGCTGAAACTGATGCAGCCTTTCTAGAGAACTTCTTCGCCAGTATTAAGGGCGGCCGGGCGGCTGGTGGTGTGGTCGCCGTTATTGGATTATTCTGGGTATCTCAGCAGGTCTTTAGTGCGATTCGTAAAAGCATCAATGTCATATGGGGAATTAACAAGACTCGACCATTCCTGACTGAGCGACTAATGGACATGGCTTTGATGTTTGGTGCGGCAACTCTGTTGTTCGCTTCGTTGTTCATCACCGGCACGATGACTTATATTCAAGAACTCTCCGCTATCTGGTTGCCATACGCTCCGATTAGTGATGCTGTTCTGTGGCAACGGATCGCTGTGTTCGTGCCGCTTGTGTTGAACTTCGCTGTGTTCCTGACTCTGTACTGGTGGCTGCCGAATACAAAACTCCATTTCAGAGAGGTTTGGCCGACCGCTATTGTCGGTGCTGCTGCGTTTGAAATATCTAAGGCTGTTTTCGTTTTCTACCTGAGAAATATGAGTGGTGCTACAACCAACATTTACGGTGGTGTTAGCGCAATTATCGTGTTGATGATTTTCGTTTACGTATCGGCAATTATTTTACTGGTGGGCGCCATGCTCACTTCTCGTTATGCGTTCTATTTGGCTGAGACTGAGCAAAATAAACGAAACCGTTCGCTATCGAGAAGCCTAGAACGAATACGTGGAACTGCTTCATTGCCAGGTATGCCGAATCCAGTGCTAGCTGGAGTTCAGGAATTGGGAGCTTCTGAAGCTTCTGGTGCAGTATGGAATTCTGGATCATCAGTGCCGGATGAGAGCAATATTGCTAACGACGATTAGTGTGCGTCATGTTCTCGTCATTCCGAGTTAGCTTCTGATGTCTGCATAGTTTTTATCAACCAAGTTTTGGGTGAAGATAAACAACTCGTGCGAGAAGCCAGATAACGACGCCAGCTATAGATAATCCGATGAGTGCAGATACTTTCATCGCATCGATTACTCCAGAGAACGGTTTTAGCGATTCGGGTTCGGAATAGATTTTCCTTGATATTGGGGCGTAGACCTCTTGAGTAGTGATCGTCGGTGCGTGAGAGAGTCGCTGCAATGCGGGACTTTCTGTGAGAAGTCGCACTGGCTTGACCAATTGGATGAACTCCCTGTGCGATATAAGAGCCCTACTATCCGCATCGGATCTATGGGCGGTAATGGCGTCGTTGAGTTGTGAGTTAAACGATCGCTTTATTTTGGTGCTGACTGGGTCGGCAGCA
Organism: Dehalococcoidia bacterium; assembly: GCA_026421185.1. Classification (GTDB taxonomy): domain Bacteria; phylum Chloroflexota; class Dehalococcoidia; order Lucifugimonadales; family Lucifugimonadaceae; genus Lucifugimonas. The sequence goes on along the minus strand of JAPKCH010000022.1, from coordinate 6,189 downwards.
GGGAATGATTTGGTTTGTTCTCCAAATCGTTGAGGGGTTGGTATTTAGGAGCCTTCCTAGTTCGGCGACCCCGCCTCGTGGTCATCGGACGCCGCTCGGTAAATGCAGCATACGGACTGAGTTTTAGGCGAATTCGGCTATGATTTTACCTTTTACGTGGCGGGACTGAAGTTGGGCTAGCCCAGCGGGGATTTCTTCGAGAGTTATGGTTTGTTCGATCATGGGGTAGATCTTTTTGGAGGCCACCAAAGCTATCATTTCTTCAGCCATTTTGGCGAGATCGAATTGGGCTGCACGGTTGGTCGAACTGTGGGCTCCACCGTATGCGATGTTGTGGATCGACTTGGCTCCGGCAAACGTTGCGTCAGTAATTGTTGGCATTCCGGCAACACAAGCGATACCACCTCGAAAGTTAAGGACTTCGATTCCTTCGTTCGCAGTGTCTACGTCAACAGCGCCAAGTACGCGATCGACACCACGACCATTGGTGATTGCCATGATCGTGTTCACTACATGTTCATTGTTGTAGTCGATGGCGTGATCGGCACCGAGTGACTTTACAAAATCGTGATTATGGGCAGAGGCAGTTGTGATGACGGTTGCGCCGATATTCTTGCAGATCTGTACTCCGAACCCCCCTACGCCCCCAGCGCCGCCCTGCATCCACACCGTGTGCTCGGGTTGGATGTCTAGCCGTCGAACGACAGCTTCGTAGGCGGTAAGACCAGCACATGGAATGGCTGCGGCTTCGGAGAACGAAACGTTATCGGGAATTTTTGCGGTGGTATGAGCCGTGGTGATTGCGTACTCGGCGTACCCACCAGGTTTAGACAGATCGCCGTGGTAGAAGACTCGGTCGCCAATTAGCCATTGAACAACGTCGGAACCGATTGCATCGACCGTGCCTGCGACGTCGAGGCCGAGGATATGTGGGTACTTCCAGTTGTCGTTGCCACGACTGGCGGTTTTGTAGTCGACTGGGTTCAGGCTTACTGCGTGTACTTTTACTCGTATCTCGTTGGGTTTGGGTTTGGGCGTTGGGATTTCACCAACGTGAAGGTTGGTGATGGAGCCGGGTTGGTTGAGGAGTAGTGATTTCATGGCGGGGCCTTTGTGCTGGTGTGATTATTTGTTCAGGTTGGGAAATTGAACCCGCCCTCTAGCCACCCCCTCCGTTTGAAGGGAGAGAGTAATTGTTTTGTCGCTACACCTTTTCGAGGGCGACGATTACTTTGTTTTCGTCGTCTAGTTGGATTGTTTCGGTTGATGCGACCGATATGCCGTGGTCGCTTAGGACGACTCCGATGTCGATGTTGTCGGTGAGAGTTTCTTCGACGATGTAGTTGACATGGGTCATTAAAGCACTTGTTACGTCTTCAGAGCACGAGATCAATAGGTTGATTCGATCTGAGATTTCGAGTCCTGACGTTTTGCGTAGATTCTGAATTACTCGGACTACTTCGCGAGCGGTACCTTCAGCTTTGAGTTCTTCCGAAACGACTGTCAGCACTGCGCCGGCGTAACCGGCATCGGTAGCTACTGCATAGCCTTCAAGCGCTACTCGTTCGATAAGAACTTCGTTTGATGCTAGTTCGAATCCTTCAATTGAAATCGTTTCGTCGGCTTCGACAGCGCGGGCGATTTCGTCGGCATCTGCAGCTTGAAGGGCGTTTCTTATTTCGCCGATTTGCTTGCCGTATTTAGGTCCGAGAATGCGGAGGTTGGGTTTAATTTCAAATCCGAGAAGACCGCCGATTTCTGAAGCGTTTACGATCGACTTAACGTTTAGTTCTTCTTTGAGAACGTTCTCTATTTTGGCGAGAGCCAAGTGTTCCCAGTCATGACGAACTTCAGCGACGAATTCACCGAGAGGCTGTCGGACTTTGAGTCGAGATTGCGCTCGTGCTGAACGACCTAGCGATGCCAATTTAATCGCAAGGCGAGTTTGATTCATCACATCTTCATCGATGAGCGATGTGTTGGATTTTGGCCATGAGGTTAGGTGAACCGAATCGGGTGCATGTTGAACGCGTTCAGCAACGAGGTTGCGGTACATCATGTCGGCAATGAACGGCGTGAACGGAGCCAACAAACGTGAAAGCGTTGTTAGGCATGTGTACAGGGTTGAGTACGCGGCGTTCTTGTCTTTATCGCCTTCTGTCTTCCAGAAGCGTCGACGTGATCGCCTGACGTACCAGTTCGAAAGGTCTTCAACGAACTGCTCTACGGCTTCGGCGGCGTATGGAAGCTGCCAGCTTTCGAGATTATCCGTCATCTTGGCGATGAGTTGGTTCAGCTCAGAAAGAATCCATCGGTCGAGTTCGGAAAAGCCTTCATCGGTCGACATTATCAATGCTTCGTAGGCGTTTGTATCGCCATCGACTGTGAATCCGAACGAAGAAGGAATCGTACAGTCAGCTGGAGTCCAATTATCTAGATTGGCGTAGGTCGTAAAGAAGGAATAGATGTTCCACAGCGGGATAACGAACTGGCGTCGTACTTCATCTCCGGTTTTGTAGCCGAAGTTGAGGTTTGAGGCTGGGTTGTGACGACTGTATGTCCAGCGCATCACGTCGACACCCATTTTGTCGGCTGCCTCTTCGAACCAGATGGCGTTGCCCTTTGACTTGTGCATCTCTGCGCCGTTTTCATCACGCATTAGGGCGTAGGCGAATACGTTTCTGGCTGGCAGGGAGTCTTCAAGCACGGCTGCCATGACGATGAGTGAGTAGAACCAGTTTCGGAACTGACCTGGGAAGCTTTCTGAGATCCAGTCGGCAGGGAACCATTCTTTCCAGTACTCGGGATCGGATTGGTATCCAATGGTCGAGAATGGAACGATTCCGGCGTCGAGCCAGGCGTTTCCGACGTCCTGAACGCGATCGACAGTTTCTCCGCATTCGGAACATGCGATTTTCACGCCGTCGATCCACGGTCGGTGAGGTGAAGCTCCGCTGGCTTCAAACTCATCCCAGCCTTCGACAGCACGTTCTTTGAGTTCTTCTTGGGATCCGAGTACCTCAAAGTGTCCACAATCACAGGCGTAGATCGGAAGGGCGAGACCGTAGTACCGCTTCTTCGATATCATCCAATCCTGCATGTTTTTGAGCCAGTCGAGTTCGCGGGCTTTACCGAACTCTGGATACCAGTTCATTTCTTTGGTGGCTTTTTCCATCTTGGGTCGAATTTCGTCCATGTTGATGAACCATTCGTCGACCAAGCGAAATACTAGCTCGGTGGAGCATCGCCAGCAGACAGGGTAGCGGTGAGTGTATTTGTTTACCCTCACCAATAGGCCTTTTTCTTTGAGAGAGTCAAAGACCATGTCTTTGACGTCGGCGGCCGACTTGCCGGTGAATTCCCCGAAGCCTTCTATATAGATACCATTTTGGTCGAGTGGGGCGATTGGTGTGAGACCGTTCTCGTTACCGAGCTTGAAGTCTTCGGCACCAGCACCGGGAGCGGTGTGAACGATTCCGGTTCCTTCATCTTCGCCCACTTCGTCCCATGCCAACACTCGGTGCTGGTCTCGGACTTCGTCCTGTGCTGGAAGTTCGTCGAATGGTGCTTTGTAGCGTAGCCCGACTAGTTCAGAGCCTTTTACTTCGTCGATTAGCTTAGCTTCATCGGTGAGTACGTGGTCTTTCTTTAGTGATTCGAAGAGTGACTTAGAGAAGTAGATGATCGAGCCGCGGTCTTCTACTTTGGCGTAGGTGTACTCGGGGTTAACGGCTGCTGCTACGTTTGCTGCGAGGGTCCACGGGGTTGTGGTCCATACGAGCAGGTTTTCTCCTTCGTGCCCTTTGTCGATAAGAGGGAATTTAAGATATGGACTGTCGTGAGTGATGTCCTGATAGCCCTCGGTGACAATCTCGTGCTGAGAAAGTCCGGTTCCGCAGCGTGGGCACCACGGCATGACGTCGCGCCCTTTGTAGATCCAGCCTTTATCGGCGCAGGTCTTTAGGAAATGCCAGATGGTGTAGTTATTTTCGTCTGACTTCGTGTGGTAAGAGTTGTCCCAGTCCATGAAGTAACCGAGTCGTTTGGACTGGTCGGCGATTCGCTCGGCGAAGCGATCGACTCGCTTGCGGCACTCTTCGACGAATTTACCTACGCCAAATGCTTCAATGTCGCGCTTCGACTTGAAGCCCATTTCTTTTTCGACTTCAACTTCTATCCAGAGGCCCTGGCCATCGAATCCGTTCTGGAATCTCTGTTTGTAGCCCTGCATGTTCCGGAATCGAAGGAAGAGGTCTTTGTAGGTTCGACCCCACGCGTGGTGAACACCCATTGCGTTGTTGGCGGTGATTGGACCATCGATGAACGAGAATTTCTTCTCTTTATCGTCGTTGAGCGCTCGATAGCGAGCGGGGATGTCATTGTCATCCCACCATTTAAGGATTTCTTCCTCTTTGGCTACGAAGTCAACTTTTGGGTCTACTGAATCGAAGTGGCTCACCACGTTTTTATTCCAATCGCAGTGCGTGAATCAGGGGCACTTTTGTCTACCTGTTTCTTTCGATTGTTGATCGAAAGGGGGCGATTGATGTTCGGTTTAAAAACAAAGCCCGCCCCATAATAAAAATTTCAGGGACGGGCGTTTTGAAATAAAACGATACCGCGGTACCACCCTGGTTTCCTGATTCGTGGCTTTTTCGGCGTGGTTTCAGGACACTCAGTTGAGCCGGTGTAACGTCCGGCGGGGACGGTTCAGCCTAGTTGCCGATTTTATTCGGCTTTCAGAGAACAGTTCGGGAGTGATGATAGATTCTGACCCCATGTCCGCTTGCACCGTACCGGACTCGCTTTATGGGGGTGAACGAAATCGATCGTATCTCCGTCTTTACCTGTAACGACTTTAAGTATAGGTGCTAGGTGTTATTGGCGCAGTAGTTTGTTTTTTGGAGGCTGTGGATAGATTAGTTGCTTAGTGCAGCGTCTACGTTGGCTACATCCATAGGAAACTGTTCCCGCATTCCCTCCCAGTCCTTTTAACTGCCAACAATCAGACTCCCGGAGGCCTCAAAGGGATATAGAGAGCGGGACAACGTTAGACGACTTGAACGAGTTTTTTACCAGCACTGGTTGCCCGCTGGAGGTGAAATTGTCGAATACGGTTAATTCGGTTCGGTGTTAGCCGAGTTCGTAGTTGGCTAGCTGCTGGTATTCGGTATTTCCTTGATCGTTCAGGAAACTTCGGTAGAGAGCGATTGCATTGACTGGTATCGATGTACCAGAGTTGCGTAGCGGTGCGTGCTGCCAAGAGATGCCTATATCTTCAGCGAACCGACCACGAATGCCGGGACGAGTACGCCCGACGGTGATGTGTGCTTGGAAGTTACGATCATCTTCTTTGAGGCCTAGTGCGGTCAACTGGCCTTCAACCCTGCCTTGAAGCTGTTGCATACGGCGTTGTTCGCCTTCGAATCCTACCCAGCAAATACGCGGGTCTCGGAATGATGGGAAGCAGCCGGTTCGACCGATCTTCAAGGTGAACTTACCTGTTAATTCAGCAATTAAGTTCAGTGCGTTTTTGATATCTACGATCATATCCTGAGGAGTATCACCGAGGAACTTCAACGTTAGGTGCATCGCGTCTTCGGTGATCCAGCGAACTCGTTCGTACTCGCCGGGGCGGAAGCTTTGGGCGAGATCGAGAAACTCTCGTTTGTACTTTCGAGGGATTTCTACTGCAATGAATAGTCGTTCGGTGTTTTCTGGGGCTTCAGGGAATCCGAATTTCTCTTCTTCATCGCCTTCGACGAAGTCGGGGGCTCGGTAGATTTTTGGATCTGAAGGTTTGAAAGTTGCTTCTGACAGGCGGGTGTAACCGGAGGCGTTTCCGTTTATGCCACCGTAGTACGGCTCTTCACCACGTGTAAGGTCTCGCTCACCGACTTCTGATGGGACCCAGCTGTCAGTGAGTTTGTCTTCAGATTCCGAGTCTGATTTTCGACCGTAACCTTCAAATGACTTTGACTCGCCAGCTTCTACTTCATCTTTAACTGACTCTTCGTCGCCATCAGCGATTAGCCAATTGGGATTTGAGTCAGGATTTTCTTCCGGCATGGGTACGGTTCTTGTTTCCGACTTGGTCGTTTTTACGGTAACAGGAGTTGCAATGGCATCTTCTGCGCCATCGGTTTCTGAAGAAATCTTAGGGTCGGTATCGTTCGAATTCGTCACACG
>JAPKCH010000117.1 GCA_026421185.1 Dehalococcoidia bacterium | reverse complement strand
CCTAGGTGTTGTACAGGATCTCCCCGACTTTAAACGAGTGGTCTTGGAGCAGTGTGAGTATGGATCCATGTCTTCGGCTGCATTTTTAGTCGACAGGCCTTCTGAGGAATTCTTTGGTGACGGGGTATGGCGAGTACCTGTGGTTGGTATGAAAACCATCGGAATCGGAGACCCTACATTCACCTTCACCGATGATATTAAGAGGAAAGACGGTCGTGGGCTAATTAGGCTTTATGCGGGAGACGACGGTTCACAAACGCTTCAGAAAATGTCAGATGATGAAGCGTTGGACGAATTTGAAAAAGATCTGTTTGAGATTTTTCCGTCCGCCCGTGGGCGCGTTCTCGATCGTGCGCTTAAGCACTGGCCGCACGCTATCTGTCCATGGCGTGTGGGCAGGTTGGATCAAATTGACGACATCCGAGCCCCGCACGACAACATCCACTACTGTGGTGATTACACCGAGAACTCTGGTCTTGAGTCGGCTGTGCTAAGCGCCAAGCGAGTGGTTTCAGAGCTTACGAACAGCTAGCAATCTGAAATCAACGCTTAGTGACGATGTATGTGTGGATGTACTTCAGGACCAGATGCCGGGTCGTCGTGGCTGTGATCGTGCTTCTGCCAGTCGTATGTTTGTAGTTCATCTGTCAGCGTAACTTCACCATCGAACACGGTCTTCACTTCAGCGATTCCACGCTCACGGTTTTCTGGCGCTGAAAGATCTGGACCAACGTGAACCAGAAATAACTCTTTCACCCCAGCCTCGGCTGCCATCTCGGCGGCACCAAGTGTTCCGGTTTGGCCGATATCGTTTGGCCGTGCGTCGTATACCGATTCGAAGTTGCCACACATTGAAACGAGTGCATCAGCGCCACGAGCCAATTCAACGATCCGTTCGCATGGCTCGGTATCACCGGTGAATACGATCGAGCCTTCTGAGGTGTCGAGACGGTACGCCAGAGAATCGTGATACGGCTCGACATGCTCTGCAGGGGCAGCAGTAATCTCGAAATCATTCCCCGTAAAAACTGTTCCTGGGTCGACATCTTTTGCAATGACGTTCATCCGCGGCCTTGGCAGAATTCCGCCCCGTTTTTGATACGTAGATTTGCTAAGCGGATGGTTGGTGCGAGCGTTGATGTCGTATGCGAAAGCACCTTTTTCTCCTATCAGCCTTTCAGTAATTGACTCTGTGTTGTTCGGACCGAATGCTCGCAATGGCTGTTCTTTTCCGACGCTTTCATCCCAGCGGGTCATCATGAAACATGGATAGTCAACGTCGTGGTCGAAGTGGTGGTGCGTGAAGAACAGATAGTCGATGTCTAGCGGATGCAGGCCGGTCTGCGCCATTTTGTATGTAGTTGCTGGACCACAATCGAACATGATCTTCCTGCCCCCAACATCGACGATGTGTGAGGATCCAAATCGCGCCTTTATCGGTCTCGGTCCGCCTGATCCCAGCACATGTAATTTCGCCAAGACTTATCCCTTCGCACGTGATTGTTGCCTGAATGCGCAATCTTCCTGAATTCCCTCGAAGTCCGCAACTCATATGCAATACGAATGCTTGTTTTGCGATTGCGACCAACGTGCTTTGCAAGCAGG
>JAPKCH010000071.1 GCA_026421185.1 Dehalococcoidia bacterium | reverse complement strand
ATCCATGATTCGGTTAGGTGAATGACGGTTTGGACTGAGTGAAATTTGATCGACTCACGTTCGTACGATCTAGCCGGGTGGACGTTATCCTTTATTGAACAATGCACCTACACCGGCGTAACCCAACGCTATCAAAAGTCGAAACGGCGAAAAAGTCCAGCTCCGCAATCCAAAGCCTGCTAAACAGGTTCTTGATAATCGCGTTGCTGGCTGTGATGTTTCTCGCCTTGTTGCAATGCACCAGTGAAGAGTCAATTCCGACTGCAGTTCCGCCCACAGCAACCTCAACGCCTGCACCAACTCCTGCACCAACTCCTAAAGCTACCTCCAGGCCAACTGCGACACCGTTCATCCCGCCAACGGCGATACCTAGCCCGACAGTTGCACTTCCGCCTGAAGATCTCGAACGAGGCGGAGTTCTTCGATTCGCCATTCCCGAGGGATCTCCTCATAGCGATCCTCACTTAACTGTTTCACCAGCACTAGCCAGTTGGGGAGTCGGGCTGGCGTACTCGCGTCTATTCAAAGTTGTTACAGAGGCAAGAAGCTCGACTGTCGTATGCGATCTATGTCAGTCGTGGGAACAAACCGATCCACTTACGTTCAAAATCAAATTACGTGAAGACGTGAAATGGCAAAATCTCCCACCGTTAAACGGGCGCTCACTGAGCGCTCAAGAAGTTGTCTACAGCTTGAATCGTCAAGCAACTACGGGTTATCCAAACTCAGCGTTGCTGTCGAACATTTCTGAAATTTATGCTGTTGGCGAATACGAAATATTGATTCGCCTTGAATCGCCCGATGCCGAGATATTCGAGAAACTAGCTGATTCACATTCACGTATCGTTGCTCGTGCTGCAGTCGATATTGCAGGAGATCTTCGCAGAGGGCCGACGGTAGGCACAGGTCCGTGGATCGCTACTGACGTGTATGCGGATGCGACGCGACTAATCATAAACGAGGATTACTACGGCGATGGCGTACCTTACCTCGACATGCTCGAGATTCAGGTGATGCCGTCCAGCTCAGTCAGGGCCGTCGGGATGCGAACCAAAATAATCGATCTGGCACAAGTTAGTTTCGAGGATGTAGCGAGCGCTCGTGAGCGGTTCGAAGATATCCGATGGATTGGAATAGAAAATCCGGCTGCTGGTGTTGAAATCGCAATGAACACAGCTCGTAGCCCGATGGATAAGCAAGCGGTTAGAGAAGCGATGATGTTGATGTGGCCAGCAGGAAAATCACCTTCGATTCCTGGGGAGAGTTCCATACTAGACACATTCAACGCCAAGCTTGGTATCAGCCTCGGACTGCCGCTTATTAACCACGATTGGCTGCTTTCAAATAGCAAATATATCCAGCGTACAGGCACAAATGAAGGAGCCACTGAGCGAGCAAACACGCTACTCGCCACAGCAGCCCTCAAACCAACCGACAACATCATCATAAAAGTCGGAGAGTTCGGACAGGAATACATCGATCAAGCCAATGCGATGGCAGAAGGGTTGGAGTCCGTCGGTATCCGAGCAGAAGTCGAACGAGTATCCACACGTGTTTTCGGCGATGAAGTATGGACTGCTGGCGACTACGACATCATGATCGGCTCAGGGCCACCAATATCAAGTACCACGGCATACTTATTCGCCGTACATCACTCTGATGGCCCGTGGAACACAACCGGCTATTCAGACCCCGAAGTTGACCGACTAATCGAAGCTCAGGCGAAGGAATACGATTCTGGCAAACGCGGGGAAATGTTACTCGATATACAAGAGAGAATCCTTGCCGGATCACATCGGTTCATAGCCTCAACGAGAACCACCCACTGGATGTTCTGGGACTACGTGCACGACTTCGAGCCTTTCACTCTAAGAGGCGACACCGATTTCCTAACCAGAGTCTGGCTAACGAATTAGCCCGTTTGATGAGCTTTCAGAGCGTCGTCTAATCCAACCCAGCTGAGCAAGGCGCATTTGATACGTACTGGGAATTTTCTAACACCCGCAAGTGCTTCAATATCGCCAAGTACGTCGGCCTCTTCATCGGTAATCTCTTCACCCTTCAGTAAACGTCGAATCGAAGAGACCGCGGCGTGAACCTCGTCAGAAGATTTACCTTCGACCAATTCAGCCAGCAATGAAGCTGATGCCTGACTAATCGCACAGCCACGCCCAGTAATACCGACTTTAGCAACGGCGTCATTTTCAACCTTAAGTTGAATGTGAAACTCGTCTCCGCAGAACGGATTATTCACTTCGAAATCAACATCCGCTTCCTCGACAGGAGCCGTGTTTCGAGGGCTGCGGTAGTGATCAAGAATGATCGCCTCGTACAGATCATCCATGTTGCCTAAGGCACCGGTCATCGGCTGAAATACCCTTCGGTTTCACAAAGTCCGCTGACAAAAGCGTCAACTTCAGACTTCGTGTTGTAAATATAGAAGCTCACACGAGCAGCCGCCACCACATCGAAACTACGCACAAGCGGCATCGCACAGTGATGACCCGTTCGAATCGCAATGCCTTGCTGATCCAAAGCCGTACCTAGGTCATGCGGATGAATCGTATCGTGAATGAACGAAATCACTCCACCACGTAGTGCAGGATTTTGTGGGCCAAGAACTCGAACGCTACCCAATGAAAGTATTTGCTCCATTGCGTAATCGGTTAGCTCTTGCTCGTGCTGCCATACGTTATCCATGCCAAGCTCGGTCAAATAATCGACAGCCGCACCCGTAGCGATCGCATCAGCGATATTCGGTGTACCAGCCTCAAACTTGTAAGGCAGATCGTTCCAGGTAGCGTCCTCGTAGGTCACCTCAAGAATCATGTCACCGCCAAACATGTACGGCGGCATAGCCTCAAGCAAATCGTATTTGCCCCACAGAACGCCGATACCCGTTGGTCCAAGCATCTTGTGAGCCGAGAAACACAGGAAGTCGGCATCCAGCGCCTGCACGTCGACAGGCATGTGCGGAACACTCTGCGCAGCATCGACAAGAATCACTGCGCCAACCGAGTGCGCTCGTTCAGCCAACTTAGCAACAGGGTTGATCGTACCAAGGACGTTCGACATATGAGTAACAGCGACTATTTTCGTCCGGTAATCGATCACACCAGTGGCACTGTCGAGTTCTATTAAGCCCTCTTCATTGTGCGGAAGATATCGAAGCTCAGCGCCCTTTTTGTCCGCAAGCTGCTGCCACGGAACGATGTTCGAATGGTGTTCCATCGCAGTTATTACGATGTTGTCCCCCTCACCAACATTGGCTTCTGCCCATGTTGCCGCTACAAGATTCAACGACTCGCTAGTGTTGCGAGTCCAAATCACTTCTTCGGGACGAGGAGCGTTGATGAACTTTGCAACCTTTGTTCGAGCCAGTTCGTAACCATCGGTCGCTTCAATCGATAGCGTATGCACGCCTCGGTGAACGTTTGCGTTTGTCTGCTCATAGTAGTCGACCAGTGACTTGATCACCTGATTCGGCTTCTGAGTAGTCGCTGCGTTATCGAGATAAACCAGATCGTTTCCGTTTATTTTCCGCTGAAGAATAGGAAAATCAGCACGAATCGCATCAACATCAAACACCCTAGATCCAAATTCTGGATTACTCATGTTGTTCCTAAGGAGTCTGACTCTGCGAGCAAAACCGGAATACGTTCGTCGGTAATTCGTTCAACAAAATCGTTCAATGCCTGTGGCTTGAATTCGTTGAGCATTTCTTCAGCGAATCCACGTACGAGAATAGCCTTAGCTGCTTCTTCGTCGACTCCACGAGACTGAAGATAGAATAATGTGTCACGGTCAACGTGACCTGCAGTCGCGCCGTGCGCAGCGATTACGTCGTCAGCATAGATTTCAAGCGACGGTTTAGCATCAATCTCAACACCACGTGAAAGGAGAAGATTCAAGTCCTTCTGCGACGCCTCAGATTTCTGAGCGTCACGCATAACAATCACTTTGCCACTAAACACAGCATGCGATTTACCTGAAAGAATTCCCTTATAGAACTGATCGGATTGACATCCCGGCTTGGCGTGAGTCGTGCTAATTTCCTGATCCTGCTGCTGGCTACCACTGGTCATGTACAGACCACGTAACGTGCAGCTAGCTCCCGGCGCATCTAGCAAAGTATGAATATCGTTTCGAGCTATCGAAGCACCAACGGCAAAGGTCGTTGAAGTGAAGTTTGTATCGCCCAATTGATGGATTCGAGTTGTACCTAAATGGAACGATGATTCGTTTTCCATCTGCACTCGGTAATGACGAATCGTTGAACTATCGCCTGCGAACATTTCAACGACTGGCGCAGAGAACTGCGCTGACTCTGAGAGGTTCACGTGGGTTTCGATTAGAACAATCGAACTGCCGTCACCCGAATCGACTAAGAGTCGTGGGTAGCTTACTCGACTTACAGCCGCATCCGAAGTTACGAACACGACCTGCACAGGCGCTTCAAGTTTAGTACCAGCATCTAGCGCTATATAGGCTCCGTCATCGACGAACGCAGTACTCAGAGCAGTAAACGCATATTCTTCATGCCCAGCAAGACTCGCCAGCTGAGATTCGACGTCGCCTGTTCCTGATGAAATAGCTTCGGACAATGAACCAGCGTTCAATCCCACAGTACCGTGAAGGTTTGAAAGTTCAGAGTTGAACTTGCCGTCAACGACAACCAGAGTGTTCCATACGTCATCCCAAGGGGCAGATGCTTTGATCTGATTTCGGGTAACTGAACCGCCGACGCTGAATTCGAAATCAGCAGCGGCTAACGGTCGAAGATTAGTGTACTTCCAAAGCTCGTTTCCACGACGCTTCGTAGGAAGTCCAAGCTCTGCGAAAGTGTCCCACGCCTGCTGGCGCATGTCTTTCAGCCACTTCGGCGCAGATACACTTTCGGCGACAAACGATTCGTACGCAGCCGAGAATTTATCGACAGCCGCTGGTGATGTTGCGAGCGTCATATTTAGGCGTTTGCTCCAACTGCATCAAGGTACTCTTTGTACCCATTCTTCTCGACTTCAAGAGCCAGTTCAGGGCCGCCAGTCTTTACGATTTGGCCCTTGACCAGAATGTGAACAACATCTGGGGTGATGTAGTTCAGCAATCGCTGGTAGTGAGTCACAACAATGAAGGAACGTTCCGGCGAACGCATTGAGTTCACGCCTTCAGCAACGATGCGAAGTGCGTCGACGTCAAGACCGGAGTCGGTTTCGTCGAGAATGGCGAGAGTAGGCTGAAGTACTTCAAGCTGAAGCATTTCGTTTCGCTTCTTCTCACCACCTGAGAAACCTTCGTTTAGAGATCGCTTTACGAGAGTTGGGTTGATGCCAACAGCTTCGACCTTTTCGTCGAAGAGTTTCGAGAAGTTACGTACCGACATTTTATCTTCGCCGCGTGATTCTGCCTTCGAATCGAGTGCGGCTTTCAAGAACTGCCATGGGCGAACTCCAGGAATTTCCGCTGGGTACTGGAATGCGAGGAACATACCAAGGTGAGCACGTTGATCGGCCCGAAGTTCGAGGATAGATTCGCCCTCGAGAGTAACTTCACCATCGGTTACCTCGTAGTCGGGTCGTCCCATAAGCACGTTAGCCAAAGTGCTCTTACCAGAACCGTTGGGTCCCATAATTGCGTGTACTTCGCCCTTACCAAGGCTCAGGTTAATTCCCTTGAGGATTTCTGAATTTTCGATGTCCAAAACGGACGCATGTAGATTTTTGATCTCAAGCATTTTTTGTACCGGTTACCAGGTCTTAATGAACTTACTAGCGATAAATAAAAGATTCAGTGCCAAGGCACACTCGCTACCCAACGGCGCCTTCGAGTGAGACCTTCAAAAGCTGCCCCGCTTCGAGTGCGAACTCGAACGGCAGTTCTTTGATCACATCACGACTCCAGCCGGTGATTATCATATGGTGCGCCTCTTCTTCAGAAAGCCCACGTGCCATCAGATAGAACAGCTGCTCGTCACTTACCTTCGATGTTGAAGCCTCATGCTCTAATCGAGCAGTAGGATTACGTACTTCGATGTAAGGAACGGTGTGCGCTCCACATTCGTCACCCACCAGAAGCGAGTCACATTGGGTGTGGTTCACAGCATTTTCGGCGCCGGGCATTATTTGCACCTGACCTCGATAAGTGTTGCTGCCCTTGCCGGCAGAAATCCCCTTAGACACGATGGTCGATTTCGTGTTCTTACCGATGTGAATCATCTTCGTACCGGTATCGGCCTGCTGATGATTGTTTGCAAGTGCAACTGAGAAAAATTCGCCGACCGAATTGTCACCCTTCAGTATCACGCTCGGGTACTTCCAAGTGATCGCTGAACCGGTTTCAACCTGAGTCCAAGAAATCTTGGCGTTAGTATCGGCACGACCTCGCTTGGTCACGAAGTTGTAAATACCACCCTCACCATCTTTGGTTCCGGGGAACCAGTTCTGGATAGTCGAGTATTTTATTTCTGAGTCATCCAGCGCTACGAGTTCAACGGTTGCGGCGTGAAGCTGACTCGTCTTGCGGAACGGAGCAGTGCAACCTTCGAGGTATGAAACGTATGCGCCCTTATCGGCAACAATCAACGTTCGTTCGAACTGACCAGATCCTTCAGTGTTAATCCGGAAGTACGTCATCAGTTCAATCGGGCACCTAACTCCTGGTGGAATGTAAGCGAACGATCCATCACTGAACACTGCAGCGTTCAATGCAGCGAAGAAGTTGTCGGTATAAGGAACTACTGAACCGAGGTACTTCTTGATTAGTTCAGGATGCCTCTTCACTGCTTCGCTGAACGAACAGAAAATAATTCCAAGTTCACCGAGTTGTTTTTCCATCGTCGTTGCAACAGATACTGAATCAAATACAGCATCAACGGCAACACCAGCTAGTGCTGCCCGTTCCTGCAATGGAATACCGAGCTTCTCAAATGTCGCCAGCATCTCAGGATCAACATCGTCGAGACTCTTTGGAGCTTCATTAGTGCCCTTAGGAGCAGCGTAGTAATAAATGTCCTGATAGTCGATACCGGGGTAATCGATCATCGCCCAAGTCGGCTCAGCGTCTGCTTTTTCCAGCTCAACCCAGTGCCGATACGCCTTCAATCGCCATTCAAGCAGCCATTCAGGCTCTTCTTTCTTGGCAGAAATCAGCCGAACGATGTCTTCGTTCAGGCCTTTCGGTGCGAGATCCGTCTCTACGTCAGTTACGAATCCCCATTTGTATTCACCGCCTGAAAGATCGGATTCACGTGAAATCGTATTCTGATTAGTCAATAAGGAGCTCCATAGCAGGGTATTAGTTCAGGAACTTATGCGAAAATTCCGATTCAAAACGTTTATTTCATTCCGAACTATCTCAGTACCGTATTAGTTTAAAACCGACATGGCATCACGTCAACGGATTTCGTTACTACAAAGGGAAGTTGGTGCACCTACGAACCACCTACAGTTCACACACGCTAAAACGTGGTTTTGTCCTGAAAGTGCTTACCCGGAAATAAAAAGATCTACATCTGGACGATTTATCTAGATACGGTTTACAAGTATCAATGCATCAAGTTCAGGTAGAGCATGATCTAACTAAACAAGGTGAATACTATCTATGCCTTAGTTTCGACGATGATTGCTCGAATTTCAGTATCGCCAATGGTTTTCACCTGATAATTCCAAGGCTTATGCCGCATCTATGTACCGTCGGGAAGTTCAATTTCACCCTGCTAGCCACCCTGCACGGTCAACCGGGCTGCCTCCGGTTATGAGGTACAC
>JAPKCH010000070.1 GCA_026421185.1 Dehalococcoidia bacterium | reverse complement strand
ACCACGAGACTCCGCCGTGTTCAAAGTCTACAAATGCGGCGTCGAATCCGACGTGGCCAAGAAAATCACACATCTCAGAGTTGTTAGGTCCGTTGGCAATGATGCCAACTCCGCCTTCTTCGATGGTTTTTTTTAGCTGGTTAGTGCTGTATTCGCGTTCTCGTGCCAATTGGTGGCTCCCTGGAAAATAGAGTCGAAACAAATATTCGTCATTCGACTAAACAAGTGTTAACGCTGATGGCGTGAAGTGTCATTGAAACTTACACTGATTTTAGCGCTATTTGTGGAAAGACCGGGGACGCACTCGTTCTTTTCGAAAATCCCAAATTATTCAGGTCAAAAATGTCACGATTTTCTAGAGCAAAAAAAGTTCATGGACACACAATTGAAGGACGGCGCGCCGTTCTCGAGGCTCTGCGTGCAGGGAGTGACATCAGGCAGCTGATAATGGTTGAGGGAATTGAGCTCGGTGCTCAGCTGCAAGAAATTGTCATGCTGGCGGCCGAGGCAGATATCGAAGTTCTGGCGGTCTCACGTAAAGAACTCGAAGCACAGTCTCAGACTAAGAAGAGCCAGGGCGTAGTCGCTGTTGTTCCTGATCCTCTGTATCACGATCCTGAAGATCTGATGTTAGGAGCGGAGAGTGGTGACAAAGCACCGCTACTAGTAATGCTCGACGGTATACAGGATCCACACAATTTGGGAGCCATCGCTCGAACAGCAAACGCTGCGGGTGCGCACGGAATCATCATTCCTGAACGTCGAGCAGTTGGAATCACTGCTGGCGCAGTGCGAGCATCGGCCGGTGCTCTTGAGCACATCAAAGTTTCGAAAGTTACCAATCTCAACCGGACCATCGAGAAGATGAAAGAACTCGGGATGATGGTGATTGGTTTGGATGCTGAAGGCGACGTTGAGTACACGGAGGCAGATTTCAGTGGACCGGTCGTTATCGTTATTGGCGCTGAAGGCGAAGGACTTTCACGATTGGTGCGCGAGAACTGCGACCAGATCGCATCGATCCCGATGGTCGGTGAGCTTTCATCGCTGAATGCTTCAGTGAGCGCAGCGCTTGTTTTGTATGAAGCGTTCCGACAGCGTCGATAGGCCCTAACCAGGTCGATAGACATGGTTGTTAGTTTGCTAGATCGTTGAAATGTCGTTGAGTACATTCACCAACGGTTGCCCTTTTGCTATCCGATCAATGTTGGCTGCAACCGTTGCGGCGCGACGATCTCTAGTCCCGACTGTAGCTCCCGAGTGATGTGGCGTCATGATTACGTTATCTAGTTCCCAAAATGGGTACTTCGATGGTCGGGGCGAGTCGGTTTCTGTAACCGGATATTCGTACCACGTATCGATTGCCGCACCAGCAATCAAGTTGCTGGCGAGAGAGTCGTACAAAGCTTTTTCATCGACGATATGACCGCGAGCGGGATTGATTAGGTAGGCATCTTTTCTCATCAGGCCTATTTCTCTCTCACCGATTAATCCGCGAGTAGTGTCGATCAGCGGTGTGCCGACGAGTACGAAATCGGCTTCTCGTAAAACCCGATCCATCGCTTCAGGTCCTGAGCCATATTCGACGTCGTCGGCTTTTGCTTCAACACCGGTCTCTGCTCGTCTACCCGCAGCGATTACTTTCATATCGTAGGCGTTTGCAAGACGAGCGACTCGCTTGCCGATCGCACCGTAGCCGATGATGCCGAACGTCCGTCCGTATAGCTCTCGATAAGATCCATAACGTGCTGGCCAGTGAGTCCAATCACCGTTGCGAAACTTTCTTTCACTGGAGAGTAGTTCGTGATCCATCGCGACTGCGACAGCCATTACCCACTCGGCTATCGGTGCTTCGTGGTGATAGGCATTTGCAATGACTACGCCAGTTGGAACTGCTGAAGGATCGATTCGGTCGTAGCCAGCTGCTGCTATCAGAATTGCCTTTAGTGAATTCGCTGCGTTTCCCATTTCGGTGTTGAAGTCGGTACCAATGTATATATCAGCATCAGTGAGAACTTCAGGGTCTGGCTTTCCATCGGTGTATGGCGTTTCGATCCAATCGACGGCGACAGTTACGGGCCACCAGTTGCCGACAGGTGTGCCTTCGGGAACGGGCGGGATAACTACTCGCAAAGGGCGGGATGAATCTATCGTCAACGTGTGCTCCGTTGTTCGGTGAAGAGGGTTATTTCCCTCTGGTGTTGGAAAGCAAGACGACGAGAGATTATAACGGTTGAACCCGCGTCTCTCACCAACGTACTGGGCGCGGGTCTACAATTTATCGCTTGCTCCGTAAGCCCGTTTTCGAAGATTGAGATCGAACGCTCCCATTGACAACAGAATCAAGTACTCCGTCCGCAAGTTCATCGAATAACTATCACTGGAAAGTTTTTTGGACAGTCGGGATCGCATTATTCGCGATGGTTCTCGATTTTTCGATCGTATTCCTTGCCCTCTCTTCTATAGCTGAAGAGTTTGGCGTAACCCTTCGAGCTGTTACTTGGGTAGTGATTTCTACGTCGCTGGTCACCAGTGCAATCATGCTGCCGCTGGGTCGTGTTTCAGATATTACCGGGCGAAAGAAATTTCATATTGCCGGAATGTTCTTTTTCGTTGCCGGTGCAGCGCTGGCGTTCACCGCTCAAAGTCTTGAGGCGCTGATAGTCGCCCGAGTCGTGATGGCGATCGGAGCCTCCATGGGGCAAGCCGTAGTGTTTGCGATTATCGTTGGAACGTTCCCCGAGAATGAGCGTGGAAAAGCTCTTGGAATGATTACGACTATGGTCGCAATCGGTGCAGCAGCGGGTCCGATTATTGCGGGTCCGATCATTCAGGCATTTGAATGGCGGACCGTGTTCCTTGTGACTATGATTCCTACAACGGTAGGCATTGTTGCAGCGTTCGTTGTTTTAGACGACTCTCGTATTGGTTCTGTGATCGAGCAGGTGCGGGCTAAGTACGATTGGCTCGGCGCAATATTTTCAGCAGGTGCATTGACGCTGATCATTCTCACTATTTCTAACCCTTTCGCATTCGACTGGATTTCGTTCCAAATCATCGGTGGATTCACTGTCAGTATTGCTCTGTTTGCTGCATTGGTTTGGTGGGAGCTGCGGGTTGAGTCACCAATGATCAATTTACATTTCTTCGAGAACTCGACGTTTGCCTGGTCGACTACGACTCGTTTGCTGGCGTTCTTGGGTGGCTCAGCAATGTTCTTCCTAATGCCAGTTTTTGTTCAGAGCTTTATGGGCTACGACCAACGATCCGCTGGATTGATCATGTTTGTCGGCGCACTGGGCATGGGGCTGTCGTCGCAATTATCGGGTCGTTACTCTGATACGTACGGCTTCAGAGTGTTCACAATCGTGGGCATAAGCCTGAACTTGGTCATGAACCTGCTGATGGCGTTCTTTGTCGCCGACACGCCACTGTGGTTGGTGATGCCGGTATTGTTTGTGAACGGAGCGGCGACCGGAATGTGGATGGCTCCGAATATGAGTGCCACGTTATCGACGGTTGGACGTGGTGATTACGGTTCGATGAGCGCTTTCTTGAATCTTGTGCGAAACGTAGGAAGCGTTATCGGGCAGGCGCTGGCAACTGCGATAATCGCTGGAGTCATGCTCAGCCGTGGTGCTGAGGTGGGGTTGAGCGAGTTAGCCGATCACGCTAATCCTGCCGTTATTGACGCGTTCATCTCGGGATGGCGACTAACTTTCTGGGTACTATCTGGATTCGTTGCGTTAGCTCTGTTCGCTGCGATTAAAACTCGCCCGTATAAATATGAAACTAACGACTGAGCCGAGTGCTAGTCATTTTTCTCAGTGATCGATAAAGATTTGACCACTACGAATAGTCCGGTGAACGGACATATAGGAGATAACTAATGGGACAGCTCGACGGA
Source organism: Dehalococcoidia bacterium (assembly GCA_026421185.1). Taxonomy (GTDB): domain Bacteria; phylum Chloroflexota; class Dehalococcoidia; order Lucifugimonadales; family Lucifugimonadaceae; genus Lucifugimonas. The sequence continues at coordinate 3,942 of JAPKCH010000070.1, read as the reverse complement.
AAAGTTGCGATCGTTACCGGTGGTGGTTCGGGAATTGGCAAAGGCATTGCAAAGGCATTTGCCAATGAAGGTTGCTCAGTGGTTATCGCCGCTCGAAACGTAGAACGACTTGAAGCAGCTGCAACTGAACTTTCAAGTAATGGTGCGACAGTTATCGCTATTCCAACCGATATCACCAGCGAAGAACAGGTGATTAGGCTGTTCGCTAAGACGATGGATCAATTCGGAAAACTCAACGTTCTGGTCAATAACTCCGGTGCGTTCGATGGTGGTCCGGTTGAAGAGTTGACCATGGCACAGTGGCAGAAAGTAATCGACGTGAACGTAACGGGACCATTCTTAGGTTCTCGTGAGGCGTTCAAGATTATGAAGAAGCAGGGTGGCGGTCGAATCATCAACATCGGTAGCATTGCAGCCCAGAAGCCTCGACACAGCTCTTCTCCGTACACAACGAGTAAGCACGCTGTTTGGGGACTAACGCAGTCTCTGGCGCTTGAGGGTCGTGACCACAACATTGCTGTGAGTGCACTACATCCTGGAAACGTTATGGTTGAACGACGTGGTAATGGCAAATCTGCAACCGGTCGAGACGAAGGTCCTGAGCCGCTGATTTCAACTGAGGATATGGGACGAACTGCGCTTCTGATGGCGACTTTGCCAGAAGGTTCAAACATGCTTGAAGCCATCGTACTTCCGCTTGGTCAGGCTTACCTCGGCAGAGGCTAACTCCGACCGAATACGTTTCCAATTCACACTTTTCTTAACGAAATCGTAGCGAGGGGATTGCTAGACTCGAGTTAAGTGAAACTTCGTTCGGAGAACTTTGGAATGCGAAAAATTCTCGCAGTATTGCTGGCTGGCCTGTTCTTTATCCTGTTTTTCGTTGCTACGACGGTTAATCAGGTTGTCGATACCGCTTCAGATCCTGGTGTAATTACCGGAATGCTGGATGATTCGGATGCATATGACTACGTTTACGACAACATTGTCGGAAACATGGTTCATGACATGGTCACCAAGGGTATTGAGATTGATAACGGACTGGACGAATCTTCACCGCCGACGGTTCTTAGTTTCGATGATCCGGATGCCGATTCCGTTGCGATCACTAATTTGATAGAAACGCTTGTTCCTCGAGAATATGTCAAGGAAAAACTCGAGGAAAGCTTGAACGGCATTGTTCCATACGTAAGAGGCGAGACCGATGACTTCACTATCGACCTTGAAGTTCAGGGACGTGTGAGGTTGGTTCCGGCTGCAGCACGTCAGGTAGTAGCCGATCTCGATCTTACTGAACGAGTTATCGACGATCTGCTCATTCCGCAATTGTATAAGTTCGTAGATCAAATTTCAGATCAAGCACTCGGAATCGAACTGACGAACACCGAAGTGGAAAATGCAGCACGTGAGGTTTTTGAGGCTGATTGGCTTGAAGCTCAGTTGTTTGGTGCTATCGATGAGATCACACCGTTTTTCGCTGGTGATGCTGATTCTTTCAATGTCGTGCTTAAGTTCGATGATCGTGCTGTAATTTTCGGTAGAATCCTCAAAGAGAAGCTCGTTAGTGAAAGCACCCTATACAACCTTGTGTTTACGCAGGTTGTCGATCCATTGATTCAGCAGACAATTTCGGAATCAACGTCTGTTGGATTTGGTATTGCACTTACCGAAGTTGAAGTTGTCGAGACATTCGAAATAATTGCTCCTCGGGCATGGGTAGAGGAGCAAGGCGAAGGCGTGATTGATGCTTTGCTCGATTATCTTGTCGGCAAGTCAGATTCGCTTGAATACACCGTCGATCTTAGTGATCGTAAGAGTGAGGCGACGGAAACTCTACAGATTCTGGCTCGCGAGAAGTTGAAGCTTGCACTTGGCGATATTCCTACATGTTCTTCGCCTTTAGATGCTATAGGTGCTTCACAGGATTTAGCTGCGAGACAGTTTCCTCGTTGTGTCATTGGCGGTCAGTCGGCAATCGATTCGACGATTGCCGAATTCGGTCCAGTAATGGATCTGAAGATTGCATCATTCGTAGAGGCGCAAGTTCCGAACGAAGTGGCTTATTCTCAAGCCCAATTGGCAGCCCATACAGGCGGTGGTTTGGACACGATTAAGGATCTACGAAGTCGTATTTATGAAGGTGTTAATTTCACTGATAGAGATCTTGTTAATGCGATGTCTGACGGTTCACCGGAATCGCAGGATGATGCTGAAAAGGCTCTTCGGATTCTCGCCAACGGCGTGATGATTACCGAGCAAAACATCACCGATAATATTAATCCTGGAGCGTTGCAACAGTTCAACGATGCACGTGATTTAGCTGGAACAGCATTAGGTATCCGCTGGATTCTTTGGATATTTGTTTTGGTCCCGTTATTTCTCATCGTCTTGATCGGCGGCAGCGATTGGTCAGGCCGAATGAAATGGGTAGGTGGAGTCGTTGCTGTGAGTGCCTTGATCGTTTACGGCGGAATTGCAGTGGCATGGTCTTTCAACGATATTGTTCAGGACTATGTGCCCAACTACGGTTCGGAAGTTAGTAACGAATTCAGGTCGGATTACCCTAGGCTGAGTGCTGAGCTAGAAAGCGATGAGCTAAACAATCGATTCGAGCGTGCTATGGATTCATGGCAGCAGAGCTGGCGTAACCAGGCATTGCCGTGGATTCTCGGTGGAGTAGTGGTTTTTGCAGCTGGGATTGCTCTTTCGGTGCTTAATGCTAGAAAGGTCACACCGTTGGGTGGCGGCACAGCTCACAAAGGTTCGAAGCCTACGGCCAATGACGCTTCCTCCCTTCCAAAGGAATGTGACGATGGCGAAGAAGAGGATTGGCAGGATACGAAAGTATATGCAGGGAAACCTGCTACGTCAGACGACGAAAAACCCCCGATGATGATGTGACTGTTTAGTCGCTTCGACCGAATTGTTTCACCCGGCTTAATGGCATCGGTTTCAATAGCTGAGAGAATCGTCTGAACTAGTTTTGCGATTAGCTATCACATCGATATTATCGACGGTGTCGGTCGACTGGTGATATTGAGGATTTCTTTTTCAGAGTGGGTTACGCTAACTAACGATATTGATTCCTGTTCGATGAGGTGTTTGATTAGGGATTTCGGACTTTTGAGGATTTACCGAAAATACGAGTTGTTCGAACTCACTTGAAATCCAATTACCAGCGCGACCGTGATCTTTAGGATTCTCTCTGGTATTACACTGACTAGCGTTGAGAGATTCGATTGTTTTGAGTGTGAGTAATTCTGATATCACCGAAAATATCACTGACCGTGGTGGTTCGAGATGTGAATATGGACACGTCGAAGCTCTTCAAGCGTATAATCTGCCGGCCAGCATAAGAAGTCAGCCGTCTTGGAGGGAGCAGATTCCTCGGTCGGCTATTAATTTGGAGTTGTGATGTACATCCTGATGGTGCGACTAAAGGTCAAAGTAGACCGAGTAGAAGATTTTATTGAAGCGTCGATTGCCGACGCTAAGGGTTCAGTATTGAATGAACTTGGTTGCCGCCGATTCGACATTGTTCAGGCCGCTGACGACCCAACGTCGTTCGCGTTCTGCGAGGTATACAACGACGAGGATGCGTTCAAGGCTCATGCCGAAATGCCTCATTTCAAGGTGTGGCAGGAAGCTGTCGGAGATATGTTCGATGGTGAAGTTGGCGTTTCGTTCTGTAAGCCAGTATTCCCAAGTGGCGATGGCAACTGGGATTCTTACCGATCGCACATCGTTGATGACCCGTACTTCGCATCAAGTCTGCACGTAATTCACGCACCTAAATTCGTAAAAGAAGATGAGGTCGAAGCGTTTATAGAATCGGTTTCGAAAGATGGGGTTGGTTCAACTCACGAAGAGCAAGGTTGCTTGCGATTCGATGTTTACCAGAACGTGAACGACCCTACCGAGCTTTACCTGTATGAGGTTTAC
>JAPKCH010000116.1 GCA_026421185.1 Dehalococcoidia bacterium | reverse complement strand
AGCGGGAATTGAGCAGATTTACCAATCGCTCCAGCCAGTAGTCCAAGCGATACCCAAGTTGCAACCGAAACTGCAATACCACCTTGATGGATAGCTTCATACAGATCCGCTATGTCCATATACGACGGATCTTGTGAGTAGAGATAAAGAATTCCTAGCAGGAACCCGAAGTCTCCGAACCTCGTCATTAGGAACGCTTTCTTGGCAGCTGCTGCAGCCGTTGGTCGATCCATCCAGAACCCAATCAACAAGTACGACGAAACACCTACAAGTTCCCAGAAGACAAATATCTGAATCATGTTCCTTGATAGAACAAGTCCCAGCATCGACGCCGTAAACAATGCCATGTAGGTGAAGTAACGGGTGTAGCTCTTATCGCCATGCATGTACGCCTGTCCGTAAATTTGTACAAGCAAGCTGACTCCGCTGATAACTACAAGCATGATCGACGTTAGTTGGTCGACCATCAGACCAAACGTGAGATTCAGACCGCCAATAGCGATCCATTCGTGCGGTTCAAGATGCAACGGTCCATCGGACATCACCGTGCCAAGGGTCATTAGTGACAGGATGAACGATCCACCGATAGCCGCAATAGTTATGTAACCGGCATATTTAGAGTTCGATCCTACAAAGGCGCGCACCAACACTCCATTCACCAGCATTGCGGCGATGGGAAGGGCGATTATTAGCCAGGCTAAGCCTTCAGTAATCAACAGATAGTCCCTGTTACAGCTTTCTCAATATTTCGTCGGCAACGTGTTCTCGGCCTTTAGGAACCATCACACGGAACGACGAGTTTTCAGCCCAGTCCAGAATGTCTCCCTCTGGAATAAGTTTAGTCGGCAGGCCTTCTCCTTCAAGAAGGTCTTTCCACATCTGTCCGGATATGAGGTTTGGCGTCTTTTTATAGTCAATCCACATAGCTAGTTCTTCATCTCAGATGCGTCGGTAATTTCTACCGATTCCGTTGCTCGATACATAGCGAACACAAGAGCGAATGCAAGTGCAGCTTCACCAGCGGCAACGGCAGTAACAAATATTGCAAAGACATGCCCTGTTAGTGCAGAACGTATGGCTTCGGCAGTCAAAGGGTCACCGCTGAGCAGTGCCGCAGAAGGAGTAAACCTACTGAACGCAACCGCTGCGATCACTACGCCGTTGAACATAAGCTCAAGCGACATGATCACCGTGATCAAGCTTCGGCGTGAAACTACACCGTAAGCACCAATGGCAAAGAGTGCGCCAGAAATCAGAAGTACATTCTCGATGGTCATACCGATGCACTTCCTTTCTCAGGCTCGTCAGTGGTCCGAGGATCACGCATCAACAGCAGTCCACCAATCAATGAGGCGACTAAAAGAAGACCAATGATCTCGAAGGCAAGCATGTATTCACGAACCAGCAATACGCCGATAGATGCGGTGCTATCAGTGAAAGCTCCGCCATTTTCAATTACAACTTGCTCGTCATCGACGAATCCAGGAGATTCAATAACAATGTCGTCACCGATGCCAACTTCAACGAAGCCTTCAGTAAGAGCTGCGACAGCTACAGGGTCGGTGATTTCATCCATCGACGACCACTGTGTGTTGTAAGCGGTAAATGCAAGTGCAGCGAATATCAGAACAGCAACAGCCCCTGCGACTAATCTGCCTTG
>JAPKCH010000069.1 GCA_026421185.1 Dehalococcoidia bacterium | reverse complement strand
TCACCACCCGATCCGCAGCCAGTAACAACAACCAAACTCAGGATCGATATTACGAGTAAGGCAAAACGAGAACGGCGACCGACTCTATTCACCTCGTGAACCAGACCCATCGCCATCCGAATCAATTTCGCCTTCAGCAATTTCGCTTAGGAACTGCTCAATCTCCGGCGAAAGCGAAACCCCACTATCCGTCGACGAACTATCTAGAATCAACCCATCATCGTCTGTCGAATCAGTCTCGGCTTCACGCTCGAACCGCTCCACCATTTCCTTCAGCGCAGGATTATCCGTCATAGCCGGTCCCACCTGCTCGTACTGCTTCTGACCCATCTCAATCTCAGGCAGAAGTGGACTGAATCCGTACAGCTCAGAAAGAATCTTTAATATCCGAGCGCTTCCGGCATAGTCATCATCAAGTTTCAAATAAAGCGGCAGGTGAACCATCAGAGACAAAGTCTCTAATTTCAAATCCGAAATTATTCGTTCTGAAATCTGAGTAGTCATCGAAGTCGGCCCCTGATATCGGGACCCACCGAGCTTCACATTCCCTAACCCGGTAGCCGGCTCCCAGCCACGCGCCGAACCAGTGACAGATAGTTCACGAGAATGTGAAACCGAGTCGTACATGCCACCGATCTGCACGTACCGTTTTACACCCAACGCCTTAATCAACTCGATAACCGAATCGTTAAAATCTTCGGCGAAGGAATGTGGCTCGAGAAGTTCCAACAGCACTAGATCGTGCTCACCGACTCGCCGTGCATAGCTAATCCGTGTATTCGGAACTCTCACTGATCGAACATCGCCATCCAGTCGAATCTCTGGACGATACCTAGTGAAGTCATAAAACTTACTTGGTCGACCAAGTTCACCAATACGTTCCGACGCGTACATCTTTCCGAGTCTACGCAGCACGATTTTTCCGACATTGCCTACGTTAATCCACGGCTTCAAAATCGCAACACAATGCGGATCCTGTAGAGGCGGGTCGGGCATTTCTATTTCAAAATCACCAATTTTCATAATTTCAAACATAGGATACACGGAGTTTTTTCGACACTAACACCTATAAGACTGCACCTTCACCATTCCCGCGCCATTCCGGTGCTAAAATCCGCCTCTCACCTAAATTTGGAACGCTTGAGTTCTTCTTAAACCTCTCGGTACCGATACCGAATTCACAAGAAACGATAACCAACCTATGGCAAACAAGTTTGTATTTCTGCCACCTCAATCCGAGCTATTCCAGGAATGGATTCCGCGACTGCTCGACAGCACTACCGGCTGGGACATCGCTACTCCAGCTACGAACAAAGAAGCCATAAAAGAACTCGCCGACGCCGACGCCGCTTACGGCACGATGACTCCCGAGCTAATCGCCGCATCACCAAATCTCGGTTGGCTCCAAGCTCCTGCAGCTGCACCCGCAGCCGGTTACTACTTCGACGAACTGGTCGCCCACAAAGTAGCGGTAACCAATTTCCGAGGCATATACAACGATCACATATCGATCCAAATCCTCGGCTACATTCTCAACTTCACTAAGCACTACAACGTTTACCGCGATCAGCAGAACGAACGTAGATACGAAGTTCTTCAAGATCCCTACCACGACATATTCTTGCCAGAATCGACCGTTCTCATAGTTGGAATTGGCGGCATTGGTGCCGAAACTGCTCGACTCTGCAAAGCGGTCGGCATGCACGTACTCGGCATCGACGCCAGACGTGAAGACAAGCCTGAATGGGTCGATGATATGTTCACTCCCGACCAACTCGACGATCAGCTTCCGAAGGCCGATTTCGTAGTCCTAACTATTCCACATACACCTTCAACTGAAGGCCTGTTCGATTCGTCAAAATTTGCGATGATGAAAAACTCAGCGAAGTTCATCAATATCGGACGTGGAATGACCACAAAACTTGATGACCTCAACGAAGCCCTGCGATCTGGCGTCATCGGTGGCGCAGCTCTCGATGTCTACGAAATTGAGCCACTTCCTGCCGGCCACACACTATGGGACGCCCCAAACACTATTCTCACCCCGCACACTGCAGCAGTCGGTGGTGCAAACTTATTGGAACGTCGCTTCGAAATCGTTCTAGATAACTTCCGAAATTTCGCAGCGGGCAAACCACTCCGAAACGAAGTAGACAAAGCCAACTGGTTCTAAGTACGGGCGACGTGCGTCGAGCTCACCCGACAAATTTGGCTGTACTGTAGGCAAGTTACTGAGCAAACGTAAACGTTGCGGAGTCTCTACTTCGTCGCGGTGAGCGACACTGGGCTCAACGGCAATTGCTACTTTGCCTTCGAGGCGTCCATTCGGTTCAGTCGCACCCCTAGCACAATACGGCTACCTCAATTCAGGCCATGTGCATTCCATCTTCCATGATTCGATGCCAGTAAATTTCGCCGTGCCGCCCCTGGAGAAAAGCGATACGCCCACGCTATCGTCACGATCCGGGTAGGCTCGAAGCGTCAGGCATTGCATATCGTTGGCGAATACTTCGATGATGCTGCGGTCAACGAAAATCCTCAGATTGATCGACTCACCCTTACTCAGATCGAATGGCGCCAGTTCGGGTGGACGCGGTATCAGATCGGTACGTATCGACGATGAACTACCGTCAATCTGCAAGTGCGCAGATCCCCAGCGCTGGTGCCCTTTCGGGAAGAATGAAATTCGTGTGGTCTCTTCAGCATCTGGCGACCGCAAAACGTTCAGCCCAACTTCGTGAGCATCGCCCGGATCAATCGTCATCGATATCTCAATAGCGTTTCCTGCGATGGAATCGAGCACAATTTGTTGACCGGTCCCGACCTCGATATCATCAGCAGTAGTACGATCGCCTCGAAGTGATTCGATCTCGTCTACTGGTCGAATACTCAACGAATTGTCGTCCCGCAACGAGAGATGTGTTGGCAACGTCATAATGTCGTCCCAACCCTGCGACTCCCTGCTCTCTTTAACGTTAAATATCGCCAAAAAGCGACCGCTATCGTCGATTGTCGCCGAAGGAGCGTGAAGGCTTCCAATGGCCAGAGGCCCGTTGTTCAAACGTCCATGGTAGTCAGGCGTGAACTTGTGATTCGCCTGATCATAGTCGCCGACAAAGTATTGCCCGCCGCGCTTGTGACTGAAAAACAGCAACATGTGCTTGCCATTGCCAATCGGCCAGAAATTCGGCACTGCGTAATCTTCGCCCGGCTCGCTGATGCGGTTCGCCGAAATCAACTCGCCAAGATATTCCCAATTGGTCAGATCAGTCGAATGAAATAGGTGGTCAACACCTTCGCAATCGATACTGCGCTCACCGTTTTTGAATGTTCCTGATAGCGCGTAGTAGCCATCATCTTCTTTCCAAATACACGGATCGAACACTCGATACGGAGCGCCCGTTTCCTCATCGAATGGCACGATCGGGATTACAGGGTTGTTAGGATTTTTCTTCCAGTCGATCAACAAATAGTCAGATGCAGTGGCGATGGCGTTTCCGGCCTGAGTGCCGTGATACGCAGCAATGACTCGATCATCTTCGACCAGCGTCTGACCGCTGAAGACGTCGTGTTCCTGATCTGGATACAGCGCGATCGGAAGGTCTTTCCATCGCACCAGATCCTCACTCACTGCGTGCCCCCAGTGAACACGGTCCTCACCATCTCCACGGAATTGGTAGAAAAGGTGATACAAGCCCTTCCACTGGCACAACCCGTTCGGGTCGTTCATAAAATTCTCTGGCGGCGAGAAGTGGAACGTCGGCCGATGCCTGTCCGACGAAAGCCGCTCTCGCGAAGTGCGCCACCTTTTCACCTGCTCAACCAGTTCCGGTGATTCTAGGTTCGCTATTCGTTCGTCAAGAGTGGTCATAGGTTCGCTCCAGCATCGGTGTTCTTATATCGAGATTTTGACCGCAAGTGCGGAGTTTCCACTTCGTCGCGGTGAACGACACTGTGTTCAACGGCAATTGCTACTTTGCCTTCGAAGCGTGCATTCGGTTCAGTTGTTGCCATATCGCCTATCCCAGCGTTATTCCGCCATCGGGACGCCGTGGAGGGTTGCCTATGTCTGCATCGTAAGGATGCTTGGCCATTTCCTCTTCGTTGATATCTATACCCAAGCCAGGCGCATCCGAAGGAATGAAGTAACCATCCTTCACTTCGGACACGTTCGTAACGATGTCTTCCTTGAACGTACCAACCTCTGGTATGAACTCGTTAACATCCCAGTTCGGTGTCGCCAAAGCAATATGCGTGTTTGCCATATTGGCAATCGGACCCAGGAAGTGATGCGGGGCTATCTTGATGTGGAAACTCTCAGCAACTGCCGCGATCTTCTTAACGTGAGTGAAACCGCCAGCCAAACCAATGTCGGGCTTCAGGAAGCTAACACCCGGTAAGGTGCAGTACTCTCGGAACTCCCAGAGCGTGTTATTACGTTCACCTACTGCCAGCGGAATGTTGACCTTGTCACCAACACCGCCCATCGACATCACCGAGTCAGGTGCAATGGGATCTTCGTAGAAGTAAGGCAAGAACTTTTCTATCTGTTGCGCAAACACCACGGATGATCCGGGGAACATGTTGCGGTGAATCTCGATTCCGATGTCGAAGTCCCAGCCGACCTCTTCTCGAACTGCCTCAACGATCGCTGTGTTCTGACGAATCAGGTCACCATGTGATAACTCACTCCAATTCCCAGGGAATGGAGTCATCTTGAGCGCGGTATATCCGTCGCCCTTGATCAAGCGAGCAGCTTTGGCGAAGCTCTCTGGGGTTGAAAGCGGACCAGAGTAGTCAGATGAACCAAGTAGCGGAATAGCTCGAACACGATCACGAACCTTGCCACCGAGGAGATCCCAGACAGGCGCGCCTAATCGCTTCCCCTTGATGTCCCACAGCGCAATATCGATAGCGCTCAGAACGGCTGTAATCGCCGGACTCCTGAATGAGTACTTGCGGTAGGCGACGTTCCAAATGCGATCGACGTCCCGCGGATCTAACCCGCGTATGTCGTCCTCGATTCGGTGAGTGATCACCTCAGTCGCATCGGCGTAGCTCCAGAAATTCCCTTCGCCAACGCCATACGTCCCGTCATCGCAGGTAACCCGAACGGTCAACCACTTCGATACAAGCCAGGTCTCGATCTTCTCAATTTTCATTTAGTTTCTTTCCGATAGCGATTCATCAAGAAGCCTCTCCCTGAGGGAGAAGAGTTCAAGATTGAAATATAACGCACAATTGACTTTCCAGTCCGTATCGCCAGCACCGGGCTTCTCGCTAGGCTTCGTTGATCCAAACCAACATTTCCCCCTGTCCTCTATTGCCCCACAACGCGTACGGAACAGCTTTTACGGAAGTCGCTGTCAACGTTCCAGGGTCAGTGGAGTAAAGCGACTCCCCGGCATCTTTACTGATTTTCTTGGCCGTAGCTGAAATCGTAGTGACTCCACCGAACAACGACTCTTCGAACTCGCTATTCAATTCAGCATCACGCGGCAATATCACTGCGTTCAGCCCCGTGCTGTTGTCTACTTCTTCAAGGCAGTAAACGATTGGGCCGCGTTGTAGAGCAACTTTACCTGCGCTGGAGCTGACTCGGCGATCGCTGTAGATTCGACGCACCGGCATCGCCAATCGAAGAGCCACGGTGTCACCGGATTGCCATACGCGGTGCAGCGAGGCGTAGCCCTTTTCAGTCTGGAGTTCTACCGGCGAACCGTTGATCTCCAATTTGGCATCATTGCACCAGCCCGGAATTCGTAATCGCAGATCGAACTCGGCAGGCTGATCGAGTTCCAGCGTGATCGCCACGTCACCGTCCCATGGATAGTGGGTCTCTTGCTTGATTGTGACAACTGTGTCACCGACGTGGGCGGCTACTTCGCCGGACACGTACATGTGTATTGCCACACACTCTGAGTTTTCTGAGTAGAGATATTGTCCGAGCGCGGCCAGTGTCCTGCTCACATTTGGAGGGCAACATGCAGTGTCGAACCAACCCTGTCGAAAAGGTTTAATACGTTCCCGCGTTCTGAAATATGGAGCTTTGGGATCGACCTCCAGCAGGTTTGCGTAAAAGAACGTGTCGCCAGCCAGAGAAACGCCGCTGAGAAAGCCGTTGTACAGCACACGCTCTAACTCATCGGCGTATCGAGAGTCGCCTTCCGCTTGCAGCATACGAGTCGCCCAATTTACGAGGCCGATAGATGCGCAAGTTTCTGCATACGCCGTATTACTGGGCAGATCGTGATCTGTGGTGAATCGTTCGCCCTCGTACGTCGAACCAACGCCTCCGGTGATGTACATACGGCGATTTGTGACGTTGTCCCAGAGTGTTCTACACGCTGCCATCAATCCCTCATCGTCGGTAGCAGCGGCAACACCTGCCATGCCATCGTAGAGATACATCGCCCGCACTGAGTGACCTTCGGCAGTCGTCTGTTCTCGCACAGGCAGGTGGGCCTGTATCTCATCGTGACGCTGACCCACAGAGTGTGGCCATTCATCTACGTTCTTATCATCTTCAATGCGTTCATCCGACTCAATGTCGAAGTAGTGAGGTGCCTGCCCTCTTTCGTCGATGAAGTAGCTGGCAAGATCCATGAATCGCTTTTCACCGGTGGTCTTCCATAGCCTTACCAGTGCCAGTTCAATCTCCTCGTGACCGGGATACCCACGTCTTTTTCCTGGTTCGGTGCCGAACGTCGATGCGATGTAATCGGTGTAGCGGATCATCGGGTCAAGCAACGTCCGCTTGCCTGTGGCTTCGAAGTGCGCCACCGCAGCTTCGATTAGATGGCCTGCGCAGTACAGCTCGTGTAGATCGCGCAGATTAGTCCACCTGCCGTCGGGATCAACAGCTGTGAAATGCACATTCAGGTAGCCGTCATCCTGCTGTGATGCTGCGACTAGTGCGATGACCTCGTCGACCTTCGCTGCCAGTTCTACATCAGGGTGAGTCGCAAGCGAGTAGCTCGCGGCTTCTATCCATTTAGCGACGTCGGAATCCCAGTAAATCGGAGGGTTTGGCATGCCAAACTTCCATCCACCTTCAAGGTCAGCTTTAGTCAATTGGAATGAGTCAAAGCGGCCTGTCTTCTCGGACATCGACTGTACATACGGGATAGTGACCTTGCGGTTTGTCTCTTGCCGAGGCGACCAAAATTGATCGTCAATTACAACGCGGGTGAACGGAACAGCGTTCATGGGAATAAAAGCAGGGCTGGGCATGAAATATCCTTGTAGGCGTACTCTGCACACCTCTGTAAATGAAACAATTAATACGGAGGCGTGCACAGCGATGGCGCTTTTGGCGCCGCATAGATTTGATCTTCGTTAAGTTCTTAGACCTCGTTACGAGTAGGCAGCCAATTCGGTGCCGTGGGCCGTCCACATCTCATCAAACATCTCTCGTATCTCACCTAGCGACAGTACCGCCGAAGTAAGCGGATCAAGGGCGATGGCATGGAACGCTGCTTCCTTGTCACCGTCGAGAATCGCCTGTGTTGCCAACTGCTGTACCGCCTGATTAGATCGACTCAATGCAGCAAGTTGCCCCGGAAGTTCTCCAACTGCCATTGGGTGGAAGCCGAGCTTGTCTATGAGAATCGGAACTTCGACGCTACTCAAGTTGAGCAGATTATCGATAAGACCCTCGTTGGGCACGTTCCCGTTGATCACGGTGGGGCGATCCGATTCCATCGCCTCGATAATTCGGCATGCGTACTCTTCTGAATGAGTAGCAGTAAGTTTCTTGTCCGAATTAATGTCTTCCAGAATCTTCGTTGCGTTACCGTCATCCCGAGTCTCATATTGCTGCAGATACAGTGGAATCTGGTCCAAATTGAAATCTTCAATCGTCTCTTCGTTCGTGCGGAAGTACGGCGTGTATTCCGACATGTGCCGAGTCGACTCTGTCACGAAATATCCGAACTGCTTCA
>JAPKCH010000021.1 GCA_026421185.1 Dehalococcoidia bacterium | reverse complement strand
ACCTTTCACGTTTCGGAGGCATATGGCGGGTCGGTTTGAGAAGGCATTAATTCATCCAACTCAAATCAATACCTTCTGTAACAAAGGGGGAGGCTGGTCTATCGGCGGTAGGTCTTGTCAGTGTCGAAGCCAAACCCACCTCATCGCAACCTCATATAACATCCCACCACCATGACCAACCCAACCCGCCCCAAGAAATTCACACACTCCAACCGACTCGAAGGTAGCGTCGTCGCCATCACAGGCGCAGGCAGCGGCAACGGCAAAGCAGCCGCACTTCGCACCGGGCGTGAAGGCGCATCCCTCTACATAAGTGACATCAACGCAGAACTACTCGAAGAAACAATTGGCGACCTCAAATCAGAAGGAATCAACGCGCAGGGCGGAATTTTCGACGCCGCCAACATCGACGATGCACCTCGCTTCGTCGCAGCTGTAAAAGAAGCCCACGGTCGCATCGACGTCCTCGTAAACAATGCCGGTGCAGTAAAAGTCGAACCGTTCCCGAACGTATCTGAAGAAAACTGGGACTGGACGATGAATCTAAACCTCAAAGGCGCATTCTTCCTCATGCAAGAAGCCGCCAAGCCTATGATCGACCAGCAGTCCGGCAACATCGTCAATATCGCCTCGATCGCCGGAACGTTTGGCGGCCCTACCTCATCACCAAGTTACGCCGCCGCAAAAGCGGGACTAGTGAACCTGACCACAGTCGCAGCCGCAGTCCTCGCCCAGTACACGATCCGGGTCAACGCCATCGCCCCCGGTATCATCAACACACCGTTTCACGCCCCCGTAGACCTAGCGATCGGGCAACATCAACTCGGACTATCGCCCGGCGAACACATCAATACAAGGGTTGGACTCATCCCCCTAGGCCGACTCGGCGAACCCGAAGACGTCGCAGCCACAGTCGCATTTTTAGCATCCGAAGACGCCGCACACATCTCCGGAGAAACCATCACAGTAGCCGGCGCAATGAGAAGTCTCTAGAGCAGAGCCTCCACAGTCCTGCAAGTTACATTCAGCAACATTTTTACGATGCGGAGAGAGACATGAAGATCGTTTTGTTTATTGCCATTGCCCTAGGACTGATGTCCACGGCTATTGGATGCGGTACGGAATCCGGTTCGGCCGCCGCTGATGACCCACAGTCAAGAATAGTGCGTACTGACGGCACCTATGCACTTGATGATTTTCTGGCAGTCGGATTTAAGAAAGGCAAGACTTTTGACGTCGAAGGGCTGACTGGTGCCACCGATGCCTACTACGGATTCTGGGGTCTCGATCCATACGACCGAAAAGAGTTCGAGGCACGGTTCTATCTGTCGCATTCCGACGCTGTCGAATTTGGCACATTTTTCGCCGATGAACGTGTCGGTGAAGACGCAAAAATCAAGAAAGATAAGGCGACGTGGAAACAGGGCCTCAAGGAAGCGAGGGCGTGCGTTCGTGGGAGGACGGGATACAACGACTCATCCGACTGTTCAGTATCGAGGTACGGCAACTACGTGATCTATGGCAACGTGATTCTGGTCTGCGAGGGGCCAGATGCTTCGAGCGCCCGGAAAAATTGCGATGCTCTGCTCGCCGAGTTCCAGTAGGGTAGATTGTTCCTTCCCACTCAGTAACACACAGTGGCAACCCATCGTAAGCACTGGACACCGGCAGTTAAGCCATGCAACTCAGTGGAAGTTTTTCGCTTAACTGCAGCTTCGCTGGCGTGGGAATGCGTGAAAGCATCAAAAAAACTCGCCCGAAATATGAACGCCCTCACTACCACCATCCAACGTGATTACAGTAAGAAGTACCGGAGGAGCGCCATCGACACCGCAGTCACCTATCCCATTAGCACCTAAGCACAACTACCGCCACACACCACTGACAGTAACGATCATCCACCCACATCTCTCCAGCCCAGCTACACCTAGTTAGTCACCAATCGCAGCCTGAACGCGCGCTGTGTGGACGTGAACGTTATTTGAGAAAGTAGCTGTTGATATCTCTGACTGTAAGATGCTAGTCAGATAGCCGCAGACCAAATCATAAGCAAGGATAAAGACGATGTACGTAATTCGCAGAGTGTACGAAGTTAAGCCGGGAATGGCTCGGAAGTACGCAACGATAGCCATGAAAATGTGCGAGGAATACGAAACGGCTGGCCAACGATCACCTGCCAGAATCTACTTCAATGGCGGAACTATTCCAGGTGAACGCAATCGCGTATACATGGAATGGACTGCTGAAATTGTTGAGTCGCCATATCGTGAAGGAAACATTATTCCTCAATCGGTGCGTGATGCGGGTGCGCCAGGTGGGGACATGGTTATAGAAACTTGGATAGAGTTTTACGAACTGATGACCCCGGGCAAAGCAGACAACGGCTGATAACTCGCTTTTGCGAGTCCGGTTGCTGTCAAACGAGAAGAAGCCCCGGATTTCTCCGGAGCTTCCTCACCTTGAGTTGAGATGGAGGCGACGGGCGGATTCGAACCGCCGAATAGAGGTTTTGCAGACCTCCGCCTTAAACCACTTGGCCACGTCGCCGCACAAATAGTCTCGATGTTTTGCTGATCTAACTCCACAACGAGTTCAGTCAACTACGAGGTATTCGGTTATCGCCCGTAAACTTCGATTCGCTAGAAGATCTAATCGACCTATACAAGCAAGCCACAATCATTTCGAGCAAAAAATAAATGGTGCCGAGGGCGGGACTCGAACCCGCACGTCCTTACGAACACTACGCCCTCAACGTAGCCTGTCTACCAGTTTCAGCACCCCGGCACGGGATGGCAGCAAAAAGCTGCACAATATTCGAACTCAAATATGGCAGGAGCGGAGGGATTCGAACCCCCGACCGCTGGTTTTGGAGACCAGTGCTCTAGCCAGACTGAGCTACGCTCCTGCGAGGAACAAACAACGACCAAATAAAAGGACCGTCACTTGTTCGCAGCACTCAATCATACCTAGAAGATTGCTTGCGAGAAAGCCGACGGTCCATCTATTTTTATTTGGTTTTCGTTTGGTGTCTGATCACGACCGGCAGTTTTTAGAGTGCCGCGTCATTTTTTTCACCCGTCCGAACCCGAATTACCTCGGTTACTGGCGATACAAATATCTTGCCATCGCCAATCTGCCCATCTGAACCGCTTCGTGAAGCTACCAAAATAGCTTCAACAACGGCATCTTTCAATTCAGACTTCACAACCGTCGTAATAACTGTCTTAGGAAGTGCAGCCCTAGTTGTAGTAGTGGCGCCTCGGCCAGTAAACACTTCAACGCCTTGCTGTGTTCCTTTTCCGCTTACGTTTGAGATGTGGTAACCACCACAGCCCGATTCAAGTAGAGCTTCAACAACTAGGTTGACTCTCTCTGGACGAACTACTGCTTCAATTTTGATCATGTTCGATATTCTCCTGGTGCGTGACCAATCCACTGTTGATCACGCAAGTTGGTTGAATGAATGAATACTTAGTCAGCCCCGTCACCGACGTATGCACGCTCTCCATGGAGCGATACGTCGAGTCCGGCATCTTCATCAGCTTCATCAGCCCGAAGACCCAGACCAGGTATTACATCGAGAATTTTCAAGATAATGAAGGTCACGACGAACGAGTAAGCAATGGTTGCAAGAACTGCGACTACGTTGTAGCCGAGTACCGTGGCGTCACCGCCGATAAGGCCAACTCCGCCGACAGCGAAGATACCCGTCGCAATTGCTCCCCAGATTCCACCAATACCGTGGACAGCCATCACTTCAAGTGCATCATCGAATCCGAATTTGTGTCGGATGCGAACTGCATAGAAGGTGAGCACTCCGGCTCCGAGTCCGATTGCGATTGCGCCCATAGGCCCAACGAAACCCGATGCTGGAGTTATTGCGACAAGTCCGGCTACTGCACCAGTTGCGGCTCCAACACCACTCATTTTTCCGGTGTGGATGTGGCCGAGAATAACCCATACAACAAGCGCCATGGCTGCAGCGGTATTAGTTACGAGGAACGCACTGATGGCGAGTCCATCGGCCGCAAGTCCTGAACCGGCGTTGAAGCCGAACCAACCGAACCAAAGAATTCCGGCACCAAGAATTACGAACGGCACATTGTGCGGCTCTACACCACGGTCTACACCTCGGCGCTTGCCTACTAAGTAGGCGGCAACAACCGCTGCGATACCGGCGTTGATGTGAACTACGGTTCCACCAGCGAAGTCGAGCGCACCCATTTGGAACAACCATCCATCAGTAGCCCAAACCCAGTGGGCGATAGGTGCGTAAACAAATGTTACCCAAGCTACGAGGAAAACGAGGTATGTCGTGAACTTAAATCGCTCGGCGATAGCACCTGTAATAAGTGCAGGAGTGATGATGGCGAACATCATTTGGAAGATGGCAAACAACATTGCACCGTCTTCAGGATCACTCGAAACATCCTTGAATCCAAGGAAGTCGAAGTTGCCAATGAACGGACCGCCTTCTCCGAATGCAAGGCTGTAGCCCCACAGAACCCAAACTACGCTGACCACACCCATTGATACGAAGCTGTACATGACTGTGCTGACAACGTTCTTACCACGGACAAGACCGCCGTAGAAAAATGCCAAGCCCGGAGTCATGAACAGAACGAGAGCAGATGCCATTAGCATCCATGCTACTGATCCAGAATCCATAATATTTCTCTCCCAAATAAAGCTAGTACGCAGAACTCAGATTCGAATCTATGGCCTATGTGTTTCGGAAATGTTGCGGATGTATGACGTCTTGGTTACACATCGAAAATGGCTCCTCTTTCTGCCAATAACAACTGGCGCACCGAACATTCATGGTTAAAGATGTTGTCAAATGATTATTGATTCACACTGCCACTCGTGGGGCTACTGGCCTTACCTACCCCCTGTTCCAGATCCTGAAAACCACGGTTCTATTGAACAGTTGATTCACCAAATGGACACCAATGGCGTCGATCGAGCAACGATCGTATGTGCTCAGATATTCCAAAACTTCGACAACAACGATTACGTTGCCGCAGCTCTGAAAAAATATCCAGATCGACTAGAACAATTTGCTGATGTTGATTCAATGTGGTCGGAGACCTACCACACTCCAGGTGCGGCGAAACGCCTAGAAACTGCTGCTGAACGGTGGCAGATGAAAGCGTTCACTCACTACGTTGCAGGCGAGGATGACGGTAGTTGGTTCAATTCGCCAGATGGCATAGATTTTCTTAACACTGCAGAACAAATTGGTCTGATCGCAAGCATTTCAATTGCTCCACACCATCAGAACGAGCTCCGCAAAGCGGTTGAACGACACCCCGGCGTTAACTTCCTGTTTCATCACATGTCAGGCCTACGCGCACACGGTGATGATGCGAAGGCAAATGTCGCTAATGTCATAGAGACAAGCAAGCTTCCAAACGCTTATCTAAAACTCTCAGGATTTCACTATTTAACAGATAGCACTTGGAACTTCCCTTACACCGACACCCGCTGGGTTTACGAAGATTGCTACGAGGCGTTCGGCACCAACATGGTTTGGGGGTCGGACTTCCCTGTGGTCAAAAAATCTATGACCCATCTACAAGCTATCGAAGCGTTCCGAACGCATTGTGATTTCGTTAGCAACGAGGACAAAAAGGCGATTCTAGGTGGAACTCTCAAGACCCTTCTCGACCGATCAAATTGCGTAAACTAGTAGCTCAGTCTAGCGTTCATACGACCCACAATTAGAGGGTGTATCTAGATCCACTCTACACGGAACACCCAGAACGCCCCTTTAGTAGCACGCCAACAGGGGGGGCTATGTCCGGTTCAGCGTAGTTGAGATCAAAAACGTAAGCGAGCCGCTTACAGCACGCGGCATCAACTCAGCCGAGTCGTTACCTCACGCTGCGTAATCAAGCCTAAACAAAGTCTTTTAGCGATTCTTTCGAGATCGGTAGCGCCCACCAGCGGCGAGTCCCACAACGACTAGAAGCCACGCACCCGATGTTCCATCGACAGAGCCTGCTGAAGGAGAGGAACAAGTTCCGCCTGATGCCTCAGCCTCGATACTCAACGGATCATCATAAGTATCCTCTACAGTGTCATCGTTTAGATCAGTATCGACAGTAGTTTCACTGAACTGTGCCGGTTCAGTTTCATCAACGCTATCCGTATCTTTTGTAGGTGTTGATTCCGAAGGACTGGATTTAGGCGGAGATGTCAGTAATTTATAAGTTGGCGTCGATTCTGCTGCAGCCGTCGGCGTTGGGCCGGGAGTCGCTTCAACGTAAGGATCGGCTCCGATGTGCTCACGCCAGTTATTCTCAAGCCCGTCAATACCAAATCCATAGACAGCGTCAAGAGAGCCATCGATTCCAATACCAGTACCAAGCGTGGCGAGAAGTTCGGCCATCTTGGCCTCTCCGAATTCATCAATCATGTATTTCACGGCGCTTCGACCCTGACCGTATGCGACAAGCGTCAGATTCGGATCACCAGGGAACGAGCGAAGTGATTTGAGAGGGATTAGTCGGTCGGTGCCTTCAGCCCATTCAAGAAATCTTTCGTACGAAACGGTTTGATCAAGGTTTCCGAACTCGGCGAGTCCCTCATTGAGCCAGAGAGGAACTGCTCCACTGGACTTGGCTGCACGTGCCACTAGGATATGAGTCATCTCATGAGTGGCAGTTCCGATATCTGATCGACCTGCCAAAACCAGCACCACACTTTCAGAGTCGAACGCCTGACCTTCGGTTATCAGCTCACGGCTAGTTGCCAGACTTCGAGCCACGACAGCTTCGATCATCTCGGCGTTGTTGTTATACAACGTCATAACTATTGGTGTGGTGGTATCCGCGCCGGTCACAGGCCCCATGATTCCTAGGGATTCCACCGCCGCTTCTGCAAGCCGTTCAGCACGAATACGAACCGGTCCGTGATACAGAATCGTGACAGTGCCTAACGTGACTTCATCCCACTCGTAACGAGCATCATCAAATCGGAATAACTCTGGTTCAGTCAACATCGTGTCACCGTTTTCATCGGTGATCTCAAACCAGTACTTGATCGTAGTTCCGGGTGGAATGTATCGATCTCGACTGTTCGTACGGTGGAACAATTCGCCGTTCACAAGCGGTCGAGTCGTTTGATCTAGGTCGAGGTACGCATATTGAGTTGTTCCTCGATCACCAATTTCGAAGGTCACTCGAATATCGTCAATTCGCAAATTTGATTCAAGGTCAAGGGTAAACGTCATCCCTTCAGGAAATTGCGATTCAACGCTGAAAGATCTTACGGTTATCGCTTCGGTACTTTGAGCTAACACCGTAGAACTAGAAGCTCCTACAGCAAGCGCAGATATTGCCACTAATACAAAGACGATTAATTTTGCTTTGCTGAGGCTAGGAATTGAGTGAGTGACGTTCAAATTACTTGATTTTCCAGATATACGAGCTGTTCAGTGCGCTCGAAATTACAACTTGAGTATTGCTCTACCAACCGTTTTACGCCAAAACAGACACAAAAGGATCCACTTTTCGAACTAATCAGTTTCGATTGCTCGCCAAGCATCGACGAATCGCCACGCTGCACTAAGCGGCGTACCGATACCAAGAATCCACAAAACTGCCATCGGAGATCCAAGAACAAGCCCGATTACCGTAATGACAATTCGTTCGGGTCGAGTTAGGAATCCAGCAGTACCTTTGGCGCCCAGCCCCTCGGCACGAGCACGAACGTAGCTGACCATCAGTGACCCACCAATTGCGACGTAAGCGAGCAACACGCCGGTTTGGCTGGCATCTATGCCTGAAGTGAAATACATGCCAAGTCCGATAAGTAAGGCAATTTCCGACACGCGATCAAACACTGAGTCGGTTAGTGCACCGCGCTTACTCACAGAATTAGTAGCCCGGGCAATGCCTCCGTCGAGAAGATCAAACGTAGCTCCGACGAGTACGAGAACTCCACCTAATAGGAAGTCGCCCTCACTTACGAAATAAGCCGCAACAAGTGCGATCATCAATCCGATTACGGTTGCGCCATTTGGAGATACTTTAAGTGCAATGAGCACCGCCACTGCAGGTCGCTCGAACCATTTCGTGACTGAGCGGCGAAGGCCGTAGCGGAGAGTTTGGAGATCCGGCAAGTGTTTACCAACCCTGATATTTCGCTGGCGGCACAGTCTGTTTTTCCTGAACCTCGTTGTAGTAGTTGAGTACCGAATCGGCAACGTGACTCCATCGATACTGATTCACAGTCGCTCGGCCACCGACGCCCAGTTGAACACGCAGAGCCGGATTCTCGACAAGTGTTTTTATCGCTTCGGCCATAGCGGCTTCATCTTCAGGAGGAAACATCAGTCCCTCTTTACCATCGGTCATTACTGAGGCAAACCCGGAAATATTTGATGCAACTATCGGTGTCGATGCCGACATCGCTTCGACTATGATGAAGCCAAAGCTTTCCATGCCTGTATTCGGTGCAAGGAATATATCGGCGTGCTGGTAGTAGCCCGGAAGTTCTTCTTCAGAAACTTGACCTACGAATATGACATCATCAAGCGATCGCTCGCCAATGATTCGATACGACTCTCGATCTGGCACCCCGGCACCAACAACTATTAGTCGCATTTTCGGGTACTGCCACTTCAACAACGAATAGGCACCAAGGGCATACCGAAGGCCTTTTCGAGGTTCGTTCACCCTACCAACAAACACGAGATTCATCGCATCTTCTTTAAGTGTCGAAGGCCTCGTAACCGGCGCTGAAAAATAATCTACATCTAGACCGTTCGGAATAACGGTGTAATCGGCTTCGAAATATCGATTGGCAAAATGTTTAGCGGGTTCTGAAACAGCAATTCGACCATTCAATCGTACAGCTCCGCGATTTAGGACTTTATTCAAAAGCATGTAACCACGACCACGACCCTCGTTATAGGCGTGGAAAGTTCCAATAGTCGTCGATGGAGAGAACCTAGACGCTGTCAGGGCTAACATAGGCATTAGCGGCTCATGTATATGCACGATGTCGAATTTCTCGTTTTCGAGCATCGACTTTAGTCGCCAGTCGTGCCAAACAGACAAAGAGATTCGAGCAATGGAGCCTGCGGTTGGAACCGGGACGGATCTTCCAAAGCTTCTAAGATCAACATCGCCGATATCTACGGCTGGTTCGTTTCGAGTACACGGGGCGAGTATTGAAACTTCGTGCCCACGTGACTGAAGTTCACGGCTGAGTGATGCAATGTGACGCTGAACACCGCCCGAGTACGAAAAGTCGTAAGGAGATACTTGAGCAATTCGCAACCAGCACCCCTCCTTTTTTTACTTCGGCTCTAATCTACCCAGACTCTACAGTCGGAGAGATTACGCCCAAAACTAAACGTACCGCTGTATCAACATGAGGAAATCATATTGGTTTTCCAGCGGCACGATGTAGTTATTGTAGTTATTAAGGATCGTTCTAGAACAGAAGTTTATTCAGCAGAGTCCAACGCTTCCGGGTCGTTGCCTTCTGCAAAGTCCATAACTGCCACACGAGCATCGTCATCACGCATCTGAACCGGTGGAGACTTCATGAAGTATGCGGAAGCAGGCTCGATGGCTCCGCTAATACCTTTGTCCATAGCAATCTTCGCGCTTCGGATAGCGTCGATAGCTACACCGGCAGAGTTCGGGCTGTCTTCAACTTCGAGCTTTAGCTCAATATTAAGAGGCTGGTCACCCCATGATGTGCCTTCGAGTCGGATGTAAGCCCACTTACGGTCTTCGAGCCAAGGGACGTGGTCAGAAGGGCCAATGTGCACGTCATCAGTAGGAAGTTCTTTTTCGAGTTGTGACTGAACAGCGTTGGTCTTTGAAATCTTCTTCGATGTCAGGCGTGAGCGCTCGAGCATATTGTAGAAGTCAGTGTTTCCACCGAAGTTCAACTGGTAGGTCTTGTCGAGTCGTACGCCACGGTCTTCGAACAATCGGGCGAGTACTCGGTGAACGATAGTTGCACCAACCTGCGACTTGATGTCGTCACCAACGATAGGGATACCGCGGTCGGCGAATCGCTTCTGCCAGTAAGCCTCTCGAGCTATGAATACAGGAATGCAGTTCACGAACGCTACGCCAGCAGCAAGAGCCTGCTCAACGTACCACTTTGTGGCCTGCTCGGAACCGACTGGGAGGTAGTTGATCATTACATCAACTTCACGGTCTCGGAGGATGCCAACTACGTCAGCAGTCTCGCCACCTGGAGTGTTCGGATCGTGGTTCACTTCAACGAGGTCTTCGAGGAATTCACCGATTCCATCGTGGGTCATTCCACGGTCAACCTTCACACCCATGTTTGGAACGTCGAAGAATTGAATTGCGTTGTTGTTCTTGGAAACTAGTGCTTCGGAGAGGTCTTTACCGACCTTTTCCTTGTCTACATCGAATGCAGCAACGATGTTTACATCACTCAGTGCGTATCCACCGAGAACGTTGTGCATTAGTCCAGGAATTCGATCCGAGCCTTCGTCGATTTCGCTGTACTTATGTAGTCCCTGAACCAGCGACGATGCACAGTTGCCTGCGCCGATGATCGCTACGTTGATTTTGCCCAAGCTCGAGCCTCCAGAAGAATTTTTAATATCTGAACAGTTGAGACGCCTGTTGAGCAAATTGGCTTGCACCGCCCGCGTGTTCGTTAACGTTGGTAAGACTAGTTCTTGCCCTTTAGATGTTTCGGGAAGTTTTTCACCAACTGACACCATATAGTTCCGTATAGTTCCGGAATTTACTAAAAATAACGCCTTATCCTCGTCTTGACCCTAGCGACAGCCCTTCTAAACAATCACCTGCATTGCCTCTGCGATATCTGCCAGCGAATGCGTCTTCACATGCGGATTAGCGCCTGACCAAATGTAATCGAAGTGCTGCCTAAGAATCGATGCGTAGGAACTACTCGATTGGAACTGGAACATCGGAACCAACCCGTCAATCGAACTGCCATCAACAGCAGCATTAGGCTTGCCGAACTGGTACGTCTCGACAAACGTCGATTCAGGCGTCATTACGAGGTAAACCGAAGGCCAGTGATCTACAAATCTAACGTCAATACCGAAATGTGAACGGGATTCAGCATCCTTCTTCATAGCAGCAATAACGTTCAAACTTCGCCAGCTATCGTTGTACAGCGGGCCTGCCTTGAACCGATCTTCGTCTTCAAACTGAGCGCCATCTTCAGCGACAGCTCTAGCCCGAGCAAACTCGCTCACCGGATTCACCAGAATGGCTCGTATTTGAACTGCACGATCTTCAGCTGCCATCTGCTTGAGAATCGCCGTGTGCCCTCTGTCTCCGAAGAATTCACGTAGGCCGATTCCCTGCAAAATCACCTCGTTGTAAGCGTTTTCTAATGCAGTCGCTATCGTTGCTGATGTTGCAGGATCCGAAGCACGTGGGCCGAGTACACCATTAACTCCCTGACTAATCGCCCCAGTAAGAACGTTAGTGAAGCGAGCGAGGTACTCAGTGTCTTGCCGCTGCGCATTATTAGCATCGGGAGAGGCGGCAGAAACTGCTCGTATTGGAGCAATCGCTGGGGGGGGCATATTAGTCGAAGGACCGACAGTATTATTAAGCGAAGGCTGAATTAGAGACTGAATCGATTCCTCGGTAATCATCCAAGACTTTCCAATACGACTCGCAGGAATAAGCCCGATCTTCAACCACTTATAAACGGTCTTCTCGCTTACGTTCAGCCGAACAGCAACATCTCTAACGCTCAGGCTCATATTATCATCCCCAATGTTCATCATTAGTCTGTATATTTCCTAATTATTCCTAGATAATACTAAAACACCTCAACAATTCGATCAACGGTTGAACAGCTGAGTATTCCCAAATAAAAGACCGCCAGCACACAAGGTGCCAGCGGCTTTAAAATTACTGTGTAACCGGAAGGTTTAGTAACCGACAGCCGAGCCATCTTTACGAGGCTCTGAGCCAGCGACAAGTACACCGGTCTCTGGATCACGAGAAATCACCTGACCACCACCGAAGTTGGCTCGGTCATAACCAGAAACAACGTTCACTGTGTGCCCACGCTTCTCGAGTTCCTTGACGACGTTTGGCGAGAGGTCTTCTTCGACCATCACATCCTGATTGCCTTCGACTTCAACCTTGAATCGGGGAGCATCGAGTGCTTCCTGTGAGTCCATCCCGTAGTCGATCATGTTCGATGCGACCTGTAGGTGGCCCTGTGGCTGCATGAATCCTCCCATAACACCGAAGCTCAACCACATTTCGTCGTTCTTAGTCGCCATCGCAGGGATGATCGTCTGGAACGGACGTTTACTGCCTTCAAGGTAGTTCGGGTGATTAGGATCGAACGAGAACAGTGAGCCACGGTTTTGGAGCGCCATTCCTGTACCGGGAACTACAAGACCAGTGCCAAATCCGTTGAAAAGGCTATTGATGAAGGAAACTGCCGTTCCTTCGCCATCGACCACTGTCAAGTAAACAGTGTCTGCGCTGCCCATTGGATCGCCATAAGAAACATTAGGGTCGGCCTTCACACCAGATATGCCAGCTCGACGTCGGTTTGCGTAGTCCTTGGTGAGCAATGGCTCGATTGGGACCTCGGCGACACGCGGGTCGGCAACATACTGGAATGCATCGGCGTAACCGTGACGCATTGATTCGATCAGGTAGTGATATCGATCTGCCGACTGTGCGCCCATTGAACCGATGTCGTAACCCTCGGCAATATTCAAAGCGATCAACGCTGCGATGCCCTGACCATTTGGTGGGCATTCCCAAATATCTACACCACGGTAGTTCGTACTAATCGCTTCATCCCAGTCGGATTTGTGAGATGCAAGATCCTTCTCAGTAAGCCACCCACCCTCAGATTGAACAAATTCTGCAGTCTTTTTTGCGATTTCACCCTTGTAGAAAGCTTCGCTTCCGCCTTCGGCAATCATATGAAGAGTTCGTCCGAGTTCAGGAAGCTTGACTACTTCACCGTACTTAGGAGCACCATTTGCGGCTGATCCTGGAAGTAATTCCTTACCAGAAGGTCGATGGTTCAACTTGGCAATCGTGTCTGACGATCCCCAACCATGAGCGATTACTTCCGATACTGCGTAACCGTTTAGTGCGTAGTCGATCGCTGGCTGGAGCACTTCACGAAGTGTCATTCGACCGTACTGATTAAGAGCGGTCTCCCAGCCGTTAACGGTTCCAGGAACGCTTACTGCGAAATGACTACCTTCACCATTATTCGGAATAGATTCATATCCAGCCTTACGAACATCGTCCACACTTGCTGCCGCAGCCTGTCGGCCTGAGCCGTTTAGTGAAACAACCTTGCGCTCGGTTTTATCCCAAATGAGAGCAAACATGTCGCCACCTATACCGGTAGACATTGGCTCAACAACGTTGAGCACGGCAGCTGTTGCAACGGCTGCGTCGATAGCGTTTCCGCCGTCTCGTAGTATCTGTAATCCAGCTTGGGCCGCAAGCGGCTGGCTGGTTGCCACTGAGCCGTTTCGGGCGACAACTGCGGATCTTCGGGACTTAAAGTAACTCATACAACGATGCTCCAAAACACATAACGCTTCGCGCTGGTTCGGCGAATCGAGCCATAGTAGCACCGTTGACAGCGACTGATCGCCATTTGCTCCAAACCATTCGGTAACGAAACATCTAGAGGAATTGGCTAGAGATCTCTTAAGAGAATCGACCATGTAAAGCTACACGGAAACGGTTACACGTAAACGTAACCACATGATTGAGTGGCGACACACTACCGTGTAGCGGTGTGTACGGCGCCAGTTCAATTAGAGAACGACTACGAAACCGTGTAGCTACCACGTAATGTTGTTACGCTGATTCTAATTATTGACGGTCAGCGACACACCTGAAGTGTCCATCGCCGCTCAGAAAACCCGTTGATGGTGGGTCAGCGTGCTCTTGGATTCAGCACGTCGTTGAGTGCATCTCCGACGATGTTCCAGCAGAAGATAAGCATCCACACGACTATGATCGGAGCAAGCAGTTGTTCAGGGTGATCTCGTAGCACTGAAACGCTGGCTCCACCGCGGGCAGTTACTTCACCGATCATTACGCCAAGACTTGGACGTGGCGGTTGAACACCAAGGCCGAAGAAGCTTAAAACTACTTCTGAAAGAGCGATAGCACCGATCCCGAAACTCACGGAAACAATGATCGGGCTTACAACATTCGGCAGGATGTGCCTGAACAAAATTCGAGGAGTCGAAGTACCCATCGCACGGGCTGCCTGAACATACTCAGCATCTCGTAGAACTAGAACCTGTCCTCGCACGAGTCGCATCATCCCGAACCAACTAAGTGGAAGCAAGGCGATACCGATTACGACGTAGTCGACTATTCCAGAACTGACCAACCCATTGATGCCCGTTGAATCTTCAATATTTCGGGCAAGATCCACGATTCGTGGTCTCAACGTAGCAGCGAGCAATATAATCAACAATATATCAGGGAACGCTGATACCACCTCCCCGATTCGCATAATGACAGCATCGATCCAGCCGCGGAAATAACCCGCTACAAGTCCGACCGTCACTCCGAGAAATAAGCTTCCAGTGACGAACGAAGTGATCGTAATGATGACGGTGGTTTGGATACCCCAAACAACTCTTGTGTAAAGGTCTCGTCCGGCACGATCTGTTCCAAACCAGTGATCGAAACTTGGACCTTGCTGGGTCTCACGTAGGTTGGTTTCCTGATAATCGTGAGTTTGAATTACTGGAGCGAAAATTCCGAGTAAATAGATAAATGTAATGATCATCAGGCTTACAAAAGCGAGTCTACGCTTTCGAAATCGTGCCCAAACATTGCGCCAGTGGCCACGTGCCGGTGGCAGTTCTTTAACGGTTGAAATTGTTGTTGGCGTGGTAGATGTCATATACCTACTGCAGCCTTATTCGAGGATCGACAATCGTGTAAGCGATGTCGATTACAAGATTCGCTAAAACCAGCATTCCAGCACCAAGCAGCACGAATGCAGTAAGCACCGGGAAGTCACGCTGGAATATTGCATCCAGTGAAAGTCGACCAGCACCAGGAATTCCGTAAATCAGTTCGACTATCAGTGAACCACCGAACATTCCTGCCAGAGTGAATCCCATGATAGTCATAATCGGTAGCAGGGCGTTTCGAGCGATGTGACGATAGTTCACGACAAAGTCAGACATGCCTTTTGCGTGGGCAGTTCGAACATATTCTTGACCGATTACTTCCAGTGTGCTTGCTCTCATATGCCGCACGAAAATGGCAGCACCAGGAATTCCAATAGTCAAAGCCGGAAGTATGATCTGCAGAGAGAAGAACCCGTCCCATCCTGCAGCGGGAACCCAGTGCAGCTTCACTGCGAAGAACAGAATCAGAAATGGAGCCGTGAAGAACACTGGCATGGCGTAAAGAACCAGCATCGAAATAACAATCGTAGGATCACGACCTGTCCCTTGCTTCTTAGCAGCATAGAAACCTAGCGGCAATCCGATAATCACAGCGATGATCAACGCTGCGATATTGAGCTGTATCGAAACCCAAAGACGAGGTGAGATTATTTCGAGAACTGATCTGCCCTGATAGTGATAGCTATCGCCAAAATCGCCCTTGAGGGCTCCACCAACGTATTTGATGTACCTGATAGGAATTGGCTGATCCAAGCCCATACGTTCACGTTCACGCTCAATGCGCTCTGGTGTCGCCCTGTTACCGAGTCTAAGCTCGGCAGGATCGCCCGGTGCAATCGTACCCATTAAGAATACGAAGAAAGCTGCTAATGCAAGCAGAACAGGCGTCCACAGCAGTCGTCTAACAATGTATGCCAGCATCTGTTGTTACAGCCTTCCTTTCTTCAACTAACGGGTTTCGAACGTTATTTTGTTCAGATCAATTAAGAGCGGAAATAAATGATTGCCCCGGCATTCGACTTACTGGCCGAGTCACGACATATTACCTGCGTCGTGTTTTGCCGGGGCAATTTATTTGTCCGTACGTAAAACGCTTACTTATCTAGCCAAACGTCTTTGAACTTAGCAACCGTCAGCGACGAGAACGTGTAGTCCTGCACCCACGGCTTCACAAGTGCCTTCGAATCGACACCCCACCAGAGCGGCAACCATGCTGCATCAGATACGACGATCTGTTCAGCATCGTTGTAGTACTTCACACGAGCCGTAGCATCCTGCTCTGTCTGAGCGGCTACCACGTACTCGTCAACCTGCGGATTAGCGTATCCACCGTAGTTGATAGCGCTGCTCGATCGGAACAGTACATCGATGAACGTCTGTGGGTCTGGATAGTCAGCCTGCCAGGACAAACCACTCCATGCCTGAAGACGTCCACGGTGAAGGTCCTGAATGTACGTTGCCCATTCGACCTGCTGAATTTCGATTTCAATACCAAGGTTCTGTCGCCACATATCGGCAACAACTTCGGTAGTTAGACCAGGCGATCCACCAGTACCCGGAACCGTAAGAATGATTCGTGGACGGGTATCTGGATCGGCGTATGCCGACTGGTTCAAAAGATCCTGAGCAAGCTCCGGATCAAATTCAAGTCCTTTAATATCGGAAGAGAATCCAGGGAACCCTGGAGGAATAATTCCGTAAGCTGGCTTCACGAGGTTCGAGAAGACCTGATCAGCGATCAACTGCTTATCAACAGAGTGGTTAAGAGCCTGTCGGAAGTTAGAGTCATCAAACGGAGCTTCGTTGATGTTGAAACCAACGTACGAAACGGCAAAGCTTGGCGGAACTTCTACAAGGTCCTTGTTCAGATCTTCAGTAGGGTCCTGAACACGCTCGAGGTCGGCAAGACCAACGCCAGTGACGTCGATTTCATCGTTCTCGTACATTGCCATCGCTACACCACCGGCGAGGTTGAATACAACCTCGTCGAGATATGCAGCACGGTCCCAGAAATTGTCGTTTCGAGCAAGTCTAATGCGCTGCCCGATTCGGTATTCTTTGAGAGTGAACGGGCCAGTGCTTACAGGTTCATCAACCCAGTTACGGCCTAGCGATTCAACGTTATTTTTGTTCAGTACGAACGCTGTTGGGTATGTTAGTTTCGCTATGAAATAAGCCTTAGGTGCATCGATAGTGAGTCGGAGCGTTCGCTCGTCGACAACTTCGATTCCTTCAGCAGAGTTAGAGTTTCCGTCAACGATGTCCTGAATACCTACAATGTCTCCCAAGAACTCTTCGGCAACAGTCGATGCTGTGTCAGGGTGAGCGGCTCGCTCGAACGACCACTTGAAGTCCTGAGCAGTAACAGGATCACCGTTCGAGAATACGAGATCCTTACGTAGTTTGAACTCGTAAACAGTTCCGCCTTCCAAAACCGACCAAGACTCAGCGAGGTCTGGTTCGAAGGGATTCGTTGTGTCCGTTCCAAGTCGAACAAGTCCCGAGAAGATCTCGATGACGATCCCGTAAGACGTACCGTCAGTTACGAGGTGAGGATCGAGAGTTGGTGGATCGCTCCAGAGTGTGTTGAAAACACCACCCTGAGCTGGTCCTGAACCACTTGCAACTGCAGATGAATCATCTTTGTCCTGTAAATCGGGTGCGATAGCCGGTTGAGTGGATCGCGCAGCAGGTGGAGTCGATGTTGGTGGAGCTTCAGCAGCGTCACCATCATCTGAGCTGCCACTGCAAGCGATTGCAGCGACGAAGACAAGGCTAAGTGCCATACCAATAATCATTCTTCGCATCAATTTAGATCCTGATTTCAACTTGTTTTCTCTGCTTCGTGAGCTTACCAATTTTTCTGCCGGTCGCTCTTAGTAGTTAAGTACTTAATACGTAGTCGATCCATCAACGGTTTTTGTATATATCGTTCAGATACGACTGGAATTGATTAGGTGTTCGTATTCATATCGTCATTTGCCAGTTTCCGCCGATACCGATGCTGATTCCACTTGAGAGCTTAGGAACGCCTTGAGTAGATCGTCGAGGTCGCCGTCGAGCACGTTTTGTGCGTCGGCAGTCTGGAAATCTGATCTGTGATCTTTCACCATTTGGTATGGGTGCAAAACATAGCTTCGCACCTGCCTACCAAACTCAGCCGATACGTGCTCACCCTTTAGGGCGGCCCGCTCTTCAGCTTTTTTCTTAATATCTAAGTCGACCAATCGTGAAAGTAGGATTCGCATCGCCACTTCACGGTTTTGAGCCTGCGATCGTTCATTTTGAACTGCTACTACGAGTTTTGATGGCAAGTGGGTAAGTCGGATAGCCGTTGAGTTCTTCTGAACGTTCTGACCACCGTTTCCACTGGCCCTATAAACATCGATTCGAAGATCGTCCGGGTCGATTTTCACCTCTTCAGCTTCATCCGCTTCTGGAAGAACCTCGACAAGCGCAAAGCTAGTATGGCGACGGTTATCGGCATCGAAAGGCGAAAGGCGAACTAATCGGTGTACTCCACGTTCGGAACGTAGGTAGCCGTAGGCGTACTTGCCATCGATCTTTATAGCGGCACTCTTCACGCCAGCTTCGTCACCAGGAGTTAGATCCAGAACTTCGGAGGCGAATCCGCGTCGTTCTGCCCACCGGGTGTACATACGAACGAGAATTTCTGCCCAGTCTTGAGCATCAACTCCGCCTGCACCCTGTTTCACATAGAGAATTGCCGAACGCGAATCGTATTCACCACTAAGCTGAAGTTCGAATTCTAGTGATTCGACTGACTTAGTGTATTTGCGAAGATCGGTGGCGAGTTGAACGCCTAGTACGTCGTCGCCTTCTTCTACGGCAAGAACGAACAGTTCTACGGTACTAGCAACTTCGCTAGAAAGATTTGTCCACGTTTCAAGTTCACCTCGAACGGCGGAGAGCTTACGCATTTGACTTTGGGCATGGTCTGAGTTGTCCCAGAATCCCGGTTCTATAGTCTCTTTTTCTAACGAATCAACATTGCGCTGGAGTTCGGTGAGGTCAAAGTCGCCTCACGATCCCCTGAACGCGCGTGTTTAACTCTTCGGCATCGCCTAAGAGAGTTCGCATGTTAGAGGTTGTCGGTTCGTTTCTCACCATTGTTGCCCCGTACGAAATCACTGCCTAATTATTGAGTTGTCGGTGCGTGGCTTCCGCGCAATGTCAAAATTATACCAACAGGTTACGGCTAAACACTCGCACTTGCGATGATTAGAACGACCCATATTACAGACCATTTGGAGCAACGAAATGTTATCTTTGGCTCATCGGGGCGTGGCGTAGTCCGGTAGCGCACTGCACTGGGGGTGCAGAGGTCACAGGTTCAAATCCTGTCGCCCCGACCATATATTTCTAACAATCAGACTCACGTTTTGCGTGAGTCTTTTTTTGTGCTTGTTTTACGAATTACAGCACGAGTCAATCTACGACTGACGCACCGGTTTACGAATAGACAAGAACACCAGCGCAGCCGCTACAAGCAGTCCTGCGCCAACCCACAAAACAATCTCGTATGATCCGGTTTCGTCGTAAACCCATCCAGCGGTTATAGGCATAGAGAACAACGCAACGTTGTATATCGGCGAAAGCAGCCCACGAATTGTTCCGAAGCGCTTACGACCAAAAAGGTCGCCAACCAGCGCCCAGTTAAGCCCAGAACCAATCTCGGTGCCAGTGAACAGCATCAACGCCACGAAAATCGGCCACGTTCCCTCGACAACGTTGAGCAATGCGAGAGCGCAGGCAGCCGACAGATAACAACCCGCCAGCAATCGAGGTCGCCCGACTTTGTCACTAAACCATCCAAAAAACAGGATTAATGGAACGGATGCTAGCGCTAGCAATCCGATTAGGTTTGCGCCCATCTGCTGAGTTTCGCCCTTCCAAACAAGGATCGGAACGAAATGCACAAATATCGTGCCATGGACTGACATCCGTAGAACAGTTCCAGCAGCCAGAATCCAGAAAGCCTTCGTACGAATTGCGTCCCTTGCTGTCCAATCATCATCGCTATCTGGAATTTCGCCGTGGGCCACATCAAGCTTTTTCAAATCGACTTTGACGGGGTCTCCATCAGGACCAAGCCCCATCGATTCGGGCGATCGTCTGAACATGATTGCAAGCGGCGTAATAAACACCAACATACCAATTCCGACCCATAGAGCAGCAGTCTCCCAGCCCCATTTCAACACTGCGACGGATAAGAGCGGAACCATGAACGCCCCACCGAGTCGGAACGCAGCGCTGTTTATCGACATAACCATGCCGCGTCGACGTGAGAACCAAGTGTTCAAAGAGGTAGTCGATGCCTGCATGAAGCTAGTCGAGGCACCGAGCGAAATCACGAATATATAAACCAGAAGAAACGACATAAACGTACTGGTTTGCGATAGCAGGACGTAGCCGATCCCGACCATTGGCGTGCCAACAAACATCAGCCGCCGAACGCCGTAGCGATCAATCAACCAGCCTGTAATTGGTCCTACTAAACCATTCTCAACCCTTGATAGCGAAAACGGGATGGCTGTCTGGGCAGCGGAAAGTCCAAGACTTTGCGATATGGGAATAAAAAATACCGTAAAGCCCTGCCAGTGAACCGAACCGCCGAAGCCGTTCATCAACGCCGAAGCGGCAACAATATTCCATCCGAAAAACCGCTTCTTCTTAGCGGCTTCATTTGAAGTCTTTTTTACTTCATATGGCGATTGTTCTGGTTCAGACGAACTCACGAATTGCGATTCCTCGTGGCTTTCGCTAGCCGGTCGTACATGACGATGTTGACTGTCATTCCGAGATTCAACGACACCGTCGTAGGAATTTTCACAACGTGCTTAACCTTCTTGATTAGCTCTGAGCTTACCGAGCCGTCCTCAGGGCCGAATATGTAGCAAGCGCGCTCGGGGTGATCGAACGTGGCGAGGTTGACAGCGTCGTCGGTTAGTTCAACAGCAACTGGTACGCAGTCGTTCGGTATTACATCGAAAATATCGTCCACTTCAAGTACAGGCACATGTCGATACGCCCTGCCCGGATCGGTCGATAGCTTCCGAACGTTAATTCCTTCACCCTTTTGGCCGAGAATCACCATTCGAGCCGAAAAACATAAAGCAGCTCGCAAGGTGTGCCCAACGTTCACGCCGCCCTTAGGACGATCAAGCGCTATGCAAGCATAACCGCGTTGAGTTAGCGTAGATTTACGATCGATTTTACGAGCTAAATCTCGCTTGGAACGTGAAGTTTTTTCAGAAGTCAATTTGGTGTAGGAATATCCGTAGGCGATCGCTGATGCCAGTTGGTGAGCTGTTCGTATGCGTGACCGACTCGAAGAACGGTCGATTCATCAAAAGGGTGGCCTGTAATCATCATCCCAATCGGCATTCCATCCTTTGTGAATCCGCACGGTATCGAGTGTGAGGGTTGCCCAGTTACATCAAACACTCCTGTGAACATCGGAAGCTCAGTTCCTTTGCCTGGGATACCCGGTGAAGGGGTGCATTCAGCGATGGTCGGAGCTTGAATCGGCACAGAAGGCGTGATTAGTACGTCGACTTGCTTCATAGATTCAGCCATTTGATGATTGAACCACTGCCTAGCTCGTAGAGCGCGAACATAGTCGATTGCCGAAACGTTGAAACCTGACTGAATTCGGCTGCGAATACCCGGCGTATAGAGATCGGGGTGCTCACTGATCATTTTCTCGTGAATAGAGACCGATTCAGGCAATATGACGCCAAAATTGATCGGCCTGGCTTTGCCGACCCACGGCATAGCTAACTCGACGATTTCAGCGCCGTTTGCCACCATGAGTTGGATCGACTTCCTGACCGACATTTTCACTTCGTAATCTACGTAATCTTCGAAGAAGTAATCGACAGGCACACCGATTCTGATTCCTTCGAGCCCTTTACTTAGATCAGAACTAAAGTCAGGAACTTGTTCATTTGAAGATGCAGGGTCTCGTGGGTCGTATCCCGACATCACGTTCATCAACAGTGCGCAGTCTTCAGTGGTGCGAGTCATCGGTCCAACATGATCCATGCTCCATGATAAATCGAGCACGCCTGTTCTCGATACACGGCCGTAGGTAGGTTTCAGTCCTACGATTCCACATAACGACGCGGGCATTCGCACCGATCCACCAGTGTCGGTTCCAAGTGCAACAGGAATCATTCCAGCAGCCACTGCAGCAGCCGATCCTGAGCTTGAACCCGCCGTTATCCGCTTGGTATCCCACGGGTTTTTCACGTCGCCGGTATGGGCATTCAAGCCAGTCGTTCCGAATGCGAACTCAACGAGGTTCAGCTTTCCCATGAATATGGCGCCCGAATCACGCAGTTTTGTTACGACGGTGGCGTCAAACTCTGCAATATTTCCGGCGAGCACCTTTGAGCCGCCAGTCGTTGGCGTGCCAGCGTAGTCAACCAAATCTTTTAGCCCAACGGGAATACCGTGCAGTGGTCCTTTGTAGTTGCCGGCTGATATTTCTTTTTCCGCAACTTGGGCAGCGTTCATCGCCGACTCGTCCCACACGTCGAGGAAGGCATTCAAAGTTGGTTCAAGTTGCTCAATACGATTTAGCGACGCTTGAACGAGTTCAACAGGAGAAATACTGCGGTTCTGTAGCAAATGTGCGAGTTCGGCGACAGACATATAGGCCACGCTGGAAGATGACAGCACGGTTAGTCGACTTCCCGTTTTGAAGCAGTTGGCACAAAAATGGCGGCTGGTTCAAACCCGCTAGTCTCAATTTCTCGGATCGCCGCATACGTGCTATCGACTGAGGTGAGAAATTCACCTAAATCTTCGGCGTCAGTCAAAGATATTTCCAGTCGATTTTCTTTTGCTCGATCAACGAACTTTTGTGGGTCAGTAGATTTAGGAAGCAATGACATTTTCAAGATTCTCCAAAACTATTTTTTCAGTTGCACGGCAGTATAGTCCTGCATTCTTTGTATCGTGCTAATCTGAACTGCCTATGCAAATCACCGACTCACTTGCAACCCTCGTATCACAAGCGCTGGAATCGGCCCAAGCATCGGGTTCTTTACCCGCAGCCGGCGACGTCGATATCAAAATAGAACGTCCTAAGCTCGCACAGCACGGCGACTTCAGCACAAGCCTTCCTTTGGCACTAGCGCGATCCATGCGAATGGCTCCGATAAAGATCGCCGAGGCAATCGCAGCTGCTGTGCCAGAAAATGCAATTGTCGGCAGTGTGAATCATGCTGCTCCGGGATTTGTAAATTTCACTCTCTCCACAGCGTGGATGCAGTCGCAAGTCGACGTAGTTCGTGAAGCTGGCGAGAATTTCGGATCAGTCGACATTGGTGCTGGCAAAAGCGTTCAAGTTGAATTTGTCAGCGTGAACCCAACCGGCCCTCTTCACGTTGGTCACGCCCGTGGCGCTGTCATCGGAAGCAGTCTGGCAAACGTTCTCGCTGCCGCCGGATACGAAGTCCAGCGCGAGTACTACGTGAACGACGCCGGAAACCAGATGAGGGTCTTCTACGACACTCTCTACTCTCGGTATATGCAAGCTGCGGGTCACGATGTCCCGCTCCCAGATCCTGCATATCCGGGCGAATATCTTCAAGATCTTGCTGCAGACCTACTGAAAGATCTCGGCGATGGTGCTGTTTCAAAAGAGAAACCAGAAGCTATTGCCGATCTTGCGCCAGAGTCTCTAAAGCGAACGCTCGAACATATCCGTGGAGTGCTGGGCAAGCTTGGCGTTTCCTACGACCAGTGGTTTCACGAGAGTGATCTGCTCACCTCCGGACGATTCGATGAAGTTCTGAACTTGCTTGATGACGCCGATCTGGTGGTCGAGCGAGATGGTGCAAAGTGGTTCGCTGCTACTAAGCTCGGACTAGAAGAAGACACCGTAATCATTCGAAGTGATGATGGCGGCCCGACGTATTTCGGAACAGACATTGCGTATCACCACGAGAAATTCATCGAACGAAAGTTCGATCGAGTAATCAATGTTTGGGGTGCTGACCATCACGGTCACATAGCTCGAATGAAAGCGCTGCTACAGGCGTTAGGACTCGATCCTGACCGTCTTACGATCATTCTGAACCAGATCGTCAATTTCAAAAACGAAGGCGAATCGCTGAAGTTTAGTAAGCGAAATAACGTCATGGTCACAGTCGAAGAACTACTCGAAGAAGTAGGCGCCGACTCTTGCCGATTCACGTTCCTAAGCCGATCACCTGAATCGCACATGGAATTCGACCTCGGACTCGCCAAGACGCAATCATCTGAAAACCCGGTTTACTACGTCCAATACGGTCACGCCCGTATGGCTTCAATCCTGCGAACTGCAGCTGAACGAAAAATAACGTACGAATCGGCCGATCTTTCATTGCTGACTCACGACCGCGAACTCGAATTGATACGCAAGATCATCGAGCTCCCAACAGTCGTTGAACGTGCAGCGGAACGGCTTGAGCCGCACCACCTGCCTCACTATGCAATGGAGCTCGCACGATCATTGCAACGCTTCTACGAAGACTGTCGAGTACTGTCATCTGAAGAGGGCGACCTGGAAATATCTATGGCACGCCTACAGTTAGTTGAAGCCGCCAAAGTGGCATTGAGTCGAACACTCAAACTCATGGGAATGAGTTCGCCAGAACGAATGTAGAGCATCGCCCTACGTTACGGATTGGCCAGTGTGACCGAGTCCTGCATCGATATACCGTTCAATTCGGTTGACGTACGACGCCGCAGCTCGTTTCATCAGTTCCGTGTGTCGTTCTCGAACGGTTCCAAGAGCTTTGCCCGGTGTACCGCGAATGAGTGCGTTGTCTTCATAGACCTTGTTCTCATTAAGAACGCTGCCAGCAGCTACGAGTGAATTTGCGCCGATCACAACTCCATCGTTCAGCGTGGAGTTATTGCCTAGCAGGCTGCCGTTGCCGATCTTCCGAGCGTGGCAGATTACCCCGTGCCCAATAGTTACATCGTCGCCAATTTCAGCATCATCATCGGCGTGCAGCACAGAATTGTCTTGAATATTCGTGCCAGTACCGATTTTGATCTTGCCCGAGTCAGCGCGAATAACAACGCCTGGCCAAATGCTTGAACGAGGCCCCACTTCTATATCACCTACGAGATAAGCGGTTTCAGAAACAAATGCAGTTGAGTCGATAACTGGCGTCTTACCATCAAGCGATCTAATCATTAAGTCGGCCTTTACAATTTTTCTTCTAGGTTTGTAGGCGAGTTTTAGCTTTCAGGGAACCTGTCAAAAGTTAGGTCAAGCACCTGATTAGTCGGCTTGGCTACAGTGTCCCAATCCCACATTTCGTTTGCTTTTACGTGGTCGCCATCACGGGTGCCAAGGTAGAAAGAAATCACTCCGTGTTCGAGGTCTGATTCGCTCACAGGACCAAGAATCACCTGAACGTACTCACCTTTAAACGTAGTAGATCTCGGTGACCCGCCGTGAATGAATTCAGCATAAATCGTCGAATCAGCAGGGCCAGGATCACCATCTACGGTGAACTTCCCCTCGAAAATAATCGGGAACGGCGGCGGACCCGCCATTGGAGTGAAGTCTTCTCGATCGTAGGGCGTAGGTTCGACATCCGAAGCGCACCCGGCGACCGCGATGATCATCAAGAAAGCTGCGACAAATCCAAACCGAAGAAAAGCGTTCTGTTTGATTACGTTCATGTGACCTAAATCAATGGGTGGTTCTGGTGCCAGTTGGTTGCACGTTCGTATGCTGCTGCTGCGCGTATTACCATAGTGTCACCAAACTGAGGACCGATGAATTGAAGACCGACTGGCAAGCCGTTCGACATTCCACCCGGTACTGAAATAGAGGGTAGTCCCGCAATGTTCACTGGAATCGTGCAGATATCGTTCATGTACATTTGGAACGGATCGTCGATTTTGGCGCCAATCTTGAAGGCTGTGCTTGGTGACGTTGGAGTTACCAATGCATCGAACTTCAAGAACGCGTCGGTGAACTCTCGTCGAATGAGTGTTCGGACCTGCTGAGCCTTCTTGTAGTAAGCATCGTAGTAACCAGCCGATAGTGCGTATGTTCCGAGGAAGATACGTCGTTTTACTTCGTCACCAAAACCTGCACCACGAGCAGCCTCTGTGGCCTGAGCCGAAGTTTTACCATCGAACACTCCAAGCCCGTACTTCACACCGTCGTATCGTGAAAGGTTCGCCGATGCTTCCGACGGGGCAATGATGTAGTAAACCGCTAGTGCATGATCGGTAAGCGGAAGAGATGTTTCACTGATATTTGCCCCGAGGTCTTCGAGAGTCTTGAGAGATGCTTCAAAAGCTTCTCGAACTCCCAGATCCATACCATCAACGAGATATTCTTTTGGAACACCGATGTTCATACCGGCTACCCCGGCATCAATGTCTTTTCCGAAATCGGTGAATGGCGGTGCGACCGAAGTTGAATCTCTGAGGTCGTGGCTCGAAACGATGTTCAAAGCGTCGGCACAGTCGGCAACGCTTCGAGTAAGCGGCCCAATTTGATCGAGTGATGAACCAAATGCGAGCAAACCGAATCGACTCACCAACCCATAAGTTGGCTTCATTCCAACGACACCGCAAAACGCTGCTGGCTGGCGAATACTTCCACCAGTGTCAGATCCGAACGCAATAAAGCATTCGCCTGCTGCTACACCGGCTGCAGCTCCGCCAGAACTCCCACCAGGAACACGGTCCGTGTCCCACGGATTGTGAACAGGACCGAATGCAGAGGTTTCGTTTGAAGATCCCATCGCAAACTCGTCGAGGTTGCCTTTGCCGAGAATGACTGCTCCGGCTTCTTTAAGAAGGGAAACTACTGTTCCGTCGTAAGGAGGAATGTATCCCTTAAGAATGTTCGAGGCTGCCGTAGTTTCAACATCTTTGGTCGAGAAATTATCTTTGACCATTACAGGAATACCAGTAAGCGACGTTGGTTCCTGTCCAGAGCCTTGAAGACGTCGATCAGCCAATTCAGCATCGGCGATTGCTCGTTCAGCAGTGACAGTGATGTACGAATTTAAGCTTGGTTCGAGCGCTGAGATGCGTTCAAGAATCGATCGAGTAGCCTCGACGGAAGATATCTCCCTAGCATCGAATTTGGCTCGTAGTTCACGTGCCGTTGAAAAATAAAAATCGGAGTTATCTGACTGAGTGGTCATTCGAAATTTCTGGTTGATCGGGTAGATCGAGATAGTTGGCAGCACTGGAAAATTGTGCCGAGAGTTATCGAGAGGTTATTCTGGATGTAATTATTCCAGAACAGGGCGAACTCGTACGAATTCGCCGTCACGATCTGGAGCATTGCGAAGCACTTCTTCTTGTGAGAGCGGTGGCTTCGGCTCATCCTGACGCATCACTGTGTTCGAATCGGTAGTGTGCCCTGTTGGTTCAACACCAT
This sequence comes from Dehalococcoidia bacterium, assembly GCA_026421185.1. GTDB lineage: Bacteria > Chloroflexota > Dehalococcoidia > Lucifugimonadales > Lucifugimonadaceae > Lucifugimonas. Next base: position 4,004 of record JAPKCH010000021.1, on the reverse strand, counting down.
CGGTGTCGACGGTTGAGAGCGATGCGAAGTGCCCAAGAATATTCGTGAGCTGGATTCGCATATCTTCCGACTCTTCATCGGAGAGTTTTATGTATGCAAGCTGGGCAATGTGCTCAACGTCTTTGGGAGTTAATGGATCCATTGTTTTCCGAGTCAATTTGATTAGTTGTACCTACCAACATTTACATTCGGTAAGTACGGGTAATCGGACCTTTGTTCGTAACGAAAGATCGAGTGTAGCAGCGCTTAAAAGGAAGAGGGTTGGATGAATCGCACAGAAAGTACCCCTGAGGTGTTTGACACCTCTATTTGCCGTTACCTAGAATCGACTCCCGTGTAAGGTGTTTTTTTATCGGCAACACTTAAGTTCGAAACCTTACCCGAGGATGTGTGCAATCTCTGCAAAGAGCCGTCGTAACCAGATATCGATATCGGTATTGAATTTCACCTGCATCGACAGGCGGTCGCACTTCCCCTCAAATAGTTCTCTTCTTTCGGCTGGCACGTCGTATGGACGCGAGACCGTAATTAACCAAGTTGGCGGAGACAGTAATTGAGCAAGTTCATTTTCGTAACAGGCGGTGTGGTCAGTTCCCTCGGTAAAGGAATTGCAGTCGCTTCAATTGGCAGAATGTTGAAAAGTCGCGGTATGACGGTTTCCGTGCTCAAGCTCGATCCATACCTTAACGTAGACCCTGGCACCATGTCTCCATACCAGCACGGGGAAGTGTTCGTAACCGTCGACGGTAGTGAGACAGACCTAGACCTTGGGCACTACGAGCGTTTTATCGATGTAGAACTCACCGCACTTTCAAACGTTACTGCTGGACAAATTTACTCAGAGGTCATCGCCAACGAACGCGCTGGACAATATTTAGGTGGAACGATTCAGACAGTTCCTCACGTAACCAATCTCATCAAAGATCGCATACTTAATCTGGCTGATAAGTCACAGGCCGATGTTGTAGTTGTCGAAGTTGGTGGAACAGTTGGTGACATCGAAGGCCAGCCGTTTATCGAAGCCATCAGGCAGGTTCGAAATGCCGTTGGCCAGAAGAACACCTTCTATGTACACGTCACCCTGCTTCCTTATCTGGGAGCTACTGGCGAGCTAAAGACAAAGCCGACTCAGCACAGTGTTCACACCTTAAGGGGGATGGGTATTCAGCCCGATGCGATTCTCTGCCGTGCCGATCAGCTTGTTGGTGAAGATGAGCGCCGCAAAATATCCTTGTATTGCGACGTTGACGCCCAAGCAGTAATTTCACTCCCGACACTTTCGAGTGTTTACGAAGTCCCTCTTCATCTTGAATCCGAAGGACTTGGCAAGATTCTTACCGATGGACTCGATCTTCCCAAAACCGAACCAGATCTCGCATCATGGAGCGCCATCGCTCGTGTCGATGAAGAAGAGCATGCCGAAATCGACATCGCTCTCGTCGGCAAGTATGTCGAACTTCAAGATTCCTATCTTTCAGTAGTAGAAGCGCTTCGCCACGCAGGTCTTCACAACGATCGCAAAGTTAACATTCAGTGGGTGGCTGCTGAAGATATCGAGAAGCACGGAGCAGAACAGATTCTCAGTTCCGCCCGTGGCATCATCGTTCCCGGAGGATTCGGTGAACGTGGGCTTGAAGGCATGATCGCCGCTGCGAACTACGCTCGAACTGAAAAAATCCCATATCTCGGCTTGTGCCTAGGGATGCAGATCATGGTTATAGAGTATGCCCGCAATGAGCTCGGAATTACTGACGCTACTTCTCTTGAAATCGATCCAGAAGCGGCAAACCCGGTAATAGCCTTCATGGAAGGTCAGGAAGAGCTCCACTCTACCGGTGGAACGATGCGACTCGGTGTTTACCCGTGTGTCCTTAAAGAAGGAACCAAAGTACGTGAAGCGTACGAGAAGGAAACTGTCAATGAACGCCACAGACATCGTTATGAATTCAATAACGAATACCGTGTTCAGCTAGAAGCAGCAGGGCTCATCGCTTCCGGCACATCACCCGATGAATCACTCGTCGAAGTAACCGAGGTATACGGTCACCCATTCATGGTAGGCAGCCAGTTCCACCCTGAATTTGGATCACGCCCGGAACGACCTCACCCTCTATTCAGAGAATTCATTCGAGTGGCCCGAACCACCCTCCGTGAAGGTGTACAACACGATCTATTTAAAGAAGAAGAGTAGTTGGCGCTGTGCGTAAAAATGGCATTTCCTATCCAGGACTGGAAATATCACCCAATCATTTGATAACATTGATTCAAGCGAGCGAATGAACCATTTCTGGATCTTCGCTAACTCTACATCTCGCCCGAAGTGCAGTAATGATTGATTACAACTTTTGGGTTTTCCCTTTACTGGAACTAGATACCCCCTCACACTAGCGGACTCGTCGGTCTGTATTCAGACACTTCGGCCCACCGCTCTACGCTCAACTAAAAATTTAGACTCGTCGATATCTGGCAACTCATTGCACAGAAATCACTTAATCAGACAGTCTTCAACTTTCACTTCATTTTCCTAAAGAACTTTCGCTGAACTGTTTCAGCCTTTTCATCCGGATACCATCAGGAGGCACTTAAGCTGACTACCCAAAACCGATCATCTCAATCTCGTGGCGGCGGCAACCGTCGTCGACAAGGTCGACGTCGACCCAGAACTGGATCCCGTCCAAACGGGATGCCTCAAGATAATTTCGAGGTAGATGAGAGCACGCTAGCCGATTTGGGAAACCTTGGTGCTAAAACGAATGACGAACTCCGTCAGATGGCCATAGACAAAGGCATCAAGCGAGTTCCAACTCAGCGAATAGAACTCGTTCTTGAAGTTCTGGCCACGATAGCTGAATCGACAGATCAACTTGTTGGTGCCGGAATACTCGACCTTCTTGGCGATGGTTACGGTTTCCTTCGAACACCAGGCAAGCGCGACAGCACTGAAGACATCTATGTTTCACAGAGCCAGGTTCGACGATTCGGACTTCGACAGGGCGACATGGTCGCTGGTCAGGTTCGACCTCCTATCGAAGGTGAAAAGTACTTTGGCCTCCTTCGAGTCGAGTTAGTAAACGGCTACGATCCTGAATCAGCAGTGAAACGACCTAAGTTCGACCAGTTCACATCGATCTACCCAAACAGTCAGATCAAGCTCGAGACCACCCCTAAACAGATGGCAACTCGAATGATCGACATGGTTTCTCCGGTCGGTAAAGGTCAGCGAGCACTAATTGTTGCACCGCCTAAAGCTGGTAAGACGGTACTCCTTAAGCAGATCGCTGCCGGAATTACCGATAACCATCCAGAGATTTACATCATTGTTGCTCTCATTGGTGAACGCCCCGAAGAAGTAACTGACATGCGTCGTACCATTAAAGGTGAGGTCTTCAGTTCGACTTTCGACGAGCCAATTGAAGATCACTGCCGCACAGCTGAAGTAGCGCTCGACCGAGCGCGCAGACTGGTTGAAAGCGGAGAAAATGTAGTGGTGCTTCTCGACAGCATCACTCGCCTCGCCCGTGCGTACAACCTTACGGTTCCTAGTAGCGGCAAGACTCTTTCAGGTGGTATGGATCCTAACGCCCTGTACCCACCTAAGCACTTCTTTGGTGCTGCCCGTAACTGCGAAGAAGCAGGCAGCTTAACAATCATCGCAACTGCATTGATCGATACCGGATCACGCCTGGACGATCTCATCTACGAGGAGTTCAAAGGTACCGGCAACATGGAATTGCACCTCGACCGCAGAATGGCCGAACGCCGATTGTGGCCAGCAATCGACATCGAACGTAGCGGAACTCGACACGAGGAACTTCTGCAGGACGATGCCACATTGAAGCAAGTATGGCTCCTTCGCCGGATGATGGGTATTATCGGGCAAGACTCGAATAACCCTAATGAAGCAGCGGAGCGAATTCTTGAACGGATGTCTCGAACTCAAACAAATGACGAGTTCCTAGCTTCAATTACAAAACCTGAAAAGGTTTAGTTGAAATAGCGAGTTT
>JAPKCH010000068.1 GCA_026421185.1 Dehalococcoidia bacterium | reverse complement strand
TTGGTGGAGCTTGAGGGACTCGAACCCTCTACCTCCTGCTTGCAAAGCAGGCGCTCTACCAGCTGAGCTAAAGCCCCAAACTGAGTAACTTATTGTAAGGCTAATAATCGAAAAAGTAGTGCTAGTTAACCACCTAATTTCGAAATCTTCTCGAAATCGTTCCCTTTACCCTCTCTAATAACTCCCACATCCTCCACATGAAAGGATGTAAAGTGTGCCCGCACACGTCCCCCGAAGTTTCAAACAAACCACCATTCGCTATCAACCGCTGGTCCTCATTCACAGTGTGGTAGAGAGCTAGAGGATGGGTGAACTACGAAGCGTGACTGAGTCATAAGATGACGATTGAACCTAACGAGAAAGCAAAGCACGTATGAAAATCACCGATATCACCACCACTGCGCTCAAAACCGGAAAATCTCTCGTTCGTGTTCAAACCGACGCCGGAGTCGAAGGCTGGTCTGAAGGCCCCGGCATCAACAAAGTCGTACCCGGCCGCAACGGTTCAGTGTTCGAGGCTTACCTCGAAAGCATCATTAAACCAACCCTCATCGGTGAAAACCCACTCGAAATCGACCGTCACTGGGAGACCCTCGCCACAGGAAAGGAAGACCGTCTCTACAAACTCCCTGCCAACGTCGTAGGCATCATAGACGTCGCACTATGGGATCTACTCGGTAAAGAAACCGGCCAACCCGTCTACACCCTAATGGGCGGCGCAGCCCGGACCGATATTCCGCTCTACTGGAGCACGGGATCAGGTTGGAAATTCACCCCACAGGAAATGCTCGACGTCGTAAAAGTCGGCTACGACATGGGTTTCGACGCTTTCAAGATCCGAATGGACTGGAAAGGCTGGCGACAAGATGCCAACCCAACCAAAGATTACGAAATGTTTAAGCTCGTCCGAGAATTTCTCTCCAATGGCCAATACCTCGGCTTCGATGCCAACAACGGCTACTCGGTAAGCACAGCTATTCAACAGGGACGAAAATTCGAAGAGCTAGGCATTGACCACTTCGAAGAACCACTCCCTAACTGGGATTTACCAGGGCTTAAGCAAGTGTCAGACGCATTAGATGTTGCAGTATCAGCAGGTGAACAAGACGCCTACCGATGGTGGTTCCATCATCTCGTGTTACTCGGTAACCCCGACATTATCCAGCCTGATATTCTCAGCGCTGGTGGCCCATCCGAAGTGAAGAAAATATTTGATCTTTCAACGATGTGGAACAAGCCCGTAATGCCGCACAGTCCGCAAGCGGGAATCAACTCGATGGCATCGCTGCACACGTACTCGACGGTACAGAACGCCACTCGACCTCACGAGTTCTCAACAGAATTCTCAGGCCCACTCGACGAAGTAGCCGATCTATACGGAGACGGCGTAGTTCCCAAGAAGGGAATAATGCACCTCTCCGATCGTCCCGGCCTTGGCATCGAACTAAACGAAAACGCCGTAACCAAATTCACAATTAAATAAATAAAGGTAGCCAGCCGTTCCTTCTTGCAGGGAGGGAAGCCCCTTACCTCGGCAACCTGTACCAACGCTCCACTTCGAGATGGAGGGCTAGAAAAAAACACAATCCAAGTCGTCAGATGACGCCCAAAGCCATAAAACCGCGACTAACGCCCCTGCGCCAAGAAACACGCTGCCTGCTGATTCTCAGCCAACGTCTTCAGCTCAGGCACAGCAGCCGAACAAGCCTCAGTCGCAATTGGGCATCGCGTACTAAAACCACAACCCGGCGGTGGAGACAATGGACTTGGCAAATCGCCCCGCAAAATTATCCGCTCACGAGAACGCTCATGAATCGGATCAGGGGTCGGAATAGCCGACAACAACGCCTGTGTATACGGATGCAACGGACGCTCGTACAGATCCTTAGCGTCAGCCGTTTCCACAATCTTGCCCAAGTACATCACAGCCACACGATGACTAATGTGTCGCACCACCGAAAGATCGTGCGCAATAAACAAATAAGCAAGGTTGTACTCATCTTGCAAGTCTTGGAGAAGATTCAAGATCTGCGCCTGAATCGAAACATCCAATGCCGAAACCGACTCATCTAAAATCAGTAAACTGGGCTTGGCAGCAATCGCTCGCGCAATGCCTAATCGCTGCCGTTGCCCACCACTAAACTCGTTCGGATACCGTTCGGCCATCGCCGGGCTCAACCCGACAGTCGTAAGCAACGAAGCCACCTGCTGCCGGTACCCATCACGTGATTCTGCCAGCCCGTGAACCTTAAGCGGCTCACCAACAATATCGCCCGCACGCATTCGAGGATTCAGTGATCCGTAAGGATCTTGAAATACCATCCCCATCTTCCGACGAATCGGTCTCATAGCAGAAGTCGAAAGCCCAACAAGCTCCTGCCCCTCGAACTTCACACTACCGCTACCGGGATTATTCAGCTGAATAACAGCCTTCGCTGCCGTCGTCTTACCAGAACCACTCTCACCAACTAGACCGAGCGTCTCACCAGGATAGATATCAAAGGAAACCCCATCGACAGCTCTAACTCGCGCCACTTCACGTTGAACTAAGAATCCACGCTTAATCGGGAAATGAACCTTCAAATTTCTAACACTAAGTAGCGGCGTTGAATTCGAAGAATTCGTCTGATTAATATCTGTCGATGTACTTGTCATTTCCAAGCTATTTCCACCGATTCAGAAACAGTCTTTGACTCGTAACAAGCCACCATCTGCCGATCCTTAACCTGTTCCAATTCCGGTTCCGACACACTGCATTTTTCAGTCGCCCATCGACATCGAGGTGTAAATGCACACCCGGCAGGCAAATTGGCAGGATCTGGAATCTCACCCTCTATAGGGTCAAGACGCTCTGATGCCGGACGATCCAAACGTGGAACCGAATTCAGTAACCCAACGGTGTAAGGATGATTCGGCTGCAAATAGACCTGCTCAGCAGTGCCCGATTCACGAATCTTCCCTGCGTACATAACATTCAAGCGATCTGCGTATCGGGCGATGATTCCAAGGTTATGAGTGATAATCATCAGCGCCGCACCCGACTCCGATGTCAGGTTCTTCATCAACTCAAGAATTTGTGCCTGAATCGTCACATCCAAAGCCGTTGTAGCCTCGTCGGCAATCAACAATTTCGGCTCGCAGCTAAGTGCAATCGCAATCATTACTCGCTGACGCTGCCCTCCACTCAATTGATGCGGATGGTCCCCAAGGCGACGACGAGAATCAGCAATTCCCACCATTTCTAGTAGTTCGGCTGCTCGACTCTCAGCTGCCCATCCTGAAAGTCCCATATGAACTCCCAATGGCTCAGTAATCTGCCTGCCGATGGTCAACACAGGGTTAAGCGACGACATCGGCTCCTGGAAAATCATGCCGATGCCCGCACCTCGAACCGATTGCATCTCTTGTGAAGAGATCTTAAGCAGATCGACGCCCTCGAATATAATCTCGCCGGTTTCTATAACGCCAGGCGGGTTCGGCACCAGCTGCATAATCGAAAGAGCACTAACACTCTTTCCGCAACCACTCTCGCCAACCAGTCCTAGCGTCTCGCCATGATTAACATCGAATGAAACGCCATTCACCGCTCCAATTTTGCCCTCAGGCGTAGTGAACGATGTACGAAGATCCCGTACCTGAAGCAAGGGTGAAGAATTTACTGGTGAATCTGAAGTCATATATTGGTGTTTACTAATCCCTAGTGCCGGTGGCGGATCATCCTACAGCGTGCCCCACAACATCTGAACACATATAAACAATTACGTAACCAAACTTAGCAAAGACTCCTCAAGTAAGCCTTCGGCAATCACACAATAGAATCGGTGAGATTTCCACCAAAATCACTGGAAGCAACGTGAATACAAAAGTTAGATAACGTAGGAATTGGCTGCACAGTCGATCGACTGCGCCCAACCTGACATCCCCGCGACCACGCATACTCTATCAGCGGTATCGTAAAACACGCCTTCGGCGAATAATCATTCCGGCTTTCCACTCGTAATATCACCGGTCTCGCCACAGGCACTAACTCCAGATAGTGAACTTAGTGCCTGCTCCAGCTTCACAATACTAAGCTTTAGCCATAGCGATTACAGTCCCCGGGCACCCCAGGAATCCGACAAAAAAAGACGTAAGAATACCGAGCAGATGCAACGCTCCTGCCCGGCGCAAACATATAGCCGAACTCGTCAAGCAAAACGAGCAACCCTCTAAAGCCAATACTTACGGTCTAATAACACCGCGGTCGGTTACGCGGAGTCCCGCTCTACATCATTCGTTAATTAAATTCCCTCAACACTGAGCAATCTCGCAACACGACGCAGCTAAAAATCGCTTATCCTAGATAGCCGTGTTCCCGGGTCGTTCAATGGTAGGACAGGGGCCTTTGAAGCCTCTAATCCTGGTTCGAATCCAGGCCCGGGAGCCAAACAGAACAAAAAAGCCCACGGCAATTGCCGAGGGCTTTTTTTATTTACAAACTAACCAAGCCTAAGAACGAAGTTACTTATCCTGCCCTAGCCTCCTGCGGGATGGAGTTAGAAGGAGGATAGACGAGGTTCCTAGTCGTCCGACGATGCCGGGAGCATAAAACTAAACGCCTTCATGGCCTTTCAGTTCAACCTTCAAGCCAGCGTCAGCAGCCATAGACCACGGAGTTTCTACAACCCAGTGACCAGGCTCCTTCTCAACCAGAGGCGGACGCTCGTTGGCCCACTTGTGGTCAGGGTCAACCTCAAGAGGAGTTCGTGTCATAAACACGTCACCCGGTGGAGGGTTGATAGGTGAAACAACTTCACCCGGCAGCAAGAATTCTTCACGTTCAATGTCTGGATGCGACGGCAAAGCCGCTGAAACCAGAGCATTTGTATAGATGTGCATTGGGTTATTGAAAATAGCTTCAGTCTCACCCGATTCCTGAACAACGCCCAAGTACATAACTGCCATATCGTGGCACATGTATCGAACAGTCGCCAAGTTGTGAGCAACCAGCAAGTAAGCAAGACCATGCTCTTCTTGGAGGTCAACCAGCAGGTTCATAATCTGAGCACGAATCGAAACGTCCAAAGCAGATACAGGCTCGTCCAGCGCAATAACCTTCGGGTTCAGAGCCAGCGCACGGGCAATACCAATTCGCTGTCGCTGTCCACCCGAGAACTCGTGCGGGTACAAGTTAGCCTGATATGGGTTCAAACCAGTTTCGCTGAGCAGGTCACTAACACGAGTTGCGATCTGGCCCTTTGTCATCGTAGTAGCAATCTCAAGTGGCTCACCAACGATCGAACGAACACGCATGCGAGGGTTCAACGAGGACCACGGATCCTGGAACACGGCCTGCACTGAACGCCGGAACTCGGTCTTACCGGCCTTCGACATTGTGGCAACATCTTCGCCTTCGTAGTAGATATTTCCAGCAGTTGGCTTCTCTAGACCAAGCAGAAGTTTCAGAGTTGTGGTCTTACCACAACCCGACTCACCAACAAGACCAAACGTCTTATTGCGCTCAATATCGAAGCTGACGTCATCGACAGCCTTTAGGTAGTCCTTATCGCCGAAGCCCATAAAGCCTCCGCCGATTTGATACCACTTGCGAAGATTTCGGATAGAAATAATCGCATCAGAGTTAGGATTTACACCCGGTGCGTCTGAAATTATTGTTGATGTTGAAGCAGTTGTCATGTGTCGTTACCGATTCTCTTGGATCGTAAATTCAGGTGTATGCCGACTAGTCTTCGACTTCGTCTTCGGCGGGCATCATGTGTGCATATTTGTCGTAATCACCAACTGAACTCTTCGAAAGCTGAACCCAGTGGTTAGGCTCTACCTCAATCAATGGTGGGCGGCGTGTTGCATCCTCAACCGTGAACGTCAAAGTGGATCGAGGGGCGAAAGCATCACCAGGAGGCAGATTGTAGAGCAGAGGCGGCTGACCCTCAATCTGAGGCAGTCGACCAGTCTTCTCTTCCAACTTCGGAACCGATGAAATCAGAGCCTTCGTGTACTCGTGCAATGGCTCGTTGAAAATTGTTCGCACATCAGCTACTTCAACAATTCGGCCAGCGTACATAACCGCAACACGGTCACACATCTTGGCAACAATTCCGAAGTCGTGAGTGATGAAAACAATTCCAACACCCTCTTCTTGCTGAATTTGACGAAGAAGTCGTAGGTAAGCCGCCTGAATCGTCACATCAAGTGAAGTAGTCGGCTCGTCAGCAATAATCACTGCTGGTGCGGATGAAATACCAATGGCTCCCACAACACGCTGTCGCATCCCACCAGAAAGCTGGTGCGGGTAGTCCTTGGCTCGTGTCGCAGGAGCTGGAATTCGCACCTTCTGGAGCGAGTCCACAACCTTCTCCCAAAGAGCCTGGCCCTTCAACTTCTGGTGAATCTTGATCGCCTCACCAACCTGGTTTTCAATACTGAAAACCGGGTTCAAAGCCTGCATAGGATCCTGAAGAATGATCGAGATCTCACCACCACGAACCTGAGTCATCTGACCTTCAGAAAGATCAAGCAGGTTCCGGCCGCCAAGAATCACTTCACCACCAACAATTTTTCCCGGGGGTGACGGTACAAGCCTCATCAGAGACAGAGCCGTTACCGACTTTCCTGAGCCTGATTCACCAACGATTCCGAGAGTCTCACCCCTCTTGACGTGGTAGCTGACTCCGTCAACAGCCTTAACCGTGCCCCAACGGGTGGTGAAATGCGTCTGGAGGTCTTTCACATCCAAGACCACATCTTCGCTCGCTGCACTATCGCCGAAGCCATCGGTGTCCACACTCACAGCATCAGAAGAAACATTCTTCTCTTCAACCGTAGCGTCTGTGGATTCTGCCATTCTGAGTCCCCTGTACTAGTCGTCCCGATATCTAAGCCATCTGCCCAGTATTCAAGTCCGACGACTCGCAGTCAATTTACAAATAAAACCCGCTGGAACATACGTTTAACCAGAGGAAGTGACCGGCACGATACCAAACTTTCAAGGTAACCGCTACCAGTAAGCAATCGTTTACCTAACCTAAATTCCGAGATCACTTTCAAGTTCATCGAGAGCACCGTCTATGGCACTCACAATGAAGTCCACCTCTCCTTTACTAATCGAGAGTGGTGGGCAGATGGCAATCACGTCCGCGGCCCGGAAACTTACGATGTTTCGGTCGAACAACATCTTAGGCAATTTACCAGCTAATCCAGCCGAGGCAGGGAACGGGGTTTTGCTTTCCCTGTCTGCAACTAATTCAACAGCTGCCAGTAACCCCAAGCCACCACGAATGTCACCTACGATCTTGTGGCTGAACAAACTCTGAAGCTGCTCATACAAGTAAGTACCCATGCGCTTCGAATTCCCGACAAGATCCTCTCGTTCGAAAATCTTCAAGTTGGCCAATGCGGCTGCGGCTGCAATCGGATGACCACCGAACGTAATCAAATGCTTGAACGTCTCATTAGCTCCACCCACAAAAGCATCAGCAATCTTCTTCGTGGCGATCGCAGCTCCAAGAGGTGCATATCCACTCGTAATCGCCTTCGCAACGCTGGTAATATCGGCCTGCACACCCCAATTTGTTGGAGCAAACCATTCGCCGGTACGACCAAAACCAGTGATCACTTCATCAGCAATCAAAATCACGTCGTACTGGTCTGCAATCTCGCGCAAACGCTGCCAGTACTCTGCCGGTGGAATTTGAATTCCAAACGCTGCAGATATCGGCTCGGCGATAATCGCAGCAACCGTCTCGGCTCCCTGGTGCTTAATCACAGTCTCGAATTCATTAGCGCATTTGATCGCTACATCTACCGGATCACCTTCGTAAGGCATCCTGTAGGAATTCCAATTAGTAACGTGAATCGCACCCGGCATCAAAGGTCCCATAGGGTCTGCTGCCGGTGAACCACCTAGACTGACGGCCATCGCTGTTCCACCGTGGTACGAATACCTTCGGCTAATCACCTTAAAGGCTCCAGCCTTACCGTTGAGAATCGAATATTTCTTCGCCATTTTCACGGCGGTCTCGACAGCTTCAGAACCACCCGAAACGAAGAACGAACGTGCTCCGTGATCCGGATACAGTTCAGCAACCTTGCCAGCCAATTCGATCTGCGGAAGAGTCGAGCCACCTGCAGGAGATGAATCAATAGCCGTCATCTGTGCGTAAACGGCGTCAGCTATCTCGGTTCGGCCGTATCCGGCCGACTTATACCAAAGCCCCGACATTGCATCTAAATACCGATGCCCGTCAGCAGTCTCAACCCAAACACCCTCGCCCTTTGT
>JAPKCH010000115.1 GCA_026421185.1 Dehalococcoidia bacterium | reverse complement strand
AACAGTATCAAACTAAACTACATAAACCCTTACGACTATTTACGATAGCAATAACAACAGGTGAATTTGATGGCAGCTACGATTTATTATGATGACGATGCGGACCTTTCACTTTTGAAAGATAAAACAATTTCCATCCTCGGCTACGGCTCACAGGGACATGCCCAAGCGCAAAACCTTCGTGAAAGCGGCTGCAACGTGGTCGTCGGCCAACGCCCTGGTAGTGCCAATTACGATCTCGCTGTAAGCCATGGCTTTGAACCTGTATCACTCGCGGAAGCTACTCAAGCTGGCGATCTCATAAATATTTTGCTACCCGATGAAGTACAGGGAGATATTTTTCGTGACCAGATTCGCGAAAATATATCCCCAGGCAATATCCTCATGTGCTCGCATGGCTTCAACATCCACTTTGGATTCATTGATCCTGCCGGAACTGAAGCGTTACTGATTGCTCCTAAAGGACCAGGTCATTTAGTCCGTTCAGAATATGAAGTTGGCGGCGGTGTCCCTGGATTGATTGCGTTAAGTGAAGGTGCCAGTGCTGAAACACACGCTCTGGGGCTTGCCTACGCAAAAGGAATCGGCGCAACTCGTGGCGGTGTTATTGAAACAACCTTTGCTGAAGAAACCGAAACAGATCTGTTCGGTGAACAAGTTGTACTGTGTGGCGGTGTTAGTGAACTTGTAAAAGCTGCCTTTGAAACACTTGTCGATGCCGGTTACCAACCTGAAATGGCATACTTCGAATGTTTGCACGAACTTAAACTTATCGTCGACCTATTCTATCAGGGTGGACTCAGTTATATGCGTTATAGCGTTTCCAATACCGCTGAGTACGGAGACTATATGTCTGGTCCACGTATCATTACGGATGACACTCGGGAAGAAATGAAACGCGTCTTGAGTGAAATTCAAGAAGGTGTTTTTGCTAGAAATTGGATCGCTGAACACAAGAGTGGTGCCGAGAGCTTCAAGAGTCGACGTCAACTTGATCATGACCATGGAATTGAAGTGGTCGGTCGAAAGCTACGTAAGCTAATGTCTTGGATTGACTCAAAAGAAGTCTAATAATCACCTCCGTCGTTTGTGGAAGATTTAACTTCCGATAATTGCGTAGAATTTTTACTGGTTTCTCAGTGTTGTGCCAATATAATCGGTTGCGAGGACTTATATACCATGAGCGAACTGCAACCTGTCGATACATCATTAACGCTGCGAGTGCTCGACGGCGCTGACCGTGGTCATGTGTATCAAGATTTGGACCTGCCGATCACCGTTGGTCGTGAAGAAGGCAATGATATCCAGTTAAATGACGAGCGGATAAGTCGTTTTCACGCCAAAATCCAGCTAGATCATGATCGTATGGTGCTCACCGATCTCGGCAGTACCAACGGTACAAAAGTAAATGGTGAGGACATTCAACTTCGGATTCTGCGTTATGGAGATCTGATTTCGGTAGGTCGTAGTGTACTATTGTTTGGCTCGCGCGAGCAGATTGCGAAACGCTTGCAAGATTTACGACTGAACAGTTCTAGCGATGAATCGGAATCGGATACGGATCATTCCGTGGAATCCGAACCTGATCTAGGATTTGAGTTGAATTGTACCGACGATGAGGAAATGCGGGCGGCGATGAACGTTTTGGATCCGCCAGGTTTACCAGAGCGACTGTCACCCGGTCAAGCAGCACAACTGGCCGATCTTATGAGCTTCTTACATATTCGCATACGTTCCTTAATTCAATCG
>JAPKCH010000067.1 GCA_026421185.1 Dehalococcoidia bacterium | reverse complement strand
CGCCATCGGTTTCTGAAGAAATCTTAGGGTCGGTATCGTTCGAATTCGTCACACGTGCGTCCTGAAAACCACTATTACGGATCAACTTATCTACTATCAACGATACATTCGGTTTCGAGGTTTTAGGTATTCCTAGTGTTAAGCGTTGCTAACGGAACTTAATTTACAGCGACAATTTCGAACTGGCACATGCACGGATATGATCCCCTTTCAACTAGAATCTGGTGTGCGTTGTCGATTTGACGCGCTTGCAAATTCGATTATTTTGGAGATTTATTTTGGCACTACTGTTGAACCGTTCTGACGTGCAAAAACTACTACCAATGTCGAAAGCTATCGATGTAGTTGAGGCGGCGTTCGGGGAGCTTGCGGCGGGGACGGCTGAGATGCCAGATCGGACGGTGATGATGGATGCTGCAGTTGGTGGCTGGATTGCCTACATGCCTGCTTACTTGAAGTCGGGCGGAGCGCTCGGTGTGAAGGCCGTTACGGTTTACAAAGAGAACCCTGCGAAGTTCGGACTGCCAACGACTATCGGCACAATTCTTGTTCAGGACAACAAAACCGGTTTGGTTGTGGCAGCTATGGACGGTGGTTTGTTGACAGGAGTTCGAACTGGTGCGAGCGGCGGTGTGGCGACACGGCATTTGGCTCGTAAGAATTCTAAGGTTGCTGGTGTACTGGGTACTGGGGTTATGGCTCGGAGTCAGGTTATAGCTCTTGCTGAAGCTGCGTCTCTCGAAACCATTCTTGTTTATTCCCGGAGCAACGATGCTGCCAAGCAGGCGTTTGCGGACGAGTTCTCGGCTGCGATTGGCGTTCCTGTGCAAGTTGCTGAAAGTGCTGAGGCTCTGGTACGTGAGTCAGATATTGTGACTTTGATTACTAGTGCTACTGAGCCTGTTGTTGATGGTTCATGGTGGAATCCGGGTACGCACATCAATGCGATTGGTTCGCACGCTGTGGGTGTGCGGGAGTTAGATTCAGCGACGATTATGAAGTCGAAAGTTGTTTGCGATCAGGTTCAGGCTTGCTTGAACGAGGCTGGCGACATTCAGATTCCGATCGAAGAGGGTGTGTTCTCAGCGGAGAAGATTCACGGTTCGCTCGGTGAAGTGATCAACGGGACTCTAGCTGGTCGTGAGAACGATGACGAGATCACTTTGTTCAAGAGCGTTGGTCTAGCGGTTCAGGATATTTCTTGTGCTGCGCTCGTTTACGAACAGGCTAAAGCGCAGGGCGTCGGCCTAGAGTTTGACTTCGGAGGGTGACGAGTCACTTTTTTATATCAGCTACTGTTGATGCTCAGAGTGGACGATTCGCGACCTAGACTATTACACGCTCAAGCAAGGCATCGATGGTTTTTTGTGTGCCTGTGTCAGGAGTTGCTTCGGGTTGTCGGATGCGGGCAGATTCGATTAGGCCTCGTTTTTTGAGGATTTGTTTGTGGAATCCGATTGCAAGTTCTGGTGCTTGGCTAACGAGGTGGCAGAGCGGGGCGATTCTGAGATTGAATAGTTCCGTTGCGCCTTCGATGTTGCCGGCTTTATGGAGCTTGAAAATCTGGGTGAATTCAGTCGGTGTGGAGCTGAACGGCATTGTTCCGGTGCTGCCACGTGATAGCTCTTCCATTAGGTAAGCTGCTCCTCCTCCGCCGAGTACGTCGATCTTGCCTTTAACGACATCGACTGTTGCTGCTATTCGGGCTGGTGTTGGGGGTGTTTCCATCTTGCAGGCGACTATGCCATCGAGTTCGTTTGCTAGATCTGCGACCATCTGCGGTGGAACCTGAGCGAATTGAACGTCTTGGAGCACTACTGATACGTTTACGACTTTTGTGATGCTTCGGAAGTACTGGCGAACTGCTTTAGGATTGGAGGATCCTGCTCCTGAGCCCGGAGGCGTGAGCATTATTGTATCCACGCCGAGTTCTTCCGCACGCTTGCTGTAAAAAATTGCCAGATCGGTTCCGAGTGAACCTGTGTTCATCACAACTGGGACCCTGCCGCCAGTTTGGTCGACTACGGTTTTGAGTAGTAAATCTCGTTCAGTTTCGTTGAACAACTGAACTTCGCTTGCGATAGCGATTCCTACTCCATCGACGCCTGCTGAGATGTTGAAATCGACAACTTTGCGCAGGCTTTCAACGTCGATTCTGCCGTTCGAATCGAACGGTGTTTGAAGGATTGGGATTACACCTGAGATTTTTTTAGTTTCCAAGTCGGTGTCCTATGTTGTGTTCTAAGTACTAGATAGCGCGGCAAGACTATCAAGTGCAACGTCAGTTCGATCGCTCGGAGCAATTTAGATAGTTGGTTCGACGACTGACACTAGTTGATCACCTCGGAGCGTGCGTAGTTCACGTTGAGTGGCGAAGGTCGCTGCCATGATTACGGCAAGGATTCCTGCTGAAATTGTGAGCGCCCAGCATTCGTCCATAACTATCGTCGAAACTTGGGTTCGCTCAGTGCGCCTACACGGTCTGCAAAGCGTTGTTTAGTTGTGGTAGTCGTGACTGAGTCTGGTTTCTGGGTGTGGCGTTAAGCCGTAAGAATTTCTGGCCCGTGTGGGCCGAGCCAGATCGAGTGTTCTTTCCAGCCGACGTTATGGCCTGCGACTTCGATCAATGGAGGGTATTCACGAGCAACGCCCTGTTTGATCAATTCTTTTAGTGTTCGTTCGAACGGTTTTTTAGGCAGATCGTTGAAGTAGCGTCGTGCGATTGGGAGTCCACGCCATGTTTGGATGGCTTCGAGCGTATCGGAATCGATTTTGTTCGACGGTTTTGGTGGTCGCTCGAGCATGAACACTTCAGGCTTGCCACCGTCTTTTATGTATCCACGACCGGATGTAGCGAATGGCTCGATTGCGAATATTGATCCAGCTTCGAGCGAGCCTTTGAGTCCGATTCGTGCGTTTGGGATCTGTGGTGAATCGTGGAGCGTGTACTTGCCGAGACCGTGTCCCGTGAGATTTAATATTGGCTTGAAGCCGGCGAAGGTAATTACTTCCTCGACACGTTCTCCAATGTCTTCAACATCTACGTTTGGGGAGCACATGGCGATTGCGGCGTCGAGGGCGTCGGATGCAGCTCCGATCATGCTTGACCATCGTTTATCTGCTGAGAGATCGGTAGATATACCGGTATCGACGATTAGGCCGTCGATGTGAGCACCGACATCTATTTTTACGAGATCGTTTTCTTCGAATATTGACTTATCGGAAGGCGATGAACAGTAGTGGGCTGCCACTTTGTTTCTGCTTGTTTGGGCAGGGAACGGGGGAAGTGCACCGGCTTCCCTAATCATAGTTTCCATACCTTCTTGCAGGTCGCGCAGCAAATAGCCGGGCTTGATCGTTTTAGCAGCCCAGTTACGAGCGTTTGAAGCGATTTTTCCTGCTTCTCGAAGTGTTTCTAGTTCAGCTGAAGTTGGAATCATGCAGCAGGCATTACCCGCATGAGGGATCGTCGCTATTCCATCGATTGAACGATGGCTGCTCACCTAGGGCGAGTGAGTCCCGGGTGTCTTTCCACATTTCGTACCAAATTCCGCCATCATGGAGTTCCGAACTAGGGTGCGACTTGCTTCGAGCTACAAATCCAGGGAACACGCTTCGTCCTGTAGCTTCACCGGTTGGCTGAAATCTCAGGTCGAAACTCCAACGTATTCGATCACTGATATTCGGCAGTGCGGAGTGAACGGTCTGCTTTGTAAGCAGTAGTGCTCCGCCTTTTTTGACAGGAACTGGCATTGAGTCGCCGACGTTGAATAGGTTTTCTGGAATTTGTAGTCCGGGTCGGTCTTTGTATCCGGGGCAGTGAGTAAGTATCTCTCCTCGGTGAGATCCGGGAACGACGGCTAGGCATCCGTTCTCAACTCCGGCGTCCATGAGCGGGAACCATACGGTGAGCATGTTGGTTTCATCGGCTTCAGGATTCACAACACCAGCGTCCTGATGCCACGGCGTTGCGCCGAACATGACGTTTCCATTTTCGTCACGTGGTGATGCGGATTCAGGAATCTTTATTCGAACGTGCTGAACAGGATTCGAATAAACCTCACTACCAACTACTGATTCTGCAATATCCAATAGTCGGGGAGCGGTGATTGCGTTGAAAACGGCAGGTCCAGCCCAAAACGGAGTATCGGAAAGAACTCCGTTTTGAGGCAAGGAGAAGTCGAAGTATTGGTTGTGAACTTCGCCAGATTCGCCATAAATCTTAGTAACTCGATCACCGAAATCGAGTTCGGAGTACGTCGATGTAATTTTGCCTTCGGCGTGGAGTTTGTTGGCCAGGGAATCGAGAACGCCCGCGTATTCGTCGATTACGGGGTCTATCGTTACTTCTGGGTCGAAAACATCTGGAATATGTACGAATCCGTACTCTTCGAAATGCTCTTTTTGTTCAGGCGTTATTCCTAGCAATCCAATACTCTCTCTGCTCGTGAAGTTTTGCAATATCACAAATACGATTCTCTGTTGGGGAAAATTTTACTCGCTTGCTGTTGGTATTGCTGCAATTTGCACAAACCTATCCCGTACAAATTAAGTAAACACGGTAGTTGGTGCGGGTCTGAACAGAGGAAACTGCGATGAATTAGCGAGATTTACAAGCTGTGGTTAAAGAATTTTATATTCCTAAAACATTAGATGCGTTCACGCCCTGAATGAGTTCAGTTTGTTCAGCAGTGATGCCAGATTCACCGAATTCTTTGAGTGCTCGTTTATGACTGACGAGCGGATAGTCGCTGGCGAACAGAATTTTGTCGGATCCAACCGCTCTTGCGGCGACATCGAAAACTTCGGGACGATAGATGAACGGGAATGCTGCTGAATCGAAGTAGGTGTTTTTGAGAGCCGACTTAACTTCAGGCATTAGGGCGTAAAACGGCAGGCCACCGCCAAAGTGGCTGAATATGAATTTGTTGTTAGGGAACGCAATAACAAGCGCCATGAGAAGCTCGGGCGTGACCGTTCCTTTGCCCGGATAACCATGCCCGACTGGTTCTGAGGCATGCATCAGAATCGGCATATCGAGTTCTTTTGCAGTGTCGAAAACAGGTGCGAGTGAAGATAGATCTGAATCTAAGAATCCCTGAGAATCGGGATGAAGTTCGCCAATGCCTTTGGCGCCCGCGGCGTGACAGCGGCGGACTTCGGTCACGGCATCTTCGCCCCAAAGTGGATTCACGCTGCAGAACGCTATTAGGCGATCTGGGTGGGATTTTGCTGCTTCGATGTTGTAGTCGTTGGATTCTCTGGCGATTTCGGGATCGGTCCAGCCAAATCCGGCGCACACTGATTTATTGATACCGGAATCATTCATAGATTCGAGCAGGTCTTCCACTTGAGCAAATTTTGCATTTGGATCAACGAATAAACTGCGAAATGTTCTATCAGCCCTCGACAATCGTTCTCGACCCGCCTCGAACGCAGGCGGCATTACATGTACGCATGAATCGATAGTGGTGTGATGTTCAGTTTGGTTCAAATTACGACTATCCGATAGTAGTGTGTTGATCATGAGCAAAGATACACTGTCTGAGTGCCGCTAATGCATGGGTTGCTTTTATTCTAGTTTCGGTACGATTATCGATGGCTTCGTTATTTTGGACGCTTTCAAGAGGAATTTAAACAAGTATGGTCTCGATGATCAGAGACGAGGGGCGAGTTCTAAGTCAGCCCGACATTCCGCACGCTGAACCCAAAATGGGTAAAGTGGCGGTTATTTACACAACGCCCGATACTGTAATAGAAGATTACGCACGTCTTCTCGACCTCGCTGACTACCAGACAGCTCTGACTCCAGATATCGACACGTTCCTCAAGGTGAACATATCGTGGCAACACTACTACCCGGCTTGCTCAACGACTCCATGGCAAATTGACGGTGTGACTCAGAAGTTGAGGGCTGACGGATTTGACAGCCTAACTGCTGCCCACAATGGCACAGTAGTGGTGAATCCGGTTGAGGGGCGAGAG
Source organism: Dehalococcoidia bacterium (assembly GCA_026421185.1). GTDB lineage: Bacteria > Chloroflexota > Dehalococcoidia > Lucifugimonadales > Lucifugimonadaceae > Lucifugimonas. Next base: position 2,416 of record JAPKCH010000067.1, on the reverse strand, counting down.
AAGAATAAGCACAAACTGGTCGAAGACCGGCTGGGTCTGGATCACATTACGCTCGACGTCCCGCCTGTGAAGTGGGTTCCATACAAGCCAACAGCCAAGATGCTTGTTCTCGATGATATTTACAAAGATGGGCTGTACATTCCCGAAGTGTTCCCTGGCACGAACATTGTTCAGTTGCCGACGGTGAAGACTCACGTGTTCACAACGATGACTGGCGCGATGAAGAACGCCTTTGGTGGACTGCTTCATCGTTATCGTCATTGGACGCATTCTGTAATTCACGAAACGCTTGTTGATCTCCTTCAAATACAGAAAGAGATTCATTCAGGATTGTTCGCGGTGATGGACGGAACCTTCGCTGGTGACGGTCCCGGGCCTCGTGCAATGCGTATTCACAACAAGAACGTTATTCTCGCTTCATCTGACCAAGTTGCAATCGATGCAGTGGCGGCGAAGATGATGGGGCTCGATCCTATGTCGATTCCGATGATTCGCATTGCTCATGAGATGGGACTTGGAGTCGGTAAGCCTGAGGAAATCGAAGTTGTCGGTGACGATATCGCTGATGTGAACTGGAATTTCAACGGTAACGAAAGCACTCTCGCATCTCGTGGTCAGAAGCTTATTTATCACGGACCACTGAAGCCGCTTGAAGGCATGCTACTTCGATCGCCGATCGCACCATGGGCATATTGGGCTTCGAACGTTTACCACAACAAATTCTGGTTGCCGGTGGTGGGTCGTAAGCGGATCCGCGAGGCGATGAAGACCCCTTGGGGGAAGTTCTTCGAGAACTACTAGGGTGCCATAGTCACGTTTTCTTGGTGATATGGGCGATTGGATCGCTTCACAATGCTAACTGTTTGATGATTTTAAGGGTGAGAGTATTTCAGTAATTTTTTGTTCATTGATACCTTTCTCAGCCCAATACTCTCCCAGTGGAGAGGATGTTAGATTCGTTGAGTACACATCAACAGAAACACTAGATAAATAGGCAAATATGCGATTAGGATTCAACTTCGTTAACGGAACCAAAGGTAGCGATACACCGCTCGACGAGTTACTCACGTTTTCAGCTCAGTACGGTGCGACAGATATCGTGCTGCAGTCATACACAGGAATGGGTGTTGGTGAAAAGTGGGCTGTGGTTCCAGGTGATGAACGCTGGGATCTGAAGGATTTGGAAGCGCTGCGTAAGCGGGTTGAATCACATGGACTTCATCTTGAAGCTCTAGAAAATGTTCCTAGTGCTTTCTACGACCAGATTATGCTGGGTGGGCCGAAACGTGATGAGCAGATCGAAAACATGATCCATACCGTGCGAAATATCGCACGAGCTGGCATTCCGATATTTGGATATAACTGGATGCCTTCGGGAGTGTGGCGAAATGCTGAGAATTCTTCGCATCGAGCGGGTACTAGGGTTACTGCGTATGACCATTCGCAGCACACAGATCACGAGCTTACGCATGGTCGAGAGTATTCGGCAGAGGAATTGTGGGCGAATCTTGAATACTGGATAAAGATAATTACTCCGGTCGCCGAGGAAGAGGGAATTCGTATCGGAATTCACCCTGCCGACCCTCCTGTGGATTCAGTTGGCGGAATCCCTCGACTGCTCAATAGCTTTGCGGGGTACAAGCGTCTTATCGAGATCGTCGATTCGCCTTCGAACGCCATAGAGTTTTGCCAAGGGACGTTCTCTGAGATGGCCGATGCTGAGGGTGAGGGCATTTACGACATGATTCGATACTTCGGCGAACGAAAGAAGATTCTTTATGTTCACTTCCGCAACGTGTCGAACGGTGGTGAGCCGTTTGTTGAGGAGTTCATCAATACAGGTCATGTCGACATGGTTCGAGCGCTGAAGATTTATAAAGAAGTTGGGTTCGATGGGGTATTAGTGAACGATCACGTGCCCGTAACCGACGGTGATTCTAATTGGGGCCATAGAGGTCGAGCTTACGCAAATGGATACATTCAGGCGTTGTTGGATGTGTTCGACGATTAAGTCATTCGGTTTCCTAATATTCAGCATGGTTTGATTTAGTTAGTTGTCGAACTGTTGAACATCGTCAAGATCATCTGATCATGTTTGTGCCCAATATTAATAACGTCACTGCGGAGTAGTGGGGGCAACAAGTTCTCAAGGGCGTTTCTTCGAGATCAACTTGGTTTGATCCGGGTTAATGGGTCTGGCAGAACTACGATGTTGAGAGAAATCGTTGACATCGGCGACTGGAACAACGATCTAATTCCTATTGTCCAAAGTATTCGAACCGGATACGCGGCTCAGAGGCAAAAAGTTTTGCACGGCAATCACACGCTTCTTGAGGCGATGAAATCGTCACTGTCCGAGGGTATTGTTGTTGACTCCTTAGAAAATGGCGAGGTAGAGTTGTACTTACGCCCAAAC
>JAPKCH010000020.1 GCA_026421185.1 Dehalococcoidia bacterium | reverse complement strand
ATGCATAGATTTGAAATAAGACCAGGTGTGGTCTTGGAGGCGTCAGAATGACTACTAAAGACAGTAGTGTGGCCGTAAAGCTTGTTAGTGATGGAACGTTCCTTTTGGATGGTGGCCCTATGTTTGGCCCAGTTCCAAAGATTCTTTGGGAAAAGAACGCTAAGCCTGATCGTAAGAACCGAGTACGCCTCGGTCTCAACTCTTTACTGATCAAGACACCAGAATTCAACATCCTTGTAGATGCAGGAATCGGTAACAAAGAGCCGGAAATCACCCGAGAGGTGTACGGCCATTCTTCATCTAAATTGCTGCGTAACCTCCGCCACCAAGGCGTTAGCGCACGTGACATCAACTTTGTGATCCTCACCCACCTAGCGTTCTCTCACAGTGGCGGCGCAACACGTCTCGACCGTGAAGGAACAATAATTCCTACTTTCCCTAAAGCTAAGTACCTTGTACAACGCAGCGCATGGGAAGAGGCATTTGCACCAAACGAACGATCAATCCCTATATACGGAACTGGTGTTGAACACCTTCAGGTTCTATGGAACAAGGGAATGATCGTACTTCTGGATGGCGACACTGAAGTTGCTCCAGGCGTACACACGATCGTTACAAACGGTTACTCAGAAGGTCATCAGGTAGTTCTCGTGAACACTGGCAGTGAGCGAATCATTTACCTCGCTAACCTGATACCAACTCCAAACCACATTCCTCTGCCCTACATCACAGCGTTTGACCGATACCCGGACCAGTCGCTTGCAATGAAGAAGGAACTTCTCGACCGATGTGAGAAGGAAGGCTGGCTGATGGTATTTGCTCATGGTTACCACGAGACTGCTGGTTATCTCGAACGCCGTCACGGCAATGTAGAACTTCGAGCAGTGGATTTCTAAATTACTTGCCCGTAGTTAGAACTTTAGTTAAACAAAAGAGTCGTCCCTTCGCCCAGGGACGACTCTTTTGTTTAACTAAAAAATGCTTCCTAGTCTGCGAGTATCTGAACAATCAGCACTTTTGCTTAACAGTCGAATTCAAATAGGTTTCCCAAACCTCTAGTTCAGCTACTATATTTCCAAGCGCCGTTGGTATACTCGCCAAGTCGTATTTAATGAAACTGGCTTCTCTGTTACGTGAGAAGTTGAAACACCGCTTTAGAATCAGATGAAGCTCTGAACACAGGCTTTGAGGTCACCGAATGACAGATCGCGTCGTCGTTACAGGAATCGGACTTGTTACCCCAGTTGGTTCTGATCGTAAAACCACTTGGAACAGCCTTCTCAAAGGTAAATCTGGCATCGACTATATTTCTCTGTTCGATGCGGAAGGCTTTGAGAGTCGAATTGCAGCCGAAGTGAAAGACTTCGATGCGGCTCCGATAATAGGGCGTAAAGAAGCACGTCGACTAGATCGATTTTCCCAGTTCGCTTGTGTCGCAGCGCTTGAAGCGCTTGAAGATGCAGGCCTCGACATGGCATCTGAAGATGCTGATCGTGTTGGTGTTCTGATTGGAAGTGGTGTCGGCGGAATCATGACGATCACCGAACAGCACAAAATTCTTCTAAACAAAGGTCCGAAACGAGTCAGCCCATTCCTCGTCCCTATGATGCTTGGTGACATGGCATCGGGTCAGGTTTCAATGATGATTGGCGCTAAGGGGCCGAACTTCTCGACCGTATCCGCTTGTGCAACAGGTACTGATTCGATCGGTGAAGCTCTCGAAATGATTCGTCGGGGACGTGTAGACGTCGTCATAGCTGGTGGAACTGAAGCTGCAATATGTGAAATCGGAGTCGCAGGTTTCAACTCTTGTATGGCTCTATCAACACGAAACGACGACCCGCAGGCGGCCTCGCGTCCGTTCGATACGAGTCGTGATGGATTCGTTCTTGGCGAAGGTGCAGGTTTAGTCGTACTTGAATCTCTGGAGCACGCAGAAAAACGTGGAGCCAACGTTCTGGCAGAACTTGCCGGATACGGAGCTTCCAGTGATGCTCACCACGTAACTCAGCCTCACCCAGAAGGTGAAGGTGCAGCTCGAGCTATGAAATGGGCAATCGAGGACGCAAAGCTTGTTCCTGAAAATGTTGATTACATCAATGCTCACGGAACTTCCACTCCGCTCAACGACAAGTTCGAGACCATCGCAATGAAGCGAATGTACGGCGATCACGCTTACAACTTGAAGATAAGTTCAACCAAGTCGATGACAGGACACCTTCTGGGCGCTGCTGGCGGTATTGAAGCCGCATTCTCAGTACTGGCGATCAAGGAAGGCATCATTCCACCTACGATCAATATCGATGATCCTGATCCTGATTGTGATCTGAACTACGTGCCAAACACAGCACTAAAACAAGAAGTAAACGTTGCGATGTCCAACTCACTTGGGTTCGGTGGCCACAATGCCAGCCTTGTGTTCAAGAGATTCCAGCAATAATTTCCATTAGTAGGTCGAGGTACCCACAATGACGCTCGACCGAAAATGGGAAATCACCGAGCCGCCACCTCTAGGTTTCCGATTGGATCTTGGCTTTCTTGGATCAGGCGTCCGTGGTCCCCTACCCGCCCGACTACTGTGGAACCGTGGTGTTCGTAACGATTCAGATGTAGCTGAATATTTTTCATCTGGTCTCGAAGATTTTCTCGACCCTCTCAGTCTTCCCGACATGGCCATAGCGGTCGATCGGATTTACTCAGCGATAAAAAATGGTGAAACAATCGGCGTATTCGGTGATTTTGACGTCGACGGCCTTACTGGTACAGCGATCGTTCTCCGAATTGTAAAATCAATGGGCGGGAAGGCTGTTCCATATATTCCAAACCGCGAGACCGATGGTCATGGCCTGTCGCATCAAGCGATCGACTCGTTTGCGGGCGCAGGAGTAACGTTGATAACTACGGTTGATACAGGATCAACTGCAGTCGACGAGATCGCTTATGGAAATACGATCGGGATCGACACTGTAGTTACTGATCACCATTTGATCGAGACAGAACGCCCTGCTGCTGTTGCGATTGTTAACCCACACTTGGGCGAAGAAGGCGCTAAGGAGTCGGTCGACTACTCAGGCGCTGGAGTAGCGTTCAAACTTGCTCAAGCGCTGGCTGAAGCTGCAGGAAACGAATTCCCAGAAAACTTGCTTCCGCTTGCAGCTTTGGGAACCATCGCCGATATAGTCCCACTAGTATCAGAAAATCGAACACTAGTTAGAGAAGGACTCCGCGTACTTGGGCAAACCGATTTACCCGGACTAAGAGCGTTACTCGATATTTCACGGTCGCCAGGTGCATCAGGTCGGCCAACCGCTGAGTTGATTTCGTTTTACGTTGCCCCTCGACTGAACGCACCCGGTCGAATGGGTGATGCAGAACCGAGCCTTCAGATACTGTCTACTGACGATGTTTCGGAAGCACGTGCGCTAGCAGACCGCCTCGATGCCGATAACACCAAACGGCGATCACTCAGTGAAAAAGCTTGGGAACACGCTGCAACTCAATACGATGTTCAATCTGATGATCCCCTCGTCGCAGTAAATTGCGATGGCTTTCCTATGGGAATTCTTGGCCCGCTTGCTGGAAGGCTGAGTGAACTGACTGGCAAGCCGGCTATCGCCTACCAGTTCGTAAATGGTTTTGCTCGAGCTTCTTGCCGTTCGAGCACGGTCTTAGACCTCCACGCAACATTGTCGCTTCACGCTAATAAGTTCGAACGTTTCGGTGGGCATGCTCGTGCAGCGGGCTTTTCTATAGATAAAGAACTGCTTGGTCAGTTGTTAGAAGATATTAGAAAACATGCTGCTTGGGGAGCTCTTGGAGCGCCATCAGTACCAACCCTTCATGCAGACGCAGAAATAAGGCTTGAAGACCTAACGGTTTCAACTTGGAATTTTGTCGCAGCGATGGAGCCGTTCGGAGAGGCCAACAGAGAGCCTGTCCTAATAACTTATGGCGCAGTACCGATCGATGTGCGTACGGTAGGTGTAGATGGCAAGCATTTGAAAATCAGCTTCGATGCCGATGGTCGACGAATTGAATCAATAGGATTTGGTCTCGGCAATCGTGAGCTAGGTTCGGGACCAGTCGACATTATTTACCAACTGAGAACAGAGGTCTGGCGGGGTAAGACACGTCATCAGCTTGGTCTACGTGACATTCGTCCTTCGAATAAGAGCTAAAGAGCTAATTAGTACGCTGGCTGTTCCAACGCGCTCTCTCAATTGAGGCTCTAGCTCTTGGCCTGTTCGCGCTGTCGATCTCTCTTACGCCTTCCAGCACCTCGGTTGTCAGTATTTGGATCATAATCCAAACTGTTATCTGCGCTCCGTACTTTCATAATCATGTACGGGATCGTGAACGAGAGAACCGCTATTGCGATCAAGTGCGCTTCCTGAAGTCCCCAGAACTTCACATCGTCTGTTCGCAGGTACTGAATTGCAAAGCGACCAACTGAATACCAGGTGATGTAGACCATCCAGATCGCGCCGGCAGGCTGTAATTTACCCTTCAGCTTAGTGATCACGAACAGGCCGATAATGTTCCAGATTATTTCGTATACGACGGTTGGGTGAACTGGTCGATTAGGATCTCCGAAGAAACGCTCAGCACCAAGACGCCCCGGACTGTTTGGGTGTGTGAAATACCAACCCCAGCCAGTATCTAGAGCACGTGACCAGTGTTCACCGTTGATAATGTCGCCGATTCGGCCAATTGTTTGACCAACGAACATAGCTGGTGCAGCGATGTCCATGAATTTCCCTACAGGTGCTTTTGCAAAATATGCGTATAGTGCGCCGGCAATCCAACCACCGAGTATTCCACCCCACAGACCGATGCCGCCAGACCAAATAGCCAGAATTCGGGCAGGGTCATCGCCGTAAATGCCCCAGTTATCAAAAACGTGTACTAATCGTGCACCGACAATTCCGCCGATAATCCCGAATATCGCTGTGTTATACACAAGATCTTGATCGAGATTACCTTTGATGGCTGCTTTACTAACCATCCATATCGCGGCAGCAACACCTACGAAACTAAGTAATCCGTGCCAGCTAAGAGAAAAACTACCACCTACAAGGATATTCGGGTTAAACGGGATTTCTATTGCTGCAATTGGCATTTAGTCGTGCTCAGTCGTTGATGATGTTCAGGCGGAATCAGTAGTTACGAAGTTAATGAGATGAATGTTCGGTAAAACAGATTCATCTGTACCGAAGGAGTTTACCCACTCTGATGATTCTAGGTTTCGCCCCTGAGCTAAGCAATTACAATTATTAGAGCGATATTTACCGGCAATACCAATATCTAATCGAAAAACTCGTAAGTACAAATGAATAGGTCAGTCCCATTCTTGGCAACGTGCAATGCGCACAAAAGTAGGTATTTCGGTAGGACACGCAAAATGCGATATTCTACCCATTTCAACTAAAGTGAACTTAGAAACCATTCCATCACTGATTCCTATGAAGATTCGCTAACGTGATCTCTGATCTTGAAACGTTCATAAACTACTTGTCTGTTGAACGCGGACTGTCCAAGCACACTCTGTCCGCGTACAGAAATGACATCAGCGCTCTCATCCGATTCTTATCTGAGAACAAACTCGCAGATCAAACTTGGAATAATGTCGGTGAATCTAACATTCGTGCGTATCTGGATGACCTAGACGAACGTGGCTATGCTCTGACTACTAAATCACGCAAAATCGCATCGGCTAAGTCGTTCTTCAATTTCATGAAAGAAGAACAAATCATCGAGGGAAACCCGTTGTCAGATGTTCGACAGCCAAGAACCGGCCAGTCGCTCCCAAAAGCCCTCAGCATTGAAGATGTTGACCGATTACTCGGCGCAAAATCAGATTCAGATACAACTGAAGACGCTCGTGATTTGGCGATGGTTGAGCTCATGTACGCAGCTGGACTGCGTGTATCTGAACTCGTTGGCCTAAACCTAAGAGATGTCGATCTTGATGCCGGAACCGTTCGAACTATAGGAAAAGGTTCCAAAGAACGAGTTATTCCCATCTATGACACAGCAGTAGAATCGATTGCCGAATACATCACTTATTTCCGCCCTGCACACTCGCGTTATCAATCTGAAAAAGCTTTGTTCCTAAATCGAAGGGGTCGGCGTTTAACGCGTCAGGCGTACTGGCTACGCCTCAATAAACTTGCCACTAAGGTAGGAATTTCGTCTAAGATCACTCCACACATGCTACGACACAGTTTCGCCACCCATTTATTGCACGGCGGTGCGAGTCTCAGGCATTTACAGGAATTGCTCGGTCATTCGAGCATAGCGACGACGCAAATATATACTCAGCTAACGAGCGAACATGTTCGTAGCGAGTACACCAAGGCTCACCCCCGAGCCTAATCTGGTCTTAGGAGGTCAAATTGACAGTCATAACCATTGAGGGACGACTCGGTGCAGGCGGTCCTGATCTCGGCCGAATGGTCGCCAAAGAGATGGATCTGGATTTTGTCGACCGTCTTATGCTTGCCGACATTGCGAAAAAAGTCGGATCGACAGTAAGCGCGCTTGCCGATCAAGAAAGTCGTATTCCTTCATTAGCAAACAGATTTGCGCAAGCAATTCAACGCATGCTCCACCGATCAGCAGTCGCAGGAATGGGTGGGGATCCGTATTTCGGCCCTGGAATTGAACAACTTCTTGCACGACCCTATTCGGAAATGGAAGAAGCCCCTCACACCAGCGCTGAGGAAGTTGATGAGCAGCATTTCATCGATACCGCAGCGGAGGTAATCAATGATCTTGCCAATATCGGAAACGTGGTAATTCTTGGTCGTGGCGGAGCTGCGATTCTCCGTGACAATGCTTTAGTAATTCGTGTTGGTGTCGTTGCCAAGATGGAAGATAGAATCACTCGAGTTCAGCAGCAAATGAGGCTTGAAACGCCCGAACAGGCAGAATCACTGATCGAACACGCCGATTTAGCCCAACATCGCTACTTTGAGCGTGCTTTTGATTCGAGCCCTATCGATCCATTCTTGTATCATTTCATGTGGAACACGTCAGACGTTTCATTAGAGTACGCCGCGCAAGTCACAGTTGACGCGGCAAAAGTGATGTCTGAAAAAGGTTTGAAGTGGGCGGATTCAACATTCGCGCAATCCGAACCAACATCTGAATAAACTACCTGGATACCGCAGCCGAACGTAATGCCAAAGAACACTCGAAAAAACCGACGCTCAACCACACCAAACGTGTTCGTGCAGTCGGATCGACCAGATGACGACGACAACAACACTAAAGAAGCTGCACCAGATTCTGATGCAGCTGCTTTAGTACCTAAGGCGAGCGTTCGTGCCCAGCGCTCGAATCAGCGTGCAAGCGTGCGATCTGAGATTTACACCCGATCACTCTCATCTGAACTGAAGAAGATGGGTGCTCTTTCTAGTGTTGTAGTAATTGCGCTTGTAGTTCTTACTTTCGCTCTTTAGTTCTTAGAGATCAGTCTGGCACCGCACTATTCAGAGAATGCCTTACTGATCTCTCAAAACAACATAATGGGTCCTTTGAGATGGCAGTCCCTATGATTTGTAATTTGGACGGCCTATTTTTCAATTGCCAACAGTCACAAGAAAATATTCAACACGACTCGCAGCTGTTCCCCTAAAACCCGGGGTATACATTCATAGCGACTCCGATGGAAAAGTTCTTTACGTCGGAAAATCGTCATCGCTTCGTAATCGATTGCGATCGTATTTTGGTTCAAAGAAGAACCTAGATGCCAAAACAACTGAACTTGTGTCTCGTATCGCTGATTTCGAGTTCATTGTCACCGAATCAGAACAAGAAGCATTGCTTCTTGAAAATTCGCTGATCAAGAAACATAAACCCCGTTTTAACATCAGACTCAAAGACGATAAGACCTATCCTTATATCAAGGTCGATCTCGCAGAAGAATTCCCGCGTGTGTATGTCACCCGTCGCACAGCCAATGACGGCGCCCGATACTTCGGACCGTTCGCATCAGCAGGCAGCGTACGAAAAACTCTTGATCTCCTAAAACGACTGTTCCCATATCGTTCTTGTACAAAAGCCATCACCGGGAACGACGATCGACCCTGTCTTGAGTTCCATATCAAGCGTTGTGTTGCACCCTGCACAGGTTTTGCCTCTGTGGCAGACTACTCGAAGGTAATTGACCAGGTTTTGATGTTCTTAGAAGGCAACACAAAAGAAGTGGTTGCTGAACTTGAATCGGCCATGCTCAAAGCGTCCCAAGGTCTCGAATTTGAACGAGCGGGCGCACTAAGAGATCGACTCAAAGCCATCGAACGAGTCTACGAAGGCCAGAAAGTCGTAGGCATGGGCAAAGAGAACCTCGATGTGATCAGCGCTGCGTACGGCGGTGAAGAAGCTTGGGTTGAAATTTTCTTTGTCCGCCAGGGTAACTTGATCGGCCGAGATCATTTCGTAATGAGCGGGACACGTGATGAATCTGGTAACGAAATTCTTGCCAGATTCATTGAACAGTTCTATTCCTCAGCCTCGCATGTCCCACGTAGGATCCTCATCCCCGAAAAGATAAACCGAGAACCAGTAATCACTGAATGGCTTCAGACACGGCGAGACGGTCCAGTTCAAATTACTGTTCCGGAACGTGGACCAAAACGCCGACTGGTACAAATGGTCAGCGACAATGCGATACAAGGTCTAGAGCAGCTCAAATTGAAATGGATTTCAGACACTAATCGCATGGAATCGGCGATGTCTGAACTACAAGAACAACTCAATCTTCCCAAACTCCCTAAACGAATTGAGTGTTATGACATCTCGCACATTCAGGGAACTAACACTGTAGCCAGCATGTCGGTGTTTGAAGACGGTAAACCACTTTCGTCTGACTATCGACGTTTCAAAATCAAAAGCCATGATGGAAACGATGACTTCGCTTCGATGAAGGAAGTGTTAACTCGTCGATTCAAGCGACTTAAGAACGCTAGAGAAGGCGGAGAAGAAAATACTAGCTTCGCCGCATCACCCGATCTCGTACTCATTGATGGTGGAAAAGGACAGCTTTCATCAGCAGTTGAAGCAATGTTGTTTTTAGGGCTTCAAGATATTCAACTCGCATCAATCGCTAAGCGCGAGGAAGAAATTTTTCTTCCAGATGCTGCCGAGCCAGTGATAATGCCAAGGAATTCTCAGGCACTTTTCCTGCTCCAACGAGTGAGAGATGAAGCACATAGATTCGCTATTACTTTCCACAGGAACTTAAGAGGTAAACACTCGGTTAAATCTGCTCTGGATCTGGTTCCCGGGGTTGGGCCGAAAAGGCGTAAAATGCTGATCCGCACTTTCGGTTCAGTAAAAGGTATCCGCGAAGCATCTGAAGAACAGCTAGCAGCGGCGCCCGGTATGACTGCAAAAGTCGCGCAGCAAATCAAAGAGCACCTTTAGGCACTAATGCAAGTAGTTTCATTCTCCGGTTACGGTCGCACAGAACTGATTGAAATCCCCCGCCCCATTCTCCGTGAACCGGACGATGCGATTGTTCTGGTCACAACGGCAGCGATCGGACCGTGGGATGTGGAAAGTTTTTTAAGTGTTGGCGGAGAACAAGTCATACCCGGAGGCGAGTTCGCTGGACTGGTTGTTGAAACAGGCGAAGATGTTTCTCATATCCAACTAGATGACCTGGTCAGCAACACCGTGCATCACCCACTCCCCAATGGGCATGGTGAAATGTTCGGATCAAGCACTCTTCCGGGAGGACATGCTGAGTACGTACGTGTTCCAGATGCCGACATCACACTTACGAAAATAGCAGTATCAGGCGAAGAGCGAGCCGTATTAGCTGGAGGAAGCGCTGGACTAGGTGTGAACGCCGCCGAGTCTGCTCTCAGTAAGTCTCCCAACGGAAAATACGCGGTTGTAGGTTGCGATCCAATAGGTATGACATCACTGATCACACTAAAAGATGCGGGAGCTGCTAATCGACTGATTGCAGTCGAAGATCATACCGCTCGGCGCACTCTTGCCTCAGGATTCGCATCAGAGGCTTTTGCAAGTGACGGGCAACTTCCAGAAAATCAGGCTGATATCGTAATTGTGGGATCGATTCGTGAATACCCCGGCTTCGATACTGTGGCCAAACTAGTTAAACCCGGCGGCTCGATTATATTTTCTGAACCGTACGCTCCGACAAGGATCACAGAATCGGGAATTACATTTACAGAAGACGTCATGATTTCGTCTGCGGCTTGGCCAACGAATCTGGATGCAAAGAAAATCGTGACAGCTATGCAAATCCGCCGGTTGGATCTTACCCCACTGGTATCCCATGTAATCCCATTAGACGAAGTCCAAGACGCATACGAGGCGGCTGCAAACGCTTCACAGGGAGTTCAGAAAGTTCTTCTGAAGCCCTAGAAAGGCGCTACAAGAACGATTTAGCTTTATCATCGACGTTAACGGCTTGTGAAATCTCTCGGTGGAGTTGAAGTTTCCTTGCCCTCGGCGGCATCGATTGCTGCTATCAATTGCCTTCGAGCCCACAGCACAGTCAACGTTGCGTCCAAATTCGAAAGAGTCTCAGGCAGCGAAATCTTTCCATCCGCCAGACTAAGTTCGATCCGGTAAGCTTGCGGTACGGCTTGAACCTGAATCTCTGATTGCCTGACGGTCTCTCCAGCTTCTGGATTCTCAAATTGAGTCCGTCCATCCGGTTCAATAGAAGCGAAAGATGGTGGAGTATATGTCGAAGCCTTTGACGACTCTGGAACACGGAACTGTGCGGCGACTGAAGTAATGTTTGATGCTTCTTTAGGCAAATACGAGCGTGCTTCGCTGAAAATACGATCGATTAGTGGGAGTCGCCGTGCGACTTCTGTACGGTTCGCACCGGAAAGTTCTTCAAGCAGTACGGCAAATCGATCAGGTGCGTACGGCTGATCTCCGAGTCGAGTCGACATCTCTGTGAACAGTGCAACGTTACGCGCAAGTTGAACTCGTGCTTCTTCACTCTCTTTCACTGACAGCGGCGTAACCGCTCTCAAACCGTCTCGGGTGACCCGAACTCTACTACGACCTCCAGCGACACCCCACATACGGAGTGCGCCAAGTCGAGCTGAGAAAGCACCGCCACGCTCCGACATGCCTAAAGATCGAGCAAGTCCTTGACGAGAAACTTCCCCCGCGAATTCACGTGCAATTTTCTGTCCTAGTTCGATGCTTTCGACCAGACCGATTTCAGGGAATTCGTAGTCACCCAATTTTGCCATCTAAAGGTTCCTTACTAATAGCACTTGCACTTAACAATGGGCGGAGAGCCACCAAAAGCCACTTACATGCCCCAAGTATCATTTTAGAGTTTTGACAGACCCAAACTCCAGACACCAGCAAAATAAACAGCAGCGTAATGCCTCCAATAACGCCCCTCCAACCACCGCACGCCTCATTATGCGCCGCAATTGCGCCGCATTTCAAGCGCAGTAGCGGCGGCATTGTAGGGAGTTGAGGTTCTTACCTGTTCGAGTGTTGTTGAGAATAATTTGAGTTCGCGTGTGGAAGCTCTGCTTCCTGTAATACGGCCACAAAAGGGGGATTGTGGATCAACGCAAGTATCGAGCAGGGTAAATATGTCCTCCACTGGCTATGCATAAATCCGGTCTATGCGCGGTGAAACGTCAATATTTACAAATTATCGTGATGGGTTTTGCCTGGTTATCCCAATACATATCCATATATATGGAGCCACAAAAATAGCAATAGCCGCAATTATTCAATTCTCTCCAGCTCGACTCACAGCACAAAACAAAATGCCGTTATACACATTCATTCAGAGCGATCCAGCGGATAGTTATGCCTGTTTATTTTTACACCGCTCTGAACAATTGTGATTGACTAGTAAACTCTTGTACGGCAGCGCCAAATGTACCGGCTACTTAGCAGCCCATTAAATTAAGATATGCCAGAGTTTTTACTGTTGTATTTAGGATGTAATCTACATGTAAGAAATACGTTTTGAACTCGAATTAAGCACTATGAAAAAAAATTGACTTTTCCTACAAAATCCTTTCTATACATTAATTTTACGTAAAAAAAAGGCGTTGCGCAGACCATTCTGCACAACGCCTTTCAACTGATTTACGGGCCGATTTACGGTGCCACTAAAGCACCAAAAACATGGCCGTTTTCAGCCTCTGATTACTAATCGTCGCCTGACGTCAATCCACCGATACTTCCAAGCATTTTTGTTAGCTCAAGCGGAAGTATGAATTTCGTAGATTCCCCTACCCCGATCTCTTTCAGAGCGTCGATGTACTGGAGAGTCATCGTGTTCGCATCGACACCGGAAGCCACCGCATGAATGGCCTTAAGGGCGTCAGCATAACCGCTCGCACGGAGCACAGCTGCTTGTTGATCACCCTCTGCTCCGAGAATCTCTGCCTGCCTAGCACCCTCTGCCTTCAGTACAGCAGACTGCTTCTCACCTTCAGCGATCGTGATAGCAGCTTCTTTGGTTCCATCTGCCTCAAGAACTACAGCTCGACGAACACGCTCTGCTGACATCTGGCGATTCATTGCATCCTGAATCTCGCGTGGCGGATCAATCTCTCGAATTTCAACGTTTGTGACTTTGATGCCCCAACGTTCAGTTTCGGAATCTAGGCGAGTCCGAAGAGACTCGTTGATCTTGTCTCTCTGTGAGAAAACATCATCAAGATCCATTTCACCGACCACCGCACGAAGAGTCGTCGTTGCAAGTCCGACTACAGCAGACGTGTAGTCCTCAACCTCGAGAACAGCCTTTTCGGCAGTATTGATTGAAACTCGGAGATATACGAGGAAATCAATCTCAATTGGCGCATTGTCCTTCGTGATGTTCGTCTGACGAGGAATATCCAAAACCGTTACTCGAGTATCGATTTTTTGAATCTGATGAATGATCGGGAGAGCGATAACAATCCCTGGCCCCATCATTCCTTCAAATTTTCCTAATCTGAATCGAGCTACACGCTCATAATCTCGAACAAAATTGATTAAAGCCATCCAAGCCTCCTAATTGTGGAACGGAAATTCCGTTCCGATCTTTTCATTCACTATTCGATACATCGCTCACAGTCGTTTTGGTTCGCACTAACCTCACCCGAAGATGATTGCCGTCAACCGAAACCACTTCTACACCCGTTCCAACCGCTGCATCTTCAGCGGAATCAATATCTAACTCTCCAGTCCAGTACTCCCCATTAACCGACACCTGACCTACGGGCGCCAAATCGACAGTAACTAAACCCATCGTGCCAATCAAACTGGTTGAAACAGTAGGACTTTGATAAGGCGAAATGTATCTCGCCTTACGAACCTCTGAAGTAAACCACAACACTAATCCTCCTGAGGCGATTGCTACCAAAACAAGTAGCCACTTACTTATCGTCGGATCATCGCCTAGGGTACCGGGAGTTCCAAAAAAGCCAACAAGGAAAAAACCACCCAATATCAAGCTGATAGTGCCTGACACTCCAAAATATCCGATTCCAACCGCTGTCGATTCAAGATAGAACAGAAGTAGTGAGAGTGAAATTAGTGCCACGCCTGCCCATGAGAATGGCAGTTGCCCAACGCCAGCCCAACCGAGAATTAGGAACAACGCCCCCAATGTGCCCGGAATCCATAGTCCTGGACTCCAAAGTTCTACGATCACTCCAAGACCGCCTAACGAGATGAGCAAGAATGCGATGTCAGGATTTGAAATGAAAGTCAAAAGCTGTTCAAGCAAACTGAGTTCAAGAGTTGTCGTATCGGTATTGTCCAGTTCAAGTACCACTATTGAATCATTGATTTCAACAGAACGTCCGTCCAACAATCGAAGTAACGACTGGTAATCAGGAGCAATCAGGTCGGCTATTCCCAGTTCGACGGCTTCGGTTGCCGAATAAGCGGCCGCCGAAAGAACAGTATCTTCGAGTGCTGAGACGTTGCGACCGCGCCGTTCAGCGATGCTTCTTATAAAAGCTGCAGCATCTTGTGATACTTTTCTGCTCAACGTGTCAGGTAAATCACTGCCATCTGAATTCACTACCGAAGCAGCACCGATGTTTGTGGACGGCGCCATAACTAAAACATCAGCCGCAGCGCCAACAAAGGTTCCAGCGCTTGCGGCCTGAGCGCCTTCAGGAGCTACGTAGACCACTACTGGCACCGTTGATGCCAATACCGACTCCACGATGTCCCTTGTGGCATCGAGCAGTCCTCCCGGAGTATCAATCATAAGAACGATTAGGTCGGATTCTTGCGATATGGCTGTTTCTAGTCCTCTATCGATAAATCGAGCCGTAACCCCGTCAATCGCTCCGTCGAGTCGAATCAATACGACGCCAGGATTCAACTCAATTGAATCGGACGATTGTGCAAATGCCGGGTGATCTATCGGTACTGAGAGTGTCCCGAACAATCCGACAAGAATTACAAGCACTGACAGCAGTACTCGCGTAGCCCTCGTAACTTTGTATTTAGAAAGATCGAGCACAGTTGAACTCCATAGGCGAATATTACCCAAACATCGTTGCAAAAAGTTGACCAATGTCATAAACATGCCAAAATACCGGATAGATCGCAGTGTGGTCTTGAACTGAAGACTCCGCTGAAATTCAATCAACACCGATGGATCCCAGATGAAAATCACCGATATCAAAACGTTCCACGCTAACGATGGACAACGAAACAGCATATTTCTTGAGATAGAAACTGACGAAGGGGTCACCGGTGTTGGAGAGTCCTACTCAATTGGGCCGGATCGAAGCGTGATATCGATGATCGATGAGATGAAGCCGTGGTTCGTGGACCAAGATCCTAGCCGCATTGAGTGGTTGATTCGCCGAGTAAAGAACACGATGCGCTTCCCATTGGGACAAGTTGCATGGTCCGCTATTTCAGGAATAGATCTCGCTCTTTGGGATATCGCAGGCAAGGCAGTGAATCTTCCTGTGTACAGCCTACTAGGCGGTAAAACCCGAGATCGAGTACGTGTCTATCACGGTATTTACGGTGATTCTCCGTCGGCAGTTGGTCAACACGCTGTTGAATTGATGGACGAAGGTTATTCGGCGTTCAAAACAAGTCCGCTTCCCTCGAATTGGCGCGAAATTCCGTGGCGACAGGCATTACGTGAAGCCGATGAACGAATGGCGGCTATCCGCGATGCGATCGGTGACAGTCCTGATTTAGCAGTAGATGTTCACGTTGCTATTCGTGAAACAGCGCTATCACTCGAACTCGCCAGAGTAATCACACCGTATCGACTCATGTTCATCGAAGAACCTGCTCGTGCAGAGTTCATCGAATCAAGTGCCGAACTAAGACGTGAGTTCAGAGTTGCTCTTGCGACAGGTGAGAACCTCTACGGTCTTCATCGATACACAGAGCTGCTAAATGCAGATGCAGTCGACATTATTCAGCCTGACCTGCTCTGCTGCGGTGGACTCCTCGAGGCAAAGAAAATAGCGGCTGTCGCTGAAGCCCACTATGTGACAGTTGCTCCACACAATCCGCTTGGACTGCTTTCAACAGCAGCCGGAGTCCATCACGCTGCTTCGATCAACAACTTTGCCATTCTCGAATGGCATGGCGATCACAAGAAGAAAAAATCCGAGTTTATAAACGAATCTTGGGTTCCTGTGAACGGGTATTTCGAATTACCTGCTCAAGCAGGACTGGGTATGACCTTGAATCACGAGGCGATTGCGGCTAACCCACCAGCCCATTGGGACAGAGGTTTTGCTACGTACAGAGATGGTTCACCAGGATTCCTCTAAGCCAATTATCAATTCAAATACCTCTCTTCATAACGAAAATATCTAAAAATGAAAATCACAAAAATAGAAACACTTATTGGATCTGACCCCGCAGCGGGCAATCTTGCCTACGTCAGAACTCACACTGATGCCGGCATTCACGGTGTCGGCGAGGTATACCACGTCGGTCCCGACATGGCTTCAACAGTTTGGATCGAGTACTTTGCTGAGCAATTAGTTGGTCAAGATCCTACTGAGATCGAACGAAACTGGGCACTTTGCTATCAAGGCGCACGATTCCCTATCGGATCATCAGGTCTTGCCGCACTCTCGGCGATCGACGTTTCATTGTGGGACATCACAGGCAAAGTTCTCGACAAACCTGTCTACGAATTAATGGGCGGCAAAGTACGAGACAAGATTCGTGCGTACTGGGACATTCACGGAAACAGCCCGCAAGAACTTGGAGATAATGCTCGGAAATTCGTCGACCAGGGCTACACGGCGCTTAAAGCGAGCCCGCTATCACCAAATTGGCGTGAAATGCGTTGGAACGATGCTCTTACTGATGCAACAGCTCGATTCAAAGCTGTACGCGACGCAGTGGGTGACGATATCGATGTCGGATTCGACGCTCATGCCGCGATCTACGAACCAATTAGGGTTCTTGAACTAACAGACGTACTCATGGAGTACAGTCCGTGGTTCATGGAAGAGCCTATTCGAATGGAAAATCGATATGAAATGGGTAAGCTCAGAGACAAAATGCAGTGTGCATTGGCAACGGGAGAATGCTTGTACACCAAGTTTGAAATGTGGGATCTAATCCGTGAAGGAGGAGTCGACATCATTCAGCCCGAGGTCTGTATCGTGGGAGGGCTAACCGAAATGCGCAAAATTGCATTCATGGCAGAAGCTCACGATCTTGTAGTTGCGCCACACAATCCGATGGGCCCTCTCGCCAGCATAACGAATCTTCACTTCGATACAGCCACTTCAAACTTCCTAGTCCAAGAATCACGAACACTCACGTCATTCGAGATTGCATCAGTAACCAACATTGTCGAACCAGTTGATGGCTACTACCCGATTCCAGAAGGTCCTGGACTAGGAATAGACATTGTTGAGGAAGAATTTACGAACAAGCCGTACCGAAAGTCATGGCACCGTGGAGACAGAGTTAACCCTGACAACTCGATCGCGTACATCTAGTCTTTTGCAACTACCCAATCGACCAATATTCTCCTAGTAAATTGGTATGCATTTGGGTAAATTGTCTGGGCAAAACTATAATTCCCGTACGAATAATCTGGTAATACCAGTTGCGCATATTCTAAAATACACATCAAATATCATATTGGCTTAAAAGAGATTAACGACTGATCCAACGAATTTCAGGATTACTGCCAGTCGCGCCAATTGTTAGCAAGAATATGCTTGGTAAAACTGATTGGTTTCTTGAAACGAACGACACTATGTTTGCAGGTGCTTACAGCGATGGCATCATCGCTCTGGTCGGCATATATACCGCACCGACTCACTAATCAAATCAGGTGAAGCGGAACCGTTCAATCCAAGGGGCGGCAACAAAGCCATGAAGGAATACGTCCTGATATCTGGCGAACATATCGCTAAAGATACGGTCCTTCTCAGATGGCTTGATGGAGCCAGCGAGTTTGCAGGGGCGCTTCCATTGAAGCAGAAGAAACCCCGTTAAAGAATACTGTTTAGTCCGAACCGCCTGAGCCAACAGAGTTTGCCCAAGCACCCATTGCCATCAGTCCGCCATCGACGTTGAAATACGATCCCGTCACGAATGACGCCTTATCGCTGGCCAAGAATAAAACCATGTTGGCGATGTCGTCGGCCTGGCCAATTCTACCTAGTGGGTGTGCTTGTCCAGTTGAAATTAGCTCGTCTTCGAGGTCTCCACCGGTACCCGAAATGGCATTTCTGACCATTGGTGTATCGATTGCTCCCGGGTTCACAGAAACAATTCGAATGTTGTCTGAAGCAAAATCCAGCGACATCTGACGCATAAGCGAAAGATCGCCGCCCTTAGATGCTGCGTAAGCGGAAACACCCTGCATCGACTGGAGCCCTTGAACACTAGCTGATGAAATAATCACTCCCCCACCGGCTTTACGCATGTGCGGAATAGAGTATTTCGCCATTAAGAACCTGCTTTTCAAGTTCACCGCAATGATCTTGTCCCAAGTTTCTTCTGGCAGATCAACGGCGTCGACGTATGAATCGGGTGGCTGAATTCCAACATTGTTGAACAATACGTTTACGCCGCCATATGCATCGACAGCGGCATCGACAGTTGCCCGACAGCCTTCAGATGTACCTGCATCGCCGTGAACAAATTGCGCCGTTCCGCCTGCTGCATTGATGCGAGCGACTGCCTGGTCACCGGCTTCGACGTTCCAATCAAGGATCGTAACGTTGGCGCCCTCTTTAGCGAATGCTTCTGAAGCCGCACCACCGATACCAAGCGCACCACCGGTAATGATCACTGACTTTCGGTCGAATTCACCCATTTTTAATCTCCACTAATTGATTGGAATGCAAAATAACGGTCACAATAGAATGAAATTATCGACCGCTGAGCCAATCTATCACCTCAAAATGATATTTTTACTTAGGTAACAGCATCGATTGACGATCAGACACATCAATATTCACAAGTCGATCTGATAACTAGGAAATAAATGGGCAAACTCCGATATAAACCTACACTCGCGTTGCTTGTGCTGATGTCACTGACGGTTGTCCTATCAGCGTGCAGCACGCCAGAAAATTCTGGCAATGACGGAGATTTCACGTTCAGCACTTACACAGGTGCCGATGAAGTTGGCGGGACTTCGATTGTGTTCGATGAACTAGTGGCTAGTGATGACCGACCAATCTTATTAAACTTCTGGGCGAGTAATTGCCCTCCGTGCCGAGCGGAAATACCAGCGCTTCAAGAAGCATGGCAAAACTACGGCGACGAAGTTCTATTTGTCGGAATCGATATTGGACCGTACATAGGGCTAGGAACTTACAACGGTGGTCGTAAGCTAGTTGAAGAACTAGGAGTCACATACCCAACCGGAAACACTTTGGATCGGAGCGTAATAACCGATTGGCAGATCACGAATATGCCTACAACGTTCTTACTGAGCAGCGACGGTCGAGTCAAAGATATCGTGATTGGTGGCATTTCAAAGTCACGACTGTCTCAGAAGGTCGAAGAACTAATTGCTGTTAATGCCAGCTAGATGAATCTGTCGTTACTTTCGATCGGCTGGGGCGATGCTAATATCTCGTTTGTTATGACACAAGCAGCAAAGTTACAACTTAAAAATGACCGATCCTGAACAGTCCTCTGATTCTGCAGTTCAGGCACCCCGAAACTTGAGAATTCGACCGTGGTCGGCTCTAAAATTCCGAGACTACAGAATGCTGTGGTTCAGCAGCATCGCCGCTATGGCGACGATGAACTTAAGAGTTCTGGCAACTGGCATTTGGCTTTACGAAGAAACAGGATCGGGTGTCGTTCTCGCAGGTCTTGGTCTAATCGAACTCGGAATGCGTATTCCCGCCAATTTGTACGGTGGAGCTCTTGCCGACGAAGTTGATCGTAAAAAACTAATGGCAGCGACTCAAGTTGCCAGTTTTGTTTTGATTGGATCAATGGCGTTCTTGGAGGGTTTCGACGTTCTTAAGGTATGGCACATCTACGTCGTCACCGCTGTTCTCTCCTCTACTAGCGTGTTGGGCGGCCCTGCCCGATCAGCACTGACCGCTAGAGTAGTTCCGCGTTCGCACCTGATGCACGCCGTTGCAACAAATACCGCCACGATGCAGATTGGAACAATGGTCACTCCGCTGATCTTCTTCTTAACGAGCCTGACGACCGATTTAACCCTCTCGTTCACAGTGATCACAGCGTTCGCCGCACTCAGCGCCGTTCTGCCACTGATGATTAGCATCGACGGCCGTGCTGAGAGCGCAACTACGGGAAAATCACGTATCAGGAATATCATCGATGGCCTCATGTACGTAAAATCCCACCCGATATTGCCAGGTCTGTACCTCCTCGATGTTGGCGTGACAATCGTGAGCTTCTATCGACAGTTATTTCCTATATTTGCCGACCAACTGTACAAAGGCGGCAGAGGGACAACATCACTCTTGACGTGGGCAAACTCAGCCGGAGGACTCGCCGGCAGCCTGATCGTGATGTTTACTCGGGATTACAAAGCAAAGGGGATGCTCGTACTTTGGGCAACACTCTTCTATGGATTCCTTTTAATCGCATTCGGTGCCACTACCGTGCTCTGGATTGGAATGATCATGGTGATCTTCCTTGGAGCAACTGATGCGGTTGGAATGACTAGTCGACAGGCGATTGTTCAACTAACAACTCCCGACAACATGCGTGGCCGCGCATCGGCTGCACATTCACTTGCTGCAATGAGCGCCAATGGCCTGGGTCAAGCCGAAGTCGGTTTCATGTCCGAACAAGTCGGTGCAGACCAAACGATGTACATTGGCGGTGTAATCTCGATCGTCGTCGTCTTCCTAATTTGGTGGCTTGTAAAAGGCGTACGACAGTACAGGTATATCGAGGTTCCTTCAGGTGCTGCGATTGACGGTGATTACGATGGAACACCTGAGCTACCAGACTGGTACATTCACGAAGAGCGGCGTGATATCGACCTTAGGGACTTGAAATGAAAATTACTGGAACCAAAACTTTCAACTCTAGACGACATTCGTGAACTGAGTCAGGAAGTTCTCAATCAGGGATTCACTGGAATCAAAACAACTATTCTCGCCATCAACGATCTTCCAAAATTGCCTAAAAAGAAAAACGGCGACTGTAATAGCCGGCAGATCATTTATTAAGAGATTCAGAACTAGAGAAGCAACCGTAGACCGGCGGAAACAACCTCTAACAGTTATTGAACGTTTGGGAAATTTTTAAAAATTTTTGTGTTTCAGATAGAGGCATTTACGCTTCCAGTCTCGCAGCGGGCGCAATCGTACTCACTATGAACACTTTTGCGAAAATTGAGACCGAGCTTGTATCCGCCGGGCTTGGTGATCAGATTGAACGTATTACTTGTTCTGCGAATACCAAATTTGGGTGAATTCAACGAATATCAGCAATAAAAAAGGCCACCGAAGGTTTACCTTCGGTGGCCTTTTAAGTTCAGTAATTAACTTGAGCGTTAGCTCCATACACGGTCGTGAGCATCGAGTTGGTCCCACTCTGATGTGTCTTCAAAAACGCCCGCAGGGTAGACACCTGCACGAGCTTCGCTCTCCTTAGCAAGGTTCTCAGCAACTGCTTCTTCATTGATTTCCAAACCAAGGCCAGGAGCATCAGTTACATTCACGTAACCATTCTGGATCATGTCGCCCTCTTGACCTACAAGGTCAACGATGTCGTTCCACCACGGGTTGTCAACAGAGTGCATTTCAAGAGCAATGAAGTTTTCCATTGCCATAGCTGAATGAGCGTTTGCCATTGCGACAACTGGCGAACCAGCTTGGTGAAGCGCTACACCGATACCTGCGTCTCGGCAGTAGTCGGCA
Organism: Dehalococcoidia bacterium; assembly: GCA_026421185.1. Taxonomy (GTDB): domain Bacteria; phylum Chloroflexota; class Dehalococcoidia; order Lucifugimonadales; family Lucifugimonadaceae; genus Lucifugimonas. The sequence goes on along the minus strand of JAPKCH010000020.1, from coordinate 10,719 downwards.
ATTCGCTTGGTTTCGATAATTCCGCCAGATGTTGCGAGGTCAGGGTGAGCAACAGAGATCGCTCGGCCATCTACAAGAGGTTTGAAGCCATCGAGAGTGTAAATATCCTCACCTGTACAGACTGGAGTATCGACGCCGGCTTTGAGTGCCTGCCACTGGTCGACGAACTGCCACGGAATCATGTCTTCATACCAAGCAAGTGTGTACTGGTCGAGAGCTTTACCAATACGAATAGCGTTCTCAACACCCATGTGACCGAAGTGATCGGACGCTAACGGAATCTCGTATCCGATGATGTCTCGAACCGTTGAAACATATTCTTGCATCATGGAAATACCGTAGTCAGTAACCTGAATGCCGGTGAACGGGTGCATCAAAGTGTTCGATTCTTGCGAAATCTTCTTATTGATAACCCCACCCTCGGTCTCTTCGGCGATCCAAGTCCCGATATCCATCTTCAGGAATTCGAAACCACGATCCATTCGTTCCTTCAGAAGTTTGCCCATTTCTTCAGGGTCTTTCTTCGTAGGGGTGTCGGCGTAAACCTTCACATTGTCGCGGTACTTACCGCCAGCAAACATGTAAGCCGGAACGCCATATGCTTTACCAGCGACGTCACAGAGAGCCATTTCGATACCGCAAACGCCGCCACCGAGTCGACCATGCCCACCAAAAGGTTTGATTTTCTGGAATAGCCGGTCGATGTCACATGGGTTTTCACCGAGCAATCGACTCTTGAGCATGAGAGCGTAACGAGCAGATGCACCGTCACGTACTTCACCTATACCAACTAATCCCTGGTTGGTTTCTAGCTTGATGATCGGCCATCGCCACCCTCCACCACCGACGACTGCGATTCGCATGTCGGTAATACGAAGGTCAGACGGACTTGAAGAAGTCTTTACCTGATCAACTGCACTTGTGTTCTGATCTACCAATTTACTAATTTTCCTTGTTTTCGAACTTAGCAGAGCAGCTAACCGACTGATTCAGACGGTTAGCTTTCCATTCTTCAAAATCTTTGCCCATCTCATCTGAGAATTTCCGGTCGACTTCGCCCGGTGTGTATACACCCTCGCGAATACGCTCTTGACCAAACTCATCCTTCAAACGAATCACTTCCGATCGTTCCACAACCTCAAGCGCCAAGTGAGGCGGAATGAAGATCACTCCTGTGCTGGTTCCTAGAACAACATCACCCGGTACGCACGTTGCTTCCCCAATACGTGTGATGCCGTTTATTTCAGGCATGCTTACATCGAGAATCGCACTTGGGTCAACACCACGCACGAAGGCATTGAAATCGTCCATTTCAAGAATTCGTTGTGTGTCACGAATTCCGCCGTCGATCACCATTCCAGTTCCTGAACGTGATTTGATCGCAATTGCGAGGTTATCTCCAGCGAATGTGCCATTATAAATCTTTCCGAACAAATCGACCACGATTAGGTCGTTGTTTTCTAGCTCATCAATTACCCATGAGTTTTGGAATCCAACTCGTTGGTCCGCTTGACCCTGCTTGTCGATCGAGTCGTGCAAGTCTGGTCGACGGGGAACCCACCGGCAAGTGACTGCCCTACCAACGATCACTCGACCTGGATGAAGGTTCATCCAATCACCGGCAAACTGAAAGTGATAGTCGTTTCGTTTGCATGTGCTCCACGCTTCTTCGGTGGTCACAAGTTTCATACGTTCGAGAATATCGTCCGGAACCAACGGTCGACCGTTTGCATCTCGATCGCCAAACCATTTACTAGTAACAGCTCGGATCATTTCGGGATTCGTTAAGTTCATAGCGTCCTTAGTGAAATATGGGCATGTAAAGAGCGAATTTACGACAAAAAACTACACCTATATTTGAGGTGCAGGAGTTCCATCCGGGTTCATGATTTGTGCTTCGATCAACGCCAATTTCATCTCTGTGATTTGAGCCTCTGAGAGCGGTAGGTTTGGCCTTCTGGGAACAGTGCCTTCGTAACCCATCAAAGTCAGTCCGGCTTTTTGCACGCCGACTCCCCACCCCATACCAGCCGCGTCCACTCGGTTGATTCGCTCCTGCATCTCGCGAGCTTCGGCGTATCGACCGTCAAGACAGGCCTGAATGATGTCACGCGCGATGTGTGGTCCCCAGTTACCAAATAGCAAGCACGCCCCTACTGCACCGATCATTCCACCCGGCATAAGAAGTGTCCCGTTACAGGTCCAGAGTTTTACCTGTTCATTTACGAACTGAGCCAATCGACACTCATATCGGTAGTTCAGCGACATAATGTACGCGAACACGTTGTCAAATGCGGTGAGATCACGAAGTTCTTCCTTCGTGATGTCGGTCCCCATCACCGTCTTTGGCTGATGAATTATGACGACCGGGACGGGACTGGCTTTGGTGACCTGTTCAAAGTAATCCTGAATCGGTGCGCTGTTTACACCACGGTTAGCCGAAGGGATTCGCACTCGAACCATGTCAGCTCCAGCATCGGCGTACATGTTGGCCAGCCTGACCGCCTCTGTAGGAGAAAGTGCATCGATTCCAGCAATCACAAACTTGCGGCCGGTGTGAGCTTCCACAACGGTCTTGATGGCTGAAATCTTCTCGGGTTCCCCCATGTGAAACTCTTCTCCGCCATAGCTACCTACAACAAACCCAGAAAGCGCTGTATTCGAAAATTTGTCCACGTTTCTTGCCAGTGCGTCGAGATTAAGTGACTCATCGGCACGAAACGGCATATTTGTCGGTGCGACAATAATCGGGTCTGAGGTAGGTATTGGCATGTTATTTGCTGAGCAGTCTCGGTAAACGGGGTCACGTTTTTTATGATCTAAGAGAAAAATAGCACCTCGTGTATGAGGTCGAGCGGCTATGCATCAGTAAAAAGATCACAATTTATTCATTCTCCGTGAACCCAAAATAGCTCGTTATACGTTTATCGTTATCGACGGTAGCCGGAAGAAGTCGAACATAAAATGGCACCAAAGTAACGCGAAGGTGTTGCGTTGAGGAAAACATTCACATTGAGCAAATCATCTATTGGTCTAATAAGCTCACTGTTCCTATTCGTACTTGCAGCAGTCGGCTGCTCGACATCTGCCGACCCTACGAAGGATTCGGAAATCGAAGCGTTTGTTGTATTTGCAGCGGCGTCGGATGTCGGACTAGGCACTGCGAGGATTCCTCTCAACATTCAGATGATCGATGGTTCTCGCTTTGATGGCAGAGCCGATGAACTTGAAATCACCTATACAGCGCCTGAGTCAGATGTGGCGTATGTAGTGGAAGACCTCAAATGGCGAGAATGGCCAATACAAAGTGGAAACTACACCGCGACGATGACATTCGATGAAGTTGGCTTCTGGAATATCAAGGTTCGATCGAAGTCAGACAATTCACTGCTACCGGCAGGATCAGGAATACTAGTAAAATCGGCTACTGAAGCTCCTGATATCGGTGATGCAGCCCCTCTGACGCCCACCAAAACCGAGCCATCAGACGGAAACCTTAGATCAATAACCAGCGCGCCTGAACCGGATGCCGATATTTATGCCATCAGCTTCGATGAAGCCGTTGCTACAGGGAAGCCAACCGTTATTTCGTTCTCTACCCCTGCCTACTGCCAATCGGCTACCTGTGGACCGCAAACCGAGGTCCTTTCGAAATTAGACGACAAATACAAAGGGCTAGCCAACTTCATACACGTCGAAATATTCGACAACCCTGAAGAAATGCTCGCAGCTGGGGATCCTTCTCTCGGCATAGAGTCACCGGTTATACACGAGTGGGAGTTTCACACCGAGCCGTGGACATTTGTGGTCGACGTAAATGGAATAGTCGTCGGTCGCTTTGAAGCATTCGTAACACTTGAAGAGATCGAAGAATATCTGCTGCCAGTGCTCACAGGCGCCTAGTCGGATACCCCAACTATAGATAGATCGCCACTATTCATTTCCTTATATTCGACTGTCACTTTTTCTTGCTTTGCTCGATGCTCTTCAAGATGTGAAGGCGTAACCCCAGAGAAAGTCCCAAAGCCTTTAAACGTCCATTGCTTCCCGCTCCTATCCTCGATAATGAGGGTAGATATCGTCGTGATTGAGGCTGATTCCACGCTCAAAACTTTCCCTCTAACAGTATTTCCACTGCCAAGAATCGAGGAGATTCCGAACGCTATAAACACTACGGCAACGGTAACTAGTGCAAGCGGAACAATTTTTACTAATCGAATCATTCATAGATAATAGCAACAGGCTAATATCTATCAGTTTGATCGCTACCAACCAATCGAAACGTTTTCACAAAATGTCGTTAGCCCAGAGCGTGCATGAGGATTCGAGTTTTTGGCGATATAAAGCCTCTTGCGAAGTTGCCAACAACATCAATAACGTTTCACGAAGGCAAAAACACAGGTAGCGAAATGATATCGTCAACGACGAATCATTCGGGAAAGCCTCTAATAGTTGGCTATACATGCCTTTCTGAGTGTGTAATACCAGTAACCGATGAACTATCTGAACTTCTAAGTTGCATAACCACTTCGAACCAAAATCAGGCGACAAAGTCGTCCGCCGACCGCGACAGTCAGAACTGTCGCCTATACACGCACACGTCGAACGACGTGAAGTATCGGTTCGAGGCCCGACCTCACCGATGATGTTGATTTACAGCTTCTTCGCGGTCGCTGTTCTTGGCGCCCTACTTCTGTCTTTGCCTATCTCAAACACTTCGGCAGATTTCATGTCACCGATCGCCACGTTCTTCACCTCGGTATCCGCTATGACCGGAACAGGACTGATAGTAGTGGATACGCGTGATCACTGGACAGCCTTCGGTCAGGTTGTAATTGCGGGACTGATCTTCATCGGTGGGCTTGGATTCATGACCGGTGCGGCTTTCTTGCTATTCATCACCGGTCGACGATCTAGTTTGCAAGGACGACTAGTTGTTGGAGCTGGCCTTGACGACAATCGACTTGGAACAATCGCATCACTAGCGCGAAATATTGTGTTGATGGCGATTATTGTCCAAATAATCGGAGCGATATTTATATTCTTCCGCTGGTATGTGGTCGCGCCTATATGGGAAGGCATAAGCCTGGGCGAAGGACTATGGCAAAGCGTATTTACGTCGATATCCGCGTTCAATAACGCTGGATTCGAAATACTTCCAGATGATCTAGTGGGCGGCGGTAGCTTGATAGGACTTAGTAGGGACATCCCTACACTTGTGATCATTGGAGCAATGATCATAATCGGATCAACCAGCTATGCGACCCTCAGTAACGTCATCGAGATACGTGGCTGGCACAGACGCACTATGGGCTCGAAACGAATGTTTGTTGGTATTGCGGTCATTTCTATAGTAGGTCTCGGATCCTTCATCACTCTTATCGGGGTAAATCGAGATCTGCAATCCTTGAAAATTATCGGACTCGTAATCATCACTCTGTCCGCGAGCTACGTAACGATTGCCTACGTGATCAAAATACAACGTTGGAGGATCTTAGCTCTAGATACGAAACTCGTGCTAGTAGGCATTGGTGTAATGCTAATTATCGGGTTTGTATCGTTCATGTCACTTGAATGGACCAATAGTGACACGATCGGCAACGAGTCCGTTCAAAACAAAATCACTCAAGGAATTTTCCATACAGTCAACAGAACAGCCGGGTTTTCGACTCTAGACTATGGAAAATTGCATACAGCAAACCTGAGTGTCACTCAAGGATTAATGTTCGTAGGTGGAGCTTCGGCGTCGACAGCAGGGGGAATCAAGGTCAACACTTTTATGGTCATCGTGATCGCTTCGATAGCCATATTTAGCGGTAAAGAACGAACCACAGTGTTCGGCAGAGAAATTCCAAGGGTCAATGTTCAACGCGCTATGGCGGTTGGAGCAACAGCCGCAGCAGCGGTATTGACTCTCGTTGTGGCTCTGTTCATCGTCCAGCCGGGCTTAGACTTTCGCACAGGCCTTTTTGAGATAATTTCAGCGTTTGGTACTGTCGGTTGGTCTGCGGGCGCTACGTCGCAGCTAAACGCAGGTGCACAGGTCGTTTTATCTATAACTATGTTCGCCGGTCGATTTGGACCGCTGACAATCGCCCTATTCATGGCAGGACGAGAACGAAAAGACTCGATCCACTACCCCGGTGAGCGCATCCGAATCGGCTAATTAATATCTGCACCCCTTATTGATTACGACTAACCCGCTCGGTTGACGAAAAAGATGCGAATTTATCCGCCTCTAAAAAATAGATAACTACGCGCTTACCACTGAACAATTATTAGGATGAACATCCCAAATCCAACTACACTTACAGTCCCATTTAGATTCTCGCTTCAGCGATCGCCGTTCGAGCCAGCCGCTGTTCCGTCAGAACTCAGTGGCCTGCCCAGTATTACGCCGTCAAAATAGCATCAAACGCTGATGCATAGAGAACGGAAGCAACGGAATATCGGACAGAGTTCTGTACTAATATTAGATTGTCTGCTGAGTCCTGATAAATCGGTGGTGCAAGAGTCACAGTGAGTCTTCCCCCCGATATAGCTTAGGTGTCGAGCTCGTTCCATTCGGACTTCAAGTAAATCTCATCAAAATCGGTTTTTGCTTCGGTAACATATGCTCCATGGCAAATTTCAATTTCATTCAGATGGCAGATCCTCAAGTGGGAATGTTTGATCGTTTCTCGGGCATGGATCCAGAAGCGGCAGCTCTCCTACGGGAACACGGACTCAACGTCAAAGATACCCCGAAGAGCGAAGGTCTAAAACTAGATCGCCTAAACCTGACCACTGCTGTCGAACAGATCAAAAAGATCGATCCGGCATTCGTTGTCGTATGCGGGGATATGGTTGATACAGCTGGCGACGAGAATGAAATAGCACTGATCCGAGAGACTCTCGGGGCTTACGGAGCCGAGACTCCAGTTCACTGGGTGCCGGGCAATCACGATATAGGGGTAAACAATCTCATTCCCGATAGCGAATCTACGGCTAAGTATCGCTCTGAGTTCGGAGACGATTACTATTCGTTCTCTCACGGTGAATCGAAATTCATAATCCTGAACTCTGTGGTTCTTGATCGGCCGCAGAACCTATTGGACGAACACCAGAACCAGATGGATTTTCTAGGTGACACGTTGCAATCTCGTGAGTCGAAAGATTCAGAACATGTAGTCGCATTCATGCACCACCCACTGTTTTTGGACAATGCTGAAGAAGCTGACGTCGATTTCGATTGGGCGCCGAGTCCACCTAATCAACCTTCTGGTTACTGGACGATTCCCCTCGAACGCCGAACGCCAGTTGTGAAGCTGCTCAGAGAAGCGAAAGTTGAAACAGTGTTCGCCGGTCACTGGCACCGGAATCATCAGGCCAGCGATAACGGTCTCGACGTGGTCGTAACGAGCGCACTCGGCTACCCGTTAGGCGATGACCCTTCGGGCTACCGAATCGTAACTGTTGCCGATGGAGCGTTGAACCACGAATATCGGGAACTCTAACGAACCTTGTTCCTAAAGCACTAGCCCCACGGAAGTGGCGCCATTGCATCGGGATCCGTCTTCGCATCGATTACCACTGGCCGATCAGCTGCAAGTGCCTCTCGAATTGCGCTACCAAGTTCTTCAGGCTGAGTGACCCGCATCCCGATAGCGCCCATTTCTTGAGCAACGGCGGCGAAATCGACATCGGTGAACTTCCACACGTTCGAACCATCGCCGTCGCTATCGGCAAAAGCGCGCCGCACCCCGCCCTGTGTTTGGTTGAACGAACGGTTGTCGTTTACAACCGTTACAAACGGCAAATTCTGGCTCACAGCAGTTTCAAGCTCAGTGAAGTGATACCAAAGACCTCCATCACCAGTGAAACAAACGACAGGTCGCTCGCCCACGCCGTACTTGGCTCCGATTGCTGCCGGGAACGCCCAGCCGAGCGAGCCTGCGCAGCGGAGGAAGCGCTGGCCGGGTTTATTGATGTCTAGATACATTCCCGCCCACATTGCTGTGTGCCCCGTATCTACGACCACTACGCCGTCATCAGGCAACGCATCGGATATTTCTTTACAGACTCGTTCTGGTCGCATTGGCACAGCGTCGGAAGTCAGGAAGTGTTCGTATTCTGCTGCCCAATCAGATTCGATTTCAGCGACACGTCCAAGCCATTCGGTTCTATTTGCAACAGGATCGACTGCATCGATCAACATTCTTAGCGATTCACGAGCATCACCGAGAACACTCGCTGCGTTCGGATAGTTTCGTCCCAACTCAGCGGCTTCAATATCGATCTGCGCTACTTTCACTCCCGGGCCAGGGATTTTCCAATCGTGAGTCACTTGGCTACCGGTACGGCTTCCGATGTACAGGACGAAGTCGGCTTCTCGGATGAACTTGTTGGCAGACGACCGGGAGTACGAGCCGACCAAGCCGATGTTGAGGGGGTGATTATCTGGCACCTGACCCTTTGCGTTCAGTGCGTATGCCATTGGAACGTTGAGCTTTTCAACCAATTGCCTTAGTTCAACGGCAGCGGCGGAAAGAGTCACGCCGCCTCCAGCGATTACCGCAGGGCGTTTAGCTTCGGCAAATAAACGTGCCACAGCGGCAATATCATCCGGCGCAGGGTGCGCTCGGAACGGTGGAATCGAGCCAAATCTTGATTCGGTAATAATTTTAAAATCTTTAATTGGTCCCATCAGATCAGTTCCGCTGATTCCCGGCAGATCGAGATGAGTTGGGGCCGGCGCCCCTGAAACTGCTTCGCGGAACGCCTGACGAAGTAGCATAGGCAGTTCGCCTTGAGTTTCTACTTCTGCATTGAACTTGGTAACCGCATCGTATGCAGCGCGGTGGTCGACCTCTTGATACGAGTGACGATGCCTCCAGCCGGCTTGTCGACGACCTGTGAGTGTCACCACCGGCGACAGGGCTAGAAACGCATCTTGTAGTCCGGCGGCAAGATTGATCGCACCCACTGACTGTCCGAATGCCACACCGGGGGCGTTTCTCACTCGTGCGTAGGCATCGGCCATGTAGGCAGCTGATTTTTCCGAATGAGCCATTACTGGCGTTCCACCTAATTTTTCAAACTCGGCGAGGACTTGGTACAAAACGGCTGGAACAAAAAATATGTGATCGACGCCGTAGGATTTGATCGTTTCCGCCACGAACTGTGCGCCGGTTTTTATTGCCATTTGTTCCTTATTCCTTGTCTAACATCATCGGGTGTGGGCTCGATAGCGCACTTTACACTGGAGCAATGTCAGATGAGAGCGATCTCGATAGAAAATTTTGCTCCAAGCCGCAAATGACCCGCGAGGTATGAATACAGTCGGTGGCGGTGTTTTCGCCGTAGATAACTATCACTTGGATAGACTGTCTGGAGTAGAATCGTGCGTCATATCGGCAGGTCGGATCGATACTGTTTAGTGGAAAATTTTTAAGGACTATTTTACAAATGCTGAAGCATTTCCTTGTGCCGGAAAAAGATCAAGTATTGGTTTCTGAAGAGAAAGCTCGCGCTGGGACTCAGGCTGTATTCGAAAAGATGGGAATTCCAACCGACGAAGCCGCTTCATGTGCAGATGTCTTACTTACCAGCGATCTACGTGGCTGCGAGAGTCACGGTATTTCGAACATGCTTCGGGCATATGTCGAAAGCTACGGCGATGGATCGTACAACGCACGACCAGATATAAAAACCGTTCGTGAATCATCCGTAACTGCGACTTGGGATGGTGACCGAGGTCTTGGTATTCATCTCGGTCCACGGGCAATGAATCTCGCTATAAATAAAGCAAAAGAGCACGGTATGGGTGCTGTCGCAGTGAAGAACACTCGCCACTTCGGAATGCTTGCCTACTACGTGATGCAGGCTGTTGATAACGACATGATTGGGATGGCGATGGTATCAGCCGGTGGTGGTGCTCAGGTACCGACTAACGGCGCTGAGCCAGCATTCGGCACCCAACCAATCGCTTGGGGGGCTCCTGCCGACAAAATGCCTCCGTTCGTTTTTGACGTAGCAACGACTCAGGTGGCAGCGAATAAGCTCGCACTTACACGTCGAATCGGTTCGAAAATTGAGCCAGGCTGGATCGCAAATCTTGATGGTTCCCCGATCATGGAAGCTGTAGATGTACCTGAAAATGGCTCGTTCCAAATGCTGCCATTTGGGGGCACACGAGAGAACGGCGGACATAAGGGATACGGGTTCGCTGCGATCGCCGACATCATGTCGGGGATACTTTCAGGCAACGGCCCTGGATTTATTGCCGATAAAGACTATGCATTCTTCGTTATGGCGTTCAATGTTGAAGCATTCGTTGATGTCGGCGAGTTCAAGGCTGACATGGACAAACTGCTGACCAAGCTTGCCAACACGACTCCAGCTCCAGGCCACGATCGTGTGTACTACGCAGGTCTTCCGGAGCATGAAGAGACAGAGATTCGTAAACAGGACGGTATTCCGTATCACAAAGAAGTTGTGGGTTGGTTCAATTCATTAAGTTCTGAACTTGACCTCGGTATTTCTATGCCTTAATTTTCTTTTTTAGCAATTGACTTACATTAATTCAGTTCACTGGTAATTTTTCCATAACTATACGTATACCTAAAATATTCTTTCGCATTTTCGCCCTACTTATAGCCTCCATAGTTGTATTTGGGGTCGCTTGCGGATCGAGTGAAAGCGAAGATGAACTGTTCCCCAAGATCAGTGATCCTGGTC
>JAPKCH010000019.1 GCA_026421185.1 Dehalococcoidia bacterium | reverse complement strand
TACGACTAACCGAACTGGCAACCTGCGCCGGTTGAGCTGGAAAGCTCAGTGCGAGTGAACTTGCCCAGGTTTTGGGCAGGCTGCCAACACCAACCATCACCGATCCAAACGTGCTGGTTGGAACCGAAACCGGAGATGACGCTGCCATCTACCGGATAAACGACCGCGTCGCAATCGTACTCACAAATGACTTCTTCGCCCCTATCGTAGACGACCCATTCGACTACGGACAAATCGCCGCCGCAAACGCTCTCAGCGACATATATGCAGTAGGCGGCACGCCGATCACAGCGCTGAACATCGCAGCCTTCCCTCGGGATCTCGGTCCAGATGTTATTGCAAAGATCCTCGAAGGTGGACAGGCCAAAGCTGAAGAAGCTGGAATCTTGATCATCGGCGGTCACACTGTCGATGACAAAGAGCCAAAATACGGTCTAGCGGCCGTTGGCGTACTTACTCCCGGAGAGCAAATCACCAACGCAAACGCACAACCGGGCGATGTTCTGATTCTCACCAAAGCAATCGGTTCGGGCGTGATCACAACTGCTGGCAAAGCAGGAACTGCTCCCGAAGAATCAATCGCAGCAGCGGTGAAGTCTATGGCGACCCTAAACAAGGGCGCAGCCGACGCCATGATCGAAGTTGGCGTGAACGCAGCCACTGATGTGACCGGATTCGGACTACTGGGTCATCTTTCACAAATGATGAAGGCAAGTGGAACAACGGCGACGGTGCGGTGGTCTGATATTCCAATTCTTCCCGGCGCACTGGAATTAGCGCGTGCGGGATCGGTATCAGGCGGAACAGCTCGCAACATGGAATCACTTGAAGGGAAAGTAGTTCTAGGAGAAGGCGTTTCTGAGTTCGAGTTCATGGTTCTCGCCGACGCACAAACATCTGGAGGCATGCTGATCTCAGTTCCAGAAGAACGCTCAGACGCACTTGTAAAGTGTTTAGTTGCTAACCAAACACTTTACAGTGAGTTGGTCGGCAAGGTGTCCGGAAGTAGCAGCACTCCCGGAATCGTGACGATCGAAGCCTAGCGGCCTCTAGTCAGCCTTGGCTTCAGTTTCGTCCCAAATACGTGAACGCTGCTCGTCATCCATCTCAGCCAATGGATCGTCGCCTGCAACTTCTTCTGCCCTAATAACGTGATCTCGCAGACCGACCGTAGCTTTACGCAGAGCAATTTCAGCATCGAGACCAGCAGCGTGAACCTGCCTTGCGACCGCCATAAGATACTCACCCGCACGATCTTCGCCATCCTCAAGTGATTCGCCTTCAATCGAGCCAAATGCCAATGGCATAGCGTGCTTTTCAGGCCACGGAAGCCCGGCTCGCATCACTCGGCGCTGAACTGAAGATGAATATGCAAGCGCAGGCATCGCAGAAGGCAACGAAGCGACTATCGAGCGTTTACCACCCGCTTCAGCTCGCTTTAAAGCCTCCCAATTGTCAACGACCTCTTCAGAACTTTTAGCTGCGGCGTCATCACCGAATACGTGTGGGTGCCTGCTGATCAACTTCTCTCGAACAGCGTTGCAAACAGAAGCGGCATCGAAATTGTCTTCATTTCGTGCGATGTCGGCGTGAAAAATGATCTGAGTGATGATGTCGCCAAGCTCTTCTTCAAGACTTTTTGGATCGCCTGAATCAATCGCCTCAAGCGTCTCGTATGTCTCTTCCAACAGATTTGGTCGCAACGAAACATGAGTCTGTTCGGCATCCCACGGGCAGCCTCCGGGGTCTCTGAGCAACTCCACAGTCGCAGTCAGCTCTGCAAACGCCTCTCCGGCGGCATTAGCTTGCTCGCTTCGTGAAGTCCGTGAACTATCGGAACCGTGTGGCCTTTGAGAACTCAAGTTTTCCTCCGTATTGGTTACGCACCATTTCAACTAATGCAAAGTATCCTAACTGTGATGACAACAAAGTCGCAGCAAAAAGCCAAACAAAGCCGTTCAGTCTCCCACGCATCTGGCAAACACAAGCTCCCACTTGTCGGAGCCGCAATATTCGCAATAGTGCTGCCTTTGTTCCTGATTCTCTTCAACACGAGCTACATCACTAATAGCGAATGGCTCTACGACTACGGCTGGTGGCGAAACGATATCGCGAACCGAACCGGACTTCCCGTGGAACAGCTGAATCGTGGCGCTGACCAAATCAAGGAATATTTCGGAAACGACGCCGAATTACTTAATCTATTAGTCGACTACAACGGAAAAGACGTCTCACTCTACAAAGAGCGAGAAGTACTGCATATGGTCGATGTTAAGGCTCTGATGCAATCAGTCTTCGAGATCACTCGATGGTCAGGGCTTACGTTGCTGTTACTTCTGGCAGTGGGACTAATATCCCTGAAGCAGAACGTATTTCCTTTGCTGCTCAGATCGCTGAAGTGGTCGGCGATCGGCACTGGTGCATTCTTGTTGATCTTCGGCGGTACGGCGGCCATCGATTTTGACTGGCTGTTCACTCAGTTTCACTTTCTTAGCTTTGCGAACGATCTCTGGTTGCTTGATCCGTACAACGATTACCTGATCATCATGTTCCCACAGCAGTTCTTCTTCGATGCCACACTGTTTATCGGGTTACTGACTGTGATCGATTTTGGGCTATTAACTACAGCTGCACGATTCGCTCACAAACGATTCGTATCGCTCGATACTAGGGCTAATCGGTAAGGGAATATATCCAGCGATCAACTATTGCTGGCAGCTCTAAGATTGAATCGACCGTGAAGTCGGGTTCAACATTGGTTTCCACGGGAGAATCGATCCCGCCTCGTACCCATACGGTCGACATGCCAACGGCGGCAGCTCCACCAACGTCTGTGTGAATATTGTCCCCAACATGCAGCGTTCTATCTGCAACAACGCCCAATCCGGCCAGCGTCGTTTCGAATATCGCACGATTAGGCTTAGCGACCTCTTGTTCGTTGGAAAACGATAGAAAGTCAAACTTATCGAGGATTCCTTGTAGTTCGAACCACTCTCGGTACAGTTCAGGACTTGTGAGGCCGGTATTTGAGACAAGCCCTATCTTTACGCCCTTACTAGCGATTGACTCAAGTACGCCAAGTGATCCATCTAGAAGCAACGGCGGTGACTCAACGAACGTCCTATCGATAACCCGCCCAATCCTAATGACCTCTGCCGTTCCGACACGTGCTTCAACACCAGGAGAAATACGATCGAATATCTTCAATATCCATTCGTCATACTGGGCGTCTAGGCCGTGATCGTGCCCCTCAGTAATCTCGTCAGAAAGGCTCAAAAACAGCCCGTCAACAATCTCAGGATCAACATGCTCACCGAGCAATGCCAATTCGTTCACAGAATGCTTGGTCCGGAACACACGTCGGGCGTTCGATTTCGCCGATCCGTCAACCTCAAATATAAGGGTTTGCCAGAGATCAAACGTAACCGCTAACGGCGCAGATAAAGAAGTAACACCCAATTTAGTACTGAACCATGCTGAACACGTCGACTCCGCTTGGAAGCAGATCACGTCCGCTCAGAAACGTGAGTTCAACCAAAAATACGATTGAAACCACGTTTGCGCCGAGCGATTCAAGGAGTTTGGCTCCGGCTGCAGCAGTCCCGCCAGTGGCTAGCAAATCATCGACAATTGCGATGTTCTGGCCCTGGGTCGCACCCGAAGTACTCGCCTCTAATCGTGCGGTTCCGTACTCAAGAGCATAATCGGCCCCTACGACCGGTGGCGGTAGCTTTCCAGCTTTCCTTAGCGGCACGAACGGCACGCTGAGCTTGGCGGCAACCGGTGCGCCAAATATGAACCCACGTGCATCTATCGCCGCTATCGCCTGAGTTTGCTTGGCAGCAAGATATTCCGCCAATGTCTCTGTGATGTGATTCATCGCTCGAGGATCTGCCATTACAGGGGTCAAATCTCGAAAAAGAATTCCCTCGGAAGGGTAGTCGGGAACGTCACGAATAAGTGACTTCAAGTCCAATTCACACCGCCAAAATGTCTAGATTACAGATAGTTCAGATCATTCTATCCGTGCCCTGAACGATATTTAGGCTGAGCTTCCTAACTCTGTCACCAAACATTAGTTTCAGGATAGAAATTGTTCGACGCAAAACAAAACACGTTGATGGAATGAACTCGTTCCAGCTCCCTTCTCACAAGTTCACCGTTATCAGACTGCCCTGTGAAAAGAACCCGCAAAGTACCCGTTTGATAATCCTTCAACCATTCTCTGCTGTCCTGTTCGACGAGTAAGAAATCCAGCGTATGCCCATCGACAACAGCACCGTTTATATCTCTGGAATACTCGGTACCAGTAAAGTAACGCAGTCACCAAGTAACGGTAATAGGCTTGCCGCCAACCAAGTCATTGACGATCTCGTGCCGTATAAGTATCCGCACAGAATAAGCCCGAGAATCACCGTCTATATCGACGCCCAGTACGAGTTCATCGGGATCGTAAGTATTGCCGGATTCCGATTGATTAATGAATCTAGGGTTCTAAATCGACGGAATTGCATCGAATCTGAGCAGACTCACAATTTCCAGCGATTTCTCTCCGGAAGCATGGCGAGCACTGTTGGAATTAACCGCTACCGTTTCATCCCGTGCAACGGAGCTACCGGCTGTAACGGTCCAGACCGCATAGCCGATCAGAATAATGATGAGCCCTATCCCAACTAACTTATGCATCATCAGCCGACATCTTGATTGCCGCACTCAGTAATATGTTAGATGCGCCATGTTCGGTTTTCGACACTGTCACGATGCTAAAATTTGCCGTCACCGAACCTGAAATCTTTTCGCCGCTTGTTTTCATCGATACAAGATCTTGCGGCACAACAGCACAAAGGGCATTCCGATCTATCTATCCCGGCTTTCACTAACGGGTTTTAGGAACCACACAAATACTGAACTCGAGCTGCGCCCCGGACTCACCTTATTTCAAGGTCGAAATGGTCACGGCAAGAGTAACTTACTTGAAGCGGCTTATATGTTGGCGATCGCTAAATCAGCACGTTCGTCTCACGAACGTGAACTAGTGAACTGGTCACTAGCTGAAACCGGTGGTCACATGCAGGTCCTTGGTGTAGGCAGGCAAGGTGACACAACTACTCAGGCTCAAATCGATGTCGACGTTACTGCGGCGACCACTACGAATGGAAATGTTGGTTTCCGCAAGGGTCTGAGGGTGAACGGGATAAAACGCTCGGCTATCGATTTCGTAGGCAATCTAAACATCGTGTTCTTCGAAGCCGACGATCTAGAAATTGTTCACGGCTCACCCGGCAGACGTCGCCGATATCTAGACATACTCATCTCGCAGTCAGATCCTGCCTATCTGAAATCACTTCAGCGTTACGGTCAGGTCATGGCCCAGCGTAACCAGCTTCTTCGTCGAATTCGTGACGGTCTATCTAAAGAACTCGAGCTGGCATTCTGGGACGAACGCCTAGCGTACGAGGGCTCCCGCGTAACCGACTCACGTAGACGTGCAGTCGATGGGCTAAACGAACACGCTGTACCTGCTCATAGCGATCTCACCAGAGGCGACAAGCTCGAGCTCAAGTATCGGCCACGTATTACGGCATCATCGAGTGACCGCCCAGACATTGCGCAGATGACAGCTGAAATGATCGAGCTGGAAATGAAGAACGCTCTGCCAGGACTTCGTCGCCGTGAAATCGCTCAAGGTATGACCGTTATAGGTCCACATAGGGACGATATAGAAATCCGTCTCAATGACAATCCAGCAGGTAATTTTGCTTCAAGAGGTCAAACGAGAACAATTGCGCTCTCGTTAAAACTGGCTGAAGCCGTGTTCGTAACTCGTTCGACCGGAAGAACTCCAGTACTCGCCTTAGATGACATTCTCTCCGAGCTAGATCCCGAACGTCGGATTCTGGTACTTGAAGCCGCAACTAAGCACGAACAGGTTCTGCTCACATCGACAGAACCTGGCATCGTGCCAAAGGTTTTTTTGGAAACAGCAGATATTTACACCGTTACTAACGGGTACGTCACTCAAGATTCGATCACCACACCTTCTTCCAAATCAGATGACTAACTCTTCGATACACAAATTATCTAACGAAGAATTACAAGTAACGATCGACGAGATCGCAACTATCGTCAGCGAGTCCGATTACGTGGTTGGGATGACCGGCGCTGGAATGTCAGTAGAAAGCGGCATTCCCCCGTTCCGAGGAGTCGACGGCCTGTGGACCAAATACGGTGCGCCCAAAATGGACGGCTACTCTGATTTCAAAAAAGACCCAACAGGTTGGTGGAACCGTCGAACCAACGAAAAGATCGATTCCCATATCAATGAATTGCGACACGCTCTCACCAATGCTGAACCTCACGTTGGTCACTACGCACTAGTCGAGCTGGAAAAACAGGGCAACATTCAATCTCTTGTGACTCAAAACATCGACGCACTCGACGAGAAAGCTGGACTTCAAAACCTAATTGAAATTCATGGCAATCGAACAAAATTACGTTGTATTGAATGCGGAGATCGAGTTTCTCTAGGCGATTTCGTGCCGCTCTACGCTCCCGATCCATGCAAGAAATGTGGTGGCATCGTGAAATTCGACACGGTGATGTTCGGTGAACCTATTCCTGACGATGTGATGACTGCCGCCAGATCTGAAATCAACAAAGCTGACTGTGTACTTTCCATCGGCACATCTGCCACGGTGCGACCTGCGAGCGGACTTCTCTGGATCGCAGAGTCTTTAGGCGCAACGATTATTGAGATTAACCCGACCGAAACTAAACTAACGCCAATTTGTGAGGTATCTTTGCGCTCGACGGCTGGAGAAGCGCTTCCGTTGCTATTTAAAACACTCTCAAATTAATCTCAAACCGCCCATACGGTTCGTTCTGTATTTAAACGATAGAACGGCTTAGGCAACTTAGAATCTGTATGTAATCAGGCGTTGATCAACAAGTTTCACAACTCCGTCTTGCCGCCACAACATTCGGTACTCGTTGCCGTTTTCTTGCATGATTTATATTCGTTACATAAAGGGCGAAAGTTATCCAGTAATACGTAGCCAGGAAAGATGGAAGAACGCTTCCACGACTATGCCAAAGGACATTTTTGACTTACCAACGGTGCGATCCATGAACACATACGGATGCTCTACGACGTTCATGCCCGCCTGCTGACATCGATAAGCCACCTCAGCCTGAAATCCGAACCCACTGAGTTTGAGTCGATCGATACCGATCGACTCAAGAGTTTTACGTCGGAACCCCTTGAAACCTGCTGTGGAATCTTTGACCTTAAGACCTAATATCAGGCGAATACCCATATTGCCCCAATAGCTAATCTGCTGCCTGCCCCAACTCCACTCGGGATCGACCCCGCCGCCGGCAACATATCGAGAAGCGACTGCAACATCCGCACTTTCTAGTTCGTTTATCAGCCCTTGTAATACTTCTGGAGGATGGGATAAATCGGCGTCCATCTCGATTATTCGCTCAGCCCCGGCATCAAGCGCAGTCTGGAATCCTGCCATGTAAGCCGTTCCAAGGCCTTGTTTACCTTCACGGTGCAAAACAATGAACACGCCGTCGAAGTCGCCAGCGATCCGATCGGCTATATCTCCGGTTCCGTCAGGTGAACCATCATCAACGACTACAAATCCAAGCCCATCAATATTCTGCTGAAGAACCTTCTCGACAAGAATTGGCAAAGTTTCAGCTTCATTGTAGGTCGGTACAACGATTACGACTTTAATTGAATCTGTGGCACTTCCGTTCATATTCTTAGACTAGTCAGCCAATATCAGAAGCCCAACTTCATAGATTTGTGTTCAACCATGATGCAAGAATCCATGATTACGATAATGCCAGCCTTCGAAGCTATATCGGCGACCTTCTCGTTCACAACGCCTTGCTGAAGCCAGATTACATTTACGCCAGCGTCTACGGCATCCCCGGCGAGGGGTAAAACTTGGGATGAACGCCTAAACACATCGACGATATCTATTTTCACAGGAATATCGGCCAGGGAATCGAACGCTTTGATTCCGTTCCATTCATCGATATTAGGATTCACCGGATAAATCGCGTAGCCCTCAGATTGCATGTACTCAGAAACGTACTTGCTGGCTCGATCTTCTCGGTCGGATATACCAATTACAGCTATTGTCTTAGATTCTTTGAGTATCATCCGTATTTCGCCGGTGGAAGGGTTTGAAAACATAGTTATGCACCACCCTTTCGTTCGATGACTCGGTATTTTCTGAACAGGTTGTTCACGCCAACTCTCGCAACATCTAGCACTGCAATTACGCCCTGATACAGGGTCATCTTAGAACCTTCTCCGTAGTACCAATCGATAGGCACTTCACCAATACTGAATCCGGCGTTTTTTGCCATCACTAGCAATTCAACGTCAAACGCCCATCCATCGAGAGATTGATGCGGAAATAGTTTCTTGGCTGCCTCTGTCGAGAAAAGCTTGAATCCACATTGAGTGTCTTCTATTCCTCGAATGGCGAATATTTTCACAGCGTAGTTGAACAGGCGCCCTTTTACGTGTCGCATACGTGGTTCATTAATTCGTTGAGCACCATGCGCCTCACGTGAACCTATTGAAACATCAAACGGTGGTTTCCGGTCATCCCCAAAGAATCGACCAATATTGTCGGCTGGCATGGAAAGATCAGCATCACACAAGAATCGCCAGTCGCCCATCGTCTCATCCATCCCGCGACGAACAGCAGCGCCTTTGCCGCCATGCGGAGCGTCGATCAGTCGGACATTGTCGTTCGATGCGCTGATTTCTGAAACGATCTTGCAGGTCGAATCAGTCGAGCCATCACTTACTACAACCAATTCCCATGAACGGTCATCTGCTGACGCACCAGCACCAGTTGACCAAGCGTCGAGATAGTAGACAAGCGCTTTAACCGTCGACGCGATCCGAGCCTCTTCGTTGTAGGCGGGAATAACGACGCTTAAATACGGCTGGATCAATTTACGATTTCAATACTGTTGAAGTAGTGGGAAAAAACTAGAAGAGGGACAGTCTACTCGTTCTTCTCAAGCTCAAATGCATCATGGAGTGCCTGAACAGCACTTTGGACCTGATCACGATCAATGATTGTCGTAATTCTAATCTCAGAAGTGGTGATCATATCGATGTTCACGCCGACTTCGGAAAGCGTAGCGAACATCTTGGCTGCGTAACCGGGAGCATTCTCCATTCCAGTTCCGACGATGCTTACTTTCGCTAGATCAGAACCCGTAACGACTTCAGCGTACTCAACGCCTGAATCACTACCAAGAATTTCCGCTGCCTTATCCACACTCGCCTGAGCCACTGTGAACGTAAAGTCGGTAGTTCCATCGGAAGATGCGTTCTGAACGATAACGTCAACGCTCACACCAGCGTCGGCAAGCGGCTGGAGCAATCCTGCTGCCACTCCGGGTCGATCGATCACACCTCGAACGGTAATTTTTCCTACATTTCGATCGACTGCGATACCGGTAACCGCTTTGCGGACTTCCATAGTGTGCTCTCCTCCGTGGATAAGCGTGCCAGATTCATATGAGAATGACGATGCAACGTAAACCGGCATGTCGTAAACAGCACCAAGTTCGATCGAACGTGGATTCATCTTCGCTCCAAGAACAGCCATTTCTAGCATTTCCTGAAAGCTAATTTCGGCAAGCTTACGTGCCTTATCGGTAAGTCGCGGATCTGTCGTGTAGATGCCATCGACGTCTGTATATATCTCGCAACGTTCAGCGTCGACAGCAACTGCCAACGCAACTGCGGTAGTATCCGATCCACCACGACCCAATGTCGTGATATCGCCCGATTCAGCTAAACCCTGAAAACCCGCCACGATAACGATTCGTCCTCGATCGAGTTCTTTTCGAATACGGTCGGTTTTAATATCAGCGATACGGGCTGATCCATGAACCATGTCAGTCTTGATACCGGCTTGAATACCACTCAGGCTAATCGCAGCGTAGCCACGTTCTTTTAGCGCCATCGCCATCAGAGTTGAACTAACAAGCTCGCCTGTTGATAGTAGTGTGTCCATCTCGCGAGCATCTGGCGAATGGCCGTTGGTAACAGCCTCTGACAGTGCTATTAGATCATCAGTTGAATCACCCATCGCCGAAACGACCACGATCACATCCACGCCATCGTCTTTGCGCACCTGAATGCGAGCCGCTACATTTTGAATATGTTCCGCAGTAGCGAGCGAGCTTCCCCCGTATTTCTGGACAATAACCGGACGCCGCTCTATCGCATATTCAGTCGTCATGAGCTTGCAATCACTCCGGCACCTTCGTGAGCAATCGACATGATCATCGGCTTGCCATCGACACCATGTGTGCGAGCAGTTTCGGCCATTTCGTAGCTGATCGTCACTTCTCGACCAGTTGCAAGAGCTAGAACCGAAGGCCCAGCTCCAGACAAGAAAGCGCCATGTGCTCCACCCTTAATAGCCGCTTCAATCAAATGAGGCATTGCTTTGAACGCCTGAGTTCGGTGAGGCTGGTGAATACGGTCATCAGTGGCGTACTTCAGCAGTTCAAGCCGACCTGATGAAAGAGCGTTCACTAATAGCGCTGCTCGACCAATGTTGAATACCGCGTCAGTTCGGCTGATTAGATCAGGTAGAACGGCACGAGATTCGTTTGTATTCGTATGGATTTCAGGGACGAAAAGAACCGCGTGCAAGCCTTCAGGAATTTTTACCTGATCGACAATCCACTTATCAGCCCCATTGCGAACACCAACCGTACAACCACCGTAAATAGCGGGCGCAACGTTATCGGGGTGCCCCTCAATGTCGGCGGCAATAATCGTTAATTCTTCTTTAGAAAGATCAGCGCCTGAAATGGCAGAACCTGCGACCAAACCGCTCACGATCGCCGCTGAACTGCTGCCCATACCTCGTGCAAACGGAATTACGTTATTACATTGGTACTCAAGATCCGGAATCGCTTCACCGATGTGGTTAAAAACCGCGTTCACACCAGTCACGATAAGGTTACGCGTGTCCTGAGGCAGCAGATCAGCGCCCTCGCCAACCGTCGAAACACTGAACTCACCTCTAGTTATGGTGAGCTCGTTCCACATATCGAGAGCCATACCAATGCTGTCGAATCCGGGTCCGAGATTGGCGGTTGTTGCAGGAGCGCGTACTGTTACTGAGTTCAAGTTCTTTTTCGTGAGATGAAGTTAGGTGTTTCGAATTTTTTTATTACATCCGGCGTGTACGGCGAACGCATCAATTTGTAAAGATCACTAAACGAGTTGCGTTTTGATCGAACCTTGTAAGTATAATCTGCCGTCGTACATACGGTTCGCTTGCGTAGTAATCCGTTTTAGCCCTATTAGTCTCCACAATTTACAAAAACAAAGCAAAGCAGTTCATAAACATGTCTAACATCGCAGTAATTATCGGTCCCGATAACGAAGGGTCGAAAATACGAATGAAAGAAACCGCCGAGGCTGCAGAACGTGTTGGTGGAATAGAACTCAAGTTCGTCGACAGTGAACAGTCATTCGTCAATATCGTCGAACAGTGCAAAGGCGCTGTCGTAATCCTTCCAACTGGGCACAACAAAGAATTGGTTCCACTGGCAGAAAAACTCGGCACACTAAAACTCGTACAGACTTTCAGCGCAGGCACCGACTACATAGACAAGGCTGCACTTGCGGAACTTGGTGTCGACGTTTCCAACAACGGTGGAGCAAACGCCGTCGCAGTTGCGGAGCACGCCATTGGTCTTATGTTTTCAACGAACCGCAAGCTCGATGTTCAGATACAGAGCGTTAAAGACGGCACATGGATGAAGGGTGTTGAAGGCGACAGGGCTGAATTTCACACACTCGTTGGTAAGCGAATCGGAATTGTTGGTCTAGGCAGAATCGGATCACGGGTTGCCAAACGACTCGCCGGTTGGGAGTGCGAACTCGTCTTCCATGACGTTGTTGAGCATGACGACGAGTACATAGCGGCCACTGGCGCAACGCAAGTTGACTTCGACGAACTCGTTTCTACCTGCGACATTATCACCCTCCACGTTCCACACGACAGAGTTACCGAACACATGATGTCGGATCGTGAGTTCGCAATGATGAAGTCGACAGCAATTCTCATCAACACTTGCCGTGGTCCAGTAGTCGACGAAAATGCTCTAATTCGAGCGCTTGAGGCGAAGGAAATTTTCGCAGCTGGTCTTGACGTTACTGAAGTCGAGCCAATCGAAGCCGACAACCCGCTGCCGACTATGGAAAACGTTGTAGTCACACCTCACCTAGCAACCCGAGCAATCGAATCAGAGTGGAACTCGGCGCAGTTCACAATGGACAATGTAGGCCGAGTAGTTCGAGGTGAAGGCGCCGACTGGATCGTAAAACCGGTGTGACGAGTCACGTTTTTTTCAGCTCGGCTCTTTGTGACCTAAATCACAATGCACCTTTTTCATTGCGAGAAGTCCGTCGATGTGGCAGTCACTAAATATTGAAAAGGCGAGTCGCCTTCTTGGTTTATAATTTCAATTTATTTCTCACTTCCAACGAAAGCATGACCTCGTTGAAATCGTCACGCCTGATTCTGTCCCTAATCGCCCTTCTCGCCCTCAGCGGCTGCGGCAGTAGCGATAACACCCAAACTCAGCTTGATGTATTTACGCAGATAACTCCCTCCGAGCGAAGTTTCACGATCGACGATTTCAAGTCTGCAAATTTCAAAATCTCGCACGAGTACGATGTCGAAGGTCTCATCGGAGCAGTTAGCGCATCGAACGGTTTCTGGAAGTCCAGCGGATCAGTTGCCAAAGAATATGAAATACGCTTTTACGCTTCACACGCCGACGCTATCGAACTTGGTACATCGTTAGCCATCGAGGCTTCAGGTGAAACCGCTCTACTCGACGAAGAAGACGCCACTTGGGATGTAGGTCTCAAAGACCGTCGAGCCTTCTTCGCTGGCGGAGTCGGCACTCACGGCAGCGGCACAGTTCAAGCGATGTACGGCGGATACGCAATCTACGGCAACATGGTTATGCTGTGCGAAGGCGCAAACCAAGATCAAGCACTCGAACACTGCGCTTTGCTTATGACGATAGTCGATCCACAGGTAGTTGAATAACCGATTTAGAAATCCCAACTGCAGCTAAAAAATCACTCGCCGAACGCTCAAACAAGATTCCGGTAACGAACCGCAACGCGCGCCACTTAGCGTGACTTCGCGATTCGCTAGCGCGCAATCTGCGACAGTATCCAAATTACGATCATGCCTGCAGCGACTGATTAGCTGCTCCTTTGCCGTAAAATTAGCTGACCCTCACCGACGCTCGTAGTCAATTGCTAGGAGTAAAATACTCGCTATGTTGAACTTGTATAAGCAAAGGAGTAGCCAGTGCCAATCGCAGCAGTCAACGGAATCGAAATAGCCTACGAAACGTTCGGTAACGGCTCACGATCCGTAATACTGCTCCCCGGAGCCGGATGCCAAATGCTCGAATGGCTCGACCAGTTTTGCCAGATAATCGCCGAACAAGACTGCACTGTTCATCGGGTCGACACCCGTGACGTTGGACTTTCGACTCACTTCGACGCTACCTGTCCTAATCCCAGAGAAGAAATGCACAAGATTCAGAACGGCGAAACGATAACTCCACCCTATACGTACTCTGACATGGTGGACGATACAGTCGCCTTGATCACAGAAATATCCGACGCTCCCGTCCACGTAGTAGGCAGGTCTATGGGCGGCATGATCGGCCAGCGAGTGGCCACACTTCATCCCAGTAGCATCGCATCACTTAGCTCGATCGCATCGACATCAGGCAATCCAGATCTCGAAGTTGGCAATAGTCAAGAAGTTATGGATTTCTTCCGACTACCCGCACCTATTGGTCGTGAAGAGCAGATCAAGCGAGCAGTCGATGGAGATCGACTCTTCTCTGGAACCCATTTCAAATTCGACGAAGAAGTCGGTCTCAAAAAACGAACAGATATGCGAGATCGGTCAGACGATTCAAATGGTGTAATGCGTCACTCGTTGATGTTCATGACCACCGATCAAATTCTCGAATACGCCACTCACAGCGCCAACTTGAGCAAGCTCGATCTGCCCGTAGCAGTCATTCACGGAAGCAAGGACAATCTCCTCAATACAGCAGGCGCTGTTGATACCGCAGATTTGATTCCAAACGCGAGGCTAACGATGATCGAAGGCATGAGTCACGAACTCCCATCCGGAGCGTGGCCACAGATAGTTCCTGCAATCTTAGAAGTCGTAGACAAAGCGCAGTCTAGTAAGTAGTCATATGAAGCCTGAATGAAACCAACTGCAAAACAAGAAGCAGGGCTAACACTGATTAATCACATACTTGCTTATCTGGGCGATATCCACAAGTTACCACCCCGATGTGGACCCACAAGGATCGTGGAAAACTGACTCGTACAAGCGCCGCTAATCCGAAAAGTTCAGGAAGATCGACTATTAGTCGTTACGCGCTAATAAGGTGCATCATTTATGGCAAAGATACTCTTAGTTATTGACGCTGTATTCGTTAGAGTCAAAATAGTAAACATCCTCCAAACGGCAAGGCACGAGATGATCGAATCTGTTGACTGCACAAATGTTTTCAAGTGAGGGATATCTGAACAAATCGACGTAATCATGCTCGATTTTATGATGCCGGTAGCTGATGGGTGTACCACTCTCAGAGATCTAAAAATTCATGAGGACACATTGGATATTTCGGTGATCATATCGTCCTCTCTCAGTAGCAACGCCGACCTCATCAAGAGAATCCGCTGTGCAAGGCTGTCTCACTCTGCAAACGCAGCGTAGTAAACAACCTGTCAAGTATTTATTGCTCGATTCCGGTTCACTACTGAACTGACAACCGCCGTACGGCATAGTTCTTTAGAATCAGACATTGATTTTGCTCACCCGCAATAGAGTGCGGACAGGCGATGTGAAAAATACTGATGTCAGGCGGGAACTAGTTGGAACACCACAGCGTGATTATTGCCGGCGGCGGTCCCGGTGGGCTTGGTGTTGCAGCAACGCTCGAAGGCTGGCATCCACGGTTCGAGGGTGCCTACGAATTTCCATCTGCCGAAGTTCAATCATTCGCGAAAGCAAACGAAGGCAACCCGCTCGCATTCGATCCACATGAGTTACTAGATCGCGGGCATCGTCCGATCGAGTTCTACCGTATGCGACACCACCCTATTCAAGATGCCGTACCACTCAACGACTGGGCTCTAAAGTTCACGAAACAGCAGAGATCCGATTGGCTTATGCTCACAACCGATGGTCCAGGCGGTCTATGGAACAATGTTCCGAAAGAACAGATGACGCTCGGCCCTGCCCACTGGATGGAACTAGCTCATTACCCGATCGGAAAATTCTACGAACAGACGGGGCGAGAACGAGACCTCAACGTATTGGTTCACCGAGACGACCTCGTTCCCTACTATCGGGCATGCGCTAAAGAGCTTGGACTTAGCGATCACATTCGTTCCGGAATGAAAGTCACCAGCATCTCCCCCGCGGGAGACGATATCGACGCTCGTTTCGTAGTTTATGCCGTTGATCAATCATCTGGAGCGACCATTACATACTCATGCGACTACGTGGTATTCGGAGTCGGGCCTCGGTCTTCCATTAGGGCGCTTGATGCAAGAGGAACAGATCAAAACTACGTGTCGCTCGCCTACACGCACCCTGACGACTACTCGAGCAAGCGAGTGATGGTTATTGGCGGTGGGAGATCGGCTGATTGGGCCGCCCAAGAGCTTCACGATGCTGGCCGAATGGTCGTATATGTAATGAGGCAACAGCCAGACACCCATTTGAAGCTGATCAATGATTCTCAGTTCCTGCCGTACTACCAACGCTGGGGAGAGATTCTCTCAGGTGGTCAGGAACGCATGGGGCTACTTTATGGCTCGACAGTCACAGCTTTTGACCCCTCAGGACTCGTTACTATTTCGACTCCTGAGGGGCTAGTTCAGGTTCAGATCGATCACGCCATAGTAGAAATCGGTGGAGACCCTGACTATGAGATTCTCAACTCGTATAGCGATCTCAGCTTTCATGCTAAGAAAGACAATTTCCGGTTCCAGTTGAACCAACTTGTCGTCGACCAAGCAACGTTTGAATCGGTTGATATACCAGGCTTGTACCCATCTGGATACTTAGCACAAGGAACAGGTCTCAGCGTCATCGGATTCCATGCCGGATGCTTCTTAATAGCTGGTGATATCCTTCGTAAATCGGGCGCTTTTCAGAACGATTACCGATGATATAGCTCCGATATTACCCGCCGACTAAATCCTCACATCCTCACGGCGGGATGCAATCATCACACACTCCATGAATCGTAACTACCCGTGCAGTGTTGAATTACGAACGGCCCCATACACACGGGGGAACCGCACTAGGCAATCTGTATGCCTATCGTCAGCTAGTGACGAGTTGAATCCACACTGGTTCTTGTCAATTACATTAGCTGGTGGTATCACAACCGTTCCCGCGTATAAGTGACTATCTGATGTCAGTCGCTACTATTCTTTATGAGTGATCCTGCGTAGTAAAAATCGACTACCCTGCCGGTCAACTACTGGTCGGATGCCATATTGCCGTCGACTGGGAAAAGATTACTCAAATGCTTTTGATACACGATAGGCGTAAAACTATCAGTCGCCTGAAACGCCAGCCGGGGCGGACGACTTAGCATCCTGCCATCCGGACTTCACTTCCATGATGTGCTGATACGCAGATAGAGCAGCAATAGCTCCCTGGGATGCAGCCGTAATGGTCTGCTTCAACTCAGTACCGTCAGTTAGATCACCCGCAGCATAAATACCTGCGACTGATGTGTTTAACCCCTTATCAACATGCACTTCACCGGTGTTCGGATTGATTTCAAGACCGAGTTGATTTGGAATATCGAGTCGAGGGTCTGCACCAGCTTCAACGAACAATCCGTCGATAGTTAGTTCGTCCTGGCCTTCCCACGACTTGTTGACTCGAATTCCCGTAAGTCCCGATTCATCACTGCCTAAAAGTTCAGTAATTTCGGTCGAATAGAGAACCTTTACGTTATCGGTCTGATGAAGAACCTTGAGAAGAATTGGCTCGGGTCGAGTCAATTCATCACGTCGGTAAATCAAATAAACAGTTTCAGCGTATTTTGCGAGAAGAACGGCACCTTCAACCGCAGCGTTACCACCGCCGACAACCGCTGCAGCCTTCTTATTTCGATACAAAGGGGCATCACAAGTGCAGCAATACGAAACGCCGTTTCCAGTCCATTCTTCTTCTTTGGGAAGGGAAAGCTTTCGACGTTCACGACCAACTGCAAGGATTATTGAAATGGCGTCTATTTCGATGCCATCTTCAAGAACGGCTCTGTAGACATCGCCATTCTTTTCAACAGTCTTCAAGTTCGAAGACACTATTGGAGTCTTGAGATTGTCGCACTGCTCTTTGAACTTCATCATCAGATCGAAGCCATCCATGTCAGGTTGGCCAGGATAGTTTTCTATTAATCCGCCGATGGCAGTTTCGCCACCAAACTGCTCTCCTACTATCAGTGTTTCTACTTGATAACGAGATGAATAGAGCCCAGCTGCGAACGCGGCCGCACCTTGTCCAGCAATTAATACGTCAACTTGCTTGATGCCGATAATGTTTCCTCACACCGCTGAATCGTATACGCCCAAAGTGGTTACCTACTGGAAAGTTTAGAAGCATTAGGCATTTGTGTCGATAGGCGCTTCGCCTGTAAAGCTGCTGCATTTCAGCAATCGCCTGTCACACTGTATTTTTCGAGTGTTTAAATTGTTAGATGCCTGAGAGATGCAATGCGTTCAGATTCAATCGTTGACGCACTACCCGATATATCTGCAAGAGCGGCAGCGACTAGATCAAAACACGCACCGGAATACATGTCATCTTCTTCCGAGGGTTTATTTTCATTAGATTGGGTATATGTATCGATACCGAACGGAAGTGCTTCGCCGGTAGATGGCGATACGTACGACTTCAGGACCTTCAGTTGAAACCGGTGAATCCGTCTAGAAGTCTTCATCTCTTGCGCTACTCGCTAGCTGCACACCTTCACGCAAGGCCTAAGATTTAGTCGAATATCCATGTTAGATGAGTTGCTGTTCGGCGAATGAACGAGTATCCGACATCGACTCAGCAGCCTAATTCCTAGCGGACTAGTGCACTCTCTGCTGTATACTCACATTTCGATTTAAACTGCACCACTTTTTTCTATTTTATTAGAATAATAGTTTTACGCCGGGCATTCGTTGAATGCTTTGAACAAGTGATGCATTAACTTCTTAGGATCTCTAATAACACTCACTTAATCGCTAGTACCCCTCTGACCGGGCTCATGTCCGATGCGGTTGTACCAGTGAACTACTTAGATAATTGCCATGACAGTCCTTATTGCATCCGTGCCTAGCGGCACCGTCACTTCCGCCAAAGGCTTTTCTGCCGGAGGCATATTCGCAGGAATCAAAACCCCAGGCGTCGATAAAAAAGATATCGGCATCATCTATTCATCGGCTCCATGCGCAGTAGCCGGTACGTTTTCGCAAAACACCATAATTTCTCCCACGGTAACTCTCGATAAAGCACGAGTCGAAACCGGAAATCTTGTTCACGCAGTAGTAGTAAATAGTGGTTGTGCTAATACGGCGGTCGGTGATCAGGGAATGATTGACGCCAAAGATATGACCAAGATCGCAGCTGATCACCTTGGGATTACAGAGGAACAAACTCTGGTTAGCTCTACTGGTGTTATCGGTGTTGAGATTCCGATGGCTCTCATGCGTGAATTCATTCCTCAGATCGAAGTGACCGAAGACGGAGGCGGTGAATTTGCAAAAGCAATTCTCACTACCGACAAGCGCACCAAAGAAATCGCAGTATCGTTCGATGTCGACGGTGTTACCCACACCGTTGGCGGCGTATCCAAAGGCTCGGGGATGATTCACCCGAACATGGCGACAATGCTGGCGTATATAACAACCGACGCAAATGTTGAAACTAGATTCTTAAAAGAAACCCTTTCAGGTGCAGTGAAACTTTCCTTCAATCAGATTGACGTTGACGGAGACCAAAGTACGAACGACACCGTTCTGCTGCTAGCCAACGGTGCAGCCGGTGGATCTGTTATATCCGGTGGCGACGACGCCTCGAAGGCTTTCACTGAAGCAGTGCTAAAAGTCAGCCAGTATCTTGCAATAGAAATCGCCCGTGATGGCGAAGGTGCAACCAAGTTGATCGAAGTGACCGTCAACGGCGCACATTCAACCGATGACGCACTCAAAGCATCACGATCATGTGCAGCGTCCCTCCTAGTAAAAACTGCCGTTTACGGACGAGACCCCAACTGGGGTCGAATTTTTATGGCTGTTGGCAAGGCTGAGATTCCTCTCGATGAATCGAAGATCGATTGCTACGTGAACGACATTCAGATCGTCCATGCTGGCAAAGCCATCTCCTATAACATCCAGAGCGTAGTAAGCGCTCTCGGTGGCGACCAGGTGAGGCTTCGAGTGGACCTCAACGTTGGTGATGGAACGGGCGTGGCATGGGGCTGCGATCTCACCGAAGAGTACGTTGTATTCAACTCGGCCTACACGACGTAATCGTCTTCAAAGGGATATCGCTGTGAGATGCCAACGCCAACTCCACGGGGGCAAGTGAGTGCTTATTACCCTCTATTATTCGTTTTTTTGTAGTTCACAAAACGGCAATCACGAAGTAGTCGCGCAATGACCACTTCGGACAAACGCGACGTTTTCGGCAAGACTATTGTCATCAAAATCGGTGGAAGTACGCTGGGCGAAGGCGACAGTACCGTTCCAGATATCGTCGATCTTTGGGAGCAAGGCGCTAAGCCTGTTGTTGTACACGGCGGTGGAAAAGTCATCAGCAACTGGGTTACCAAGCAAGGTATCCATCCAGAATTCGTTCAGGGACTAAGAAGAACAGACGGAGCAACTCTGGAAGTAGCTATCGCTGTTCTAGCAGGACTTGTAAACTCGCAATTGGTAGCTGAATTTCAGGCTAACGGCGCAAATGCAATTGGAATTTCAGGCGTATCAGGGGGGCTGCTTCAGGCAGAAATTCTTGATCCTGATCTCGGTTACGTTGGCAAAATCGTCAAAGCAAACGCCGCACCGGTTGAAACTGTAATTAATTCAGGCGGAATACCGGTTATCGCACCTACAGCTCTTCATTTGTTCCCCTCTGAATCTGGTGAAGACCGTATATTGAACGTAAATGCAGATACATCAGCAGGGCACATCGCCAAAGCTGTTCGTGCTGACCAGCTAGTGTTCCAGACCGACGTTGAAGGTGTTCTAGACGCCCGTAGAAGGCTGATCCCCCGAATGACTCGCGGCCAAGCTATGGATCTTATCGCAGGCGGAATAGCGGCTGGCGGAATGATTCCTAAGATAGAAGCCTGTGCCGATGCTGTATCAATTGTTGAATCAGGTCACATCATTGACGGTCGACTTGCGGGGGCATTGCTAGCCTGTGCACGTGGCGAAGATATCGGTACTCGAATTACATAAGCACTTCTCGTTCAGTCACCGAAGTAAATAGCCCGCCAACAAGGAACTCAACATGGACACAGCCAGTCACGTCATTGCGATGCTGATATTCGGATATGTCTTGGGTTCAATTCCTTTCGCCAAGCTGTTCACCATGCGCTCTGGTGTCGATTTGTTCGAAACCGGCACGGGTAACCCTGGTGCTGCAAACGTATTTCGAAAGATCGACCGACGAATAGGCGTAGCGGTATTTATCGCTGATGGACTAAAAGCAGCAGTACCCATACTACTAGCTTGGGCACTAGGTACTCCTCAAGATCTCTGGTTTATCGGAGGATGGGCAGCCGTTGCGGGTCACTGGTACCCGGTGTTCAACCGATTCCGCGGTGGAGCAGGATTGGCATGCGGGGCAGGTGTAGTCCTCGCACTCATGCCAATCGCCGGTCTGGCAGGAATAACACTCGGAATGCTGGTGATCGCCAAGCTGAAAAGCAGCGGACACGGTGCACTAACCGGACTCATCGTCGTTGTGGTCGTCTCTTCCGTAATAAACGTGTTTGCGGTCGACGTAGATTTCCCAATAAGAGCCGAATGGCCAGCAATTACAAGCGTAATAGCGCTGGCATTCATACTGTTCGGGCGTGCAGCGGCCCGTGGATGGAAGCCCGGTCGCAAAGAGTAGTTCAAACTCCTCACCCCAATCTCATCGCCTCTACGATATAGTTCACGTTCTGCAAATTACGGATTGTGATTAGCAAATGCCGCTAAACAAGCGTCAATTTTCACTGTAGGGATCGTGTCCAAAATAACTGGCACGCCAGCCTCAAGAAAAAAGAGAAGAACAATGACTAGCTCGGATGACTACAAAGCCCTCGAATCCAAGTACTACATGCAAGTGGTTAATCGAATGCCACCTGTCCTAGTTCGAGGGGAAGGCACCCGGGTATTCGACAATGACGACAAGAGCTATCTCGATTTCACAGCAGGCTGGGCAGTCCTAAACATCGGACACAACCACCCTGCTGTAACTGAAGCTATTCGTGATCAGGCAGGAAAAATCCTGCAGATGTCTAACTTGTTCTACACCACACCTCAACTACCACTTGCGAAGATTCTCGTCGACAACTCCGATGTCGACCGTGTCTTCTTCTGCAACTCTGGGGCAGAAGCCAACGAAGGTGCTTGCAAAGTGGCTCGCAAGTGGGGCAAGACGAAGCTCGACGGTGCATACGAGATCATCACCACGTTCGATTCGTTCCACGGTCGTACTCAAGCAATGATGGCCGCTACTGGCCAGCCTGCCTATCAGGAAAAGTGGACACCGCTCATGCCGGGATTCGTAAACGTTGATTACAACGATGTTCAGGCAATCAAAGATGCCTACGTTGAAGGTCGAACTTGTGCAGTAATGCTAGAACCGGTTCAGGGTGAAGGCGGAGTAAACATTCCTTCCGACAACTACCTGAAGGACATCATGGATTTCTGCCACGAGAAGAACATTCTGTTCATCCTCGACGAAGTTCAGACCGGAATGGGTCGACTCGGAACACTATTCGGATACCAGCAGTTCCCAGGTGTTGAGCCTGATGTAATGACGCTGGCTAAGGCTCTCGGTTCAGGGGCACCGCTGGGCGCATTCCTCACAAAGGAATTCTGCTCGGTTCTTGAACCAGGCGACCATGGATCTACGTTCGGTGGAAACGCTCTGACAACTGCGGCCGGCGCTGCAGCTGCCAAAGTGATTGTCGAAGAAGACATTCCTGCTCTCGCAAACGAAACTGGTACTTACTTCCAGGGCAAACTAAACGCTCTCTCGGAGAAGTACGATTTCATTACTGAAGTTCGAGGCATGGGAATGCTAATCGCACTTCAAATGAACATCGATATCGCTGGAGCAACAGTTACGGCCGCTCTGCCCGAGGGACTCCTCATCAACGCAGTCCGACCCAACATGATCCGCTTCATGCCGCCGCTAAACGTAACTCGAGACGAAATCGATGAAGCGGTAGCTATTTTGGACAAGGTTCTAGAAGGGACCAGCAAGTAAGACGAGCGGATCAGCCCAAACCTAAGCATGTCTGAATCAATTAGTTAGAAAAATCAGCCTCGATCAAGAAATTGACCGGGGCTGATTTCATTAATGCCATTCACACTGAGGCGCTCGAAAGAGACAGTCCATGCCGTACTTCGATTGCAAATTTATATCCTAACGACAAATCGCTCCCTGTCCGGAAGCGAACCGCTTCGCTGTCACTGTCCTCTCTCCTTCGAGAGGGAGTTAGAAGCCATGCCATATTGCGACACAGAGCCGAGTCATTCGATGAAGAGCGCGACTAACGAAATGCTACGCGCGACCAAGTCATTCGATGACGCACGGAGCAAACGGAGATGACAATTCCCCCAACTAGCGAGAGAATAGTCATGTTGCTTCTCATCACAGTCGCAGAAACACGCTCCTCGTCCGCCAATACCAAATAGGAAAATTACGTAAACATGGCAAGGGAAAAGTGCGTCCTCGCTTATAGCGGGGGCATGGACTCAACAATCTCAACCGTATGGATCCAAGAGAACTACAACATGGACGTTGTAACCCTCACCGTTGATCTTGGCGCAGGGCCCGAAATCGTCGGAGTGAAGGAACGGGCAGCTCAAGCCGGCGCAGTTCAGTCACTAGTTTGGGACGTTCGGGATGAGTTCGTGAACGAATATGTATTCCCTGGCCTAAAAGCGGGAGCCATGTACGAAGGCGTTTATGCGCTTTCCACTGCACTTGGACGCCCGCTTATGGCTAAGAAATTGGTTGAAGCCGCACGTGAAGTCGGTGCCACGGCTGTAGCCCACGGCTGCACAGGTAAAGGAAACGACCAAGTTCGTTTCGACTCCGGAATCATGACTCTTGCCGCATCCGGTGAGCCTCTTAGGATTGTCGCACCTGCCCGTGAATGGGGCATGACACGTGACGAAGAGAAGCTTTACGCCCAGAAAGCTGGACTCGAGCTACGCGAAGTCGGTACCGACCAGCGTGTGTACTCGATCGACCGCAACCTGTGGGGTCAAGCTATCGAGGGTGAAGATCTCGAAGACACTTGGCTCGCTCCGCCCGAGGACGCTTTCTCGTGGACGAAGCAGATCAGCGATACTCCAGATGAACCAATCGAAGTAGTTGTCGGCTTCGAAAAGGGCATTCCGGTATCTATAGATGGCACTCCGAAGTCGGGTGTTGAACTCATCGCTATCTTGAACGACATGGCTGGCGAGCACGGTGTTGGCCGAATCGATCATGTGGAAAACCGCTTGGTCGGCATCAAGTCACGCGAGGTTTACGAAACTCCGGCCGCTATTGTTCTGCACACCGCTTTGAAGGCGCTCGAAACATCAACAATGTCTCGTGAGCAGCAGCGTGTGAAAGAGAATCTTTCGGCAATCTATTCAGACATGGTTTACGACGGTCGCTGGTTCACAGAGCTTCGCACAAACATCGCTGCGTTCATGGACAGTGTTCACGAGTACTCGACCGGTGACGTTCGCCTGCGACTACACAAGGGCTCTTGCCTTGTAGTGGGTCGACGCTCGCCGTTCTCGCTTTACGACTTTGATCTGGCTACTTACTCGACGACTGACTCATTTGATCACGAGGCAGCTACTGGATTCATCGATATCTACTCGCTATCAGCCCGAACCCAAAGCCGCAGGCAAACCAACTCAGAAAAGCGGTAAACAGGTGACTCAGCCACTTTTTCTCCGGCAGCGTCGGGTTTTCTGGGGTGTTGGATTTTCCCTTAAGGTTGAATTGGTCGGGTTTTGAGTACGGCTCTATCCTTCCTTTTCCTTAAAATATCCCGCCAATAGAGATAATGTGGCAAGCAGTACGAATTTGTATGCGCGGTGACGCCAATTAGAAAAAAATCTCAATGACCAGTCAAGATAACGGCTCGAACGAAAACAAAAACCCAGCTGCTGCCGCACGTGGCTCAGAGCTTGCCAGCGATTTCACTGTGTCGATTCACTATGACAGTCGCCTTTACCGTGAAGACATCACTGGATCTATCGCACACGCTCGCATGCTGGGTCGTCAGGGCATCATTGAATCCGACGATGTCGAAAAGATCGTCGAAGGTCTAGCCGCAATCGTCGAAGAGATTGAAAACGGCGAATTCGAGTGGAAAGAAGAACTCGAAGATATCCACATGAACGTGGAATCACGTCTCTACGAACTAATTGGCGATGCAGCAGGCCGCCTACACACCGCCCGCTCCCGTAACGACCAGATCGCTACCGACACCCGTCTTTGGACACAGCTAGCGTGCGGAAGAGCGTTCGACGCAGCGGCCCAACTGCAAAGGGCACTCGTGACTCTCGCAGAAGAGCACGTCGACACCATCATTCCCGGCTACACCCACATGCAGCGCGGTCAGCCAGTCGTTCTTGGTCATCACCTTATGGCGTATTTTGAGATGTTCGACCGCGACGCCACGCGTTTTGCCCAAACTGCGGAAAGTGCCGACGTAATGCCACTCGGCTCGGGCGCCATGGCTGGCGTTCCATACGACATTGACCGCGAATGGGTAGCAAAGCAGCTAGATTTCAGCGACATATCTCGCAACTCAATGGACGCCGTATCCGACAGGGATTTCATCGTAGAGTTTCTAACCGCTTCATCGCTTGCAATGGCACATCTATCGCGCCTTGCGGAAGAATTGATTATTTGGTCATCCGACGAGTTCGGATTCATCAAACTGTCTGACGAATTCACCTCAGGCTCCAGCATCATGCCGCAGAAGCGCAATCCAGATTTCGCTGAACTAATTCGCGGCAAGACAGGTCGTGTCTACGGGTCACTAATGGGACTGCTCACCACGATCAAGGGACTCCCGCTCACGTACAACCGTGATTTGCAGGAAGACAAAGAAGGCCTCTTCGACGCTGCCGACACGGTTATCGCCGCACTAGAAGCCGCAACTGGAATGGTCGCTGGTATGACGGTCAACGCCGATCGCATGCGTCAAGCCGCCTCGAACAGCTTCGTTCTCGCAACCGACATCGCCGACTATCTCGTAGGTAAGGGCGTCCCGTTCCGTGAGGCGTACATCGCTGTATCCGATCTCTCTAAGCAGTGTATCGCCAATGGCGTTGGCTTCGGCGAACTGTCGCTAAGCGACTTCCAAAAAGCTTCGTCGGTATTCGATAAGGGAGTCATGGAAATAACTCTTGATTCTGCCGTCGCAGCACGTAATGTACCCGGCGGAACTGCTCCGAACCGTGTACGTGAAGCCATTGTCGAAGCAAAGCAACTACTCGCCGACGCCGGAGCATAGTACGGCTCAACCGCAGTTACAATCGCATGCAACTTAAATATTAACCTTGCCCGGCCTGATCGGTGCATGCCCTTCCCAGAAAGTCACATTGTGACAATCATCATCGCTCACCGTGGTCTCGACGAGACCTACCCTGAAAACACAATAACTGCCTTCAAAGCCGCTCTCGAAAAAGGCATGGCTATTGAGATCGATGTCAGAGGGACAAAGGACGATGAGCTAATCGTGCTGCACGACGATACTGTCGACCGCACTACAGATGGTGAAGGCAGAGTAGCCCAAATGACTCTCGCTGAAGTGAAAGCGCTCGACGCTGGTAGCTGGTGGGGGGAAGAGTTCACGGGTGAGCGAATCCCAACGCTCATGGAAACGTTCGATGCGGTTAAAAAGTACGGAACTAAAGAAACAACTCTCATCATCGAGATGAAAACGCTCGATCCCGGCAGCATAAGCAAGATATGTGATGGTCTCGCCGAACGAGGACTACTTGGAAGCACTGTCGGCATCGGACTCATCCACTTATCTGTCGATGTTCGTCGACGTTTCTACGGTGGAAGTCCCGACTTTCAGTGCGCTTCGGTCGCTAACACAGCCGCAGAACTCCCAGGGGCTATAGCCGACCCTTACGCATCATGGATTTACGTACGATACCTGATGAGCCCGGAAGACGTTAAAGCTGCTCACGATGGGGATATGAAGGTAATTGCGTCAGGTCCCGATGTAATGGAAAATCTCGATAATATGGTCTTAAGTGCCGAAGCTGGTGCCGACACAATCATGGCGTACACTCCTGACGCTCTAGCCACCAGACTCGCCTGATTTTCTGTATGCGATTCGTTCTTTAGGTCATTCCAGCAAGGTTCACTAAATAAAATGGCACCGCACATCAAAATATCTCCTTCGCTACTGGCAGCCGATTTCGCTCACTTAGCCGACTCAATTGCTGCCGTAGAAGAAGCTGGTGCGGATGAGCTTCACTTCGATGTTATGGACGGCTACTTCGTCCCAAATATCACTATTGGTATTCCTGTCCTAGAAGCTATACGCCCGCTCACAAAGCTGCCTATCGACATCCACATGATGGTTCACGAGCCAGCACGCTACGCAAAGCAGTTCGCCGATGCCGGCGGAGATATTTTCACGATGCACATTGAAGCATGTGATGATCTGGAATCGTCGCTAGGTGATGCACGAGTTGCTGGAATGACCGCCGGAGTTTCACTGAAGCCCGATACACCCGCTTCGGTTCTTCAAGCGTCGTTACCGCTCATCGAGCGAGTCCTCGTGATGACTGTCGAACCCGGATTTGGTGGGCAGTCGTTCATGTACGAAATGCTGCCGAAAATATCGGAGCTTAGGAACATGGCACTGATAGCTAGTCACGATCTTGAAATCGCTGTCGATGGCGGCATAAAAGTCAACACAGCTGGCGAAGTAATCGATGCAGGAGCGACAACGCTAATCTCAGGTACAGGTGTATTCAACTTCCCCGACGGTATGAAGATAGGCATCGAAGCCATTCGCAACGCCGGTAGCTAGCCTCAGATCGCTGGCACCTACGGCCGGTGCGTGCTCTCCCACTCGTCGGCCCACGTATCGTGAGTGTGATCTTCTAGCCACACCCCATTTACTCGCCTGAAGTAGATGAACGTCTCGATATCGAAGGGCAAATCCTGACCTTGAATAGAATTTCATCACACTTCATGTACGTAATCTCGGTTATATCGATGTCCGGGTAATCACTTCAACCTCTAGTCTCAGTTTAAGCGGATTTCATATATTCAACCGTGTTGGATTCGTTTCCAGTAGTGGCAGCAGTCGTGACACGATCCAGCGCTGCCTGCGACCGTGAGTGATAGACAACGTAGCTGGTGCGTAGTCCCACTTCCACATCGATTCGATAGATATATACGAATGTAGTTTCTGGGGCGCTGGTCGGAGCCGGAGTAGGCGTGGCTTCTGGAATTTGAGTGTCGGTAGGAACCGGCGTTGGCGTATTAGCCAAAGGCTTCAAGGGTCCGTAAGCTCTGGTCCGCAATTTGCTCATGGTCGCTAGCTCCAATGGTTCCGACCTCATCCCAACCAGCTCCTTGCCCTTCAGAATCTTTGCCACAAGCGATTGATGCCATCACGACCAACATCGCCGGCGACAAAATCCAAAACTGTTTTATTGTGATTTTCATAGCCGCCGTATGTCTGCTTCTAATATTTAATCACGACTGGCCGGTCTGAACGCTCGAACATGTCGAATCTCGACATCATACATTTACGTATGAAAATGATTCTGAAACGAATTAACCGAACGTGTAAGCAGCGCTTAGTGCGGTCGAACATTCCAGATATAGAAATCTAGGAACGACGATATCGCCATATCAGGCGCAATATTCTCTTCCGTTTGAAGCGCCACTTGCCCCACGCCCACACACGTCATCCCTACAGCCTTCGCAGCCAATAATCCAGCTATCTAATCCTCAAAAACCACAGAGCTTCAGGATCGTCGATGCCATAGTGCTCGGCAAACCTCTACGAGCCGGGCATTACACCATGCCCAAATATATAGGGATGATCGTTAGCGAGACCACCGATACCAAACTCACGAAGAGTCGCTTCCTCCGCTTCGCGACGCGGAGGGCATGTGTCGATCAACGTTCCATCAAAATCAAAGAACGCCGCGCTGAATCGAGGTGTAAGAGGTGCGTACATCTTGGATAGAACTTATTAGTAGTGGCAAAAGTTACAAGTGATATTCGTCCGTCAGACGATTTCACCCTCAAGACAGTGCTGCCTACAGCTGTCGCAATTTCGGATCCCAGCGATCACGTAGCCAGTCGCCTAAGAAGTTCACGCTCATCACGACAAGCAATATCGCAATTCCAGGGAACACCGCAATCCACCACGCTGTACTGAGCCATTCACGACCTTCAGAGATCATGTTGCCCCAAGTAGGTGTAGCTGCTGGAATTCCGGCTCCTAAAAAGCTAAGTGAAGCTTCAGCAAGAATCAGGCCACCAACTCTCAATGTGGCTAACACGACAATCGTGTTGACCACACCGGGAAGGATGTGACGCATGATGATTCGGAAGTCAGATGCACCCGCGATTCGAGCGAGAGCAATGTAATCTCGCGTCTTTAACGTCAAAACTTCAGCTCGAACATTACGCACTCCTCCCGCCCATGCGACTAACGCCAGCAGGATCATCACAATCGATACAGATTGGCCAAAAGTAACGGCCGCGAGAATTGCAATTAACAAGAACGGTAACGCGTTCCAAACATCCACAGTTCTCATCGAAAATTCATCTACAAATCCGCCGTAATAGCCAGCAACAAGCCCGACTGCAGATCCGATCACTACGCCCGTAGTAAGAGAAATAACCGCAACCATCAGCGAAATTCGAGCACCGTAAAGCATTCGAGTCAGAACGTCTCGCCCAACGTGATCGGCACCAAACAGATATGTCTGCTCGTTCTTCGGATTAGCGTCGTACCACTCCGTCTGCCAGAAGGGCGGTGCAGCCCGGCCACGCAAGTTAATATCACGTGGTCCCACAGGCGATAGAAGTGGCGCGAAAAGTGCTGCAAAAAGCATCACTACCAAAATCCCCATAGGTATAAGCGGCCACCTACGAACGACGTACCAGAATTTCTCTCCTAACGTCTGTTTTTGAATGCCAATTACTTGATTGGCCATCAGATTCGATTGTATAGAGTCGACTGAACTTGAATCAGTGCTTGCTGAGGATGTTTCTTGTGCCATATCTAGTCGTACCTAATCCTAGGATCAACAAGCGTATATGCGATGTCGGCAAGGAAACTTCCGGCGACATATAAGACTGCAAACATGAGAATGACCCCAGTTAGCAATGGGAAGTCGTTGTTATGAATCGATTCAACTGCCATACGACCAATTCCCGGCCACGCAAACACCGCTTCGACAACAACCGAACCTTCAAGGAATCCAACCAAAACCAGTGCCGATACAGTGATCGGCGGAATGAGAGCGTTCCGAAGAGCATGCCGCCAAATGACCGAGCGGCTAGAGACACCTTTCGCTCGAGCCAATTTCACATATTCAGAATCAAGTACTTCTAGCATTGCCGAACGTGTTAAGCGCAAATAAACGGCAGCAGGAAGCCACCCGAGCGCAATTGTGGGCATCAGAAGTGCCTTAGCTTGATTCGGAAAGAACGGATCTTGAATTGGTCTAGTGCCAGCGGGAAGCCAATGTAACTGCACCGCAAAAATTAGAATCCCAATAATTCCTAAGAAGAAAACAGGCGCGGCTTGACCAAATAAAGCGAACATTCTGCCTATGTAGTCCCATACGGAACCACGTTTGACCGCCGAGAGCACCCCAAGAGGCACCCCAACCAAAGTGGCGAAGAACCATGCCAATATACCAAGCTGAAAAGTTGCTCCAAGCTTTTCGCCAATAACGGTAGAAACATCACGCTCAGCGAGCAATGTTTGACCGAGATCTCCTCGAACCACACGGCCCAGCCAAATCAAATACTGAACTATAAGCGGCTTATCGAGAGCGAGTTTCTCTTCGAGAGCCGCAATCTGTTCAGGCGATACGCCATAGCCGCCAGGCTTTGCGTACAGCAGCAGAGGATCACCCTGCGCCCGAGAAAGCACAAATACGATCAGGGTCGCCGCTATCAGCGACAGAATACCAAAGAAGAATCTCTGAATTAGGTACTTACGCAAGTGCTACTCGGAATCAATCTAAATATGAATCCCACCCTCAATGTTCGGAGTGAGAAAAAAGACCCCGGAGCGCCCGCACCAAGGCGGAACGCTCCGGGGCTCAATGTTTGTCTAGGTTTGCCTAGCGAGCGAGTTCGATTGTCTCGAATTCGTTCATTGTGGCGAACATGGACGGAGTACCTAACCAACCTGAAATTGAATTCGGGTTGTAAACAACCAACGTTGGAACCTGAACGGTACCAGCGAAGATCATCTGATCGTAAAGGTAGTCGACCATCTTGACGTTTCGAGCTGCACGTTCGATTGGGTCTGTCATAACAGAGACTTCACCGAATGCATCCGAAATTTCAGGAATCTCAATTCCACAACCGAAACCACCACGTGTGCGGCTTGTCTCAGTCAGGCCATGTGGCCAGTCGAATGGAATCGTCGTTGAACCTTCGTCACAGTCACCTGCGTAAGGAATTGTGTTAGTTCGACCAACCAAACCAGGTCGGATGATCGAGTAGGCAGACTTGAACACCTGAATGTCCATCTCTGGCCATAACGCGAGCCACATACCGGCAATAGCGTCGTTCAGTTCAGCGTTTGATCCGCTTGAACCACCAAGTTCTCCACCGGTCCAAATACCCATAGTGAACTTACCAGTTGGCCAAGCAGTACTCTCCATGTGCTCTACAGCACCTGCTGGGTCGTACGGAATCAGCCATCGGTCTTTGAACCAAGGAGCGGT
Source organism: Dehalococcoidia bacterium (assembly GCA_026421185.1). Taxonomy (GTDB): domain Bacteria; phylum Chloroflexota; class Dehalococcoidia; order Lucifugimonadales; family Lucifugimonadaceae; genus Lucifugimonas. Next base: position 1,454 of record JAPKCH010000019.1, on the reverse strand, counting down.
AGTGTCGACGTATTCCATCGAACCAACTGTTCCAAAGCCGTCAAGAATGGTGTCGGCAAGCAGTTCGCGGTCAATTGCCTTAGCAAGTGCCCATCGAACTTGTCGTGCTTCTTCCATGTCACCAGGCTGCTTACCTTCAATGTTGCAACCAACCCAAGGAAGGTCGTGAACACAGTAACCAGAACCAGTTCGCTTCAAGTCCTCGCCAGTAACGGCGTGGTTCTCTTCCCAGTAGTTACCAGAGAAGATGATTTCGTGAACTCGACCAGCACGAGTAATTGACTCGGCCTTGAATCCACTTTCAGCTAGAGGACGAATGTCCTTCAGCGGAATAGAGTCTGCAATGTCTACTTCACCAGTCCTGAGCAATGCAACACGAGTTGATGGCTCTGGAACTTCGATAATTCGAATGGTGTCTGCAGTCGCATTTGTTCGCCAGTGGTCGTATCCAACCCTGCTGATAACAGCTCGGTCGTCCTGAACCCATTCATCAACCTGGAATGGTCCGGTTGCAACGATGTTTTCCTGAAGGAAAGCACAGTTTCTGTTGGAATCTGTGTATTCAGGACAAGCAGACTTAGGAAACATTGCTGTTCCCTGAGCTTGTTCGTTCAAGAAGTTACCGTTCCAACGCAAGTCGAACGAATTGAAGTGGAACCGTACAGTGTCATCATCAATTTTTTCGGTTGATTTGAACAGCGCTGCAAAGTCACCAGCCTGACCGTGAATACTGGTCGGGTTAGTATTTGCGTTTGCATCATTCATCGACCACACAACGTCGTCAGCACTTAGTTCGCCAAATTCACCCAAATTGTTGTGGAATTTCACGCCTGATCGAATGTCTACATCAACATATGACAGATCAGATGCAATTGTGAATCCAGTAGCCAATCTGTTGATTACAGTTCCGCCAGCGTCCATGGCGAAGAGACCTTCACCAACGCCGTAATACTGCATAGCTTCAACAGGCGCCTGTGAACTGCCCAAACCAACGCCAGGACCGATGTTAAAAACGGCGATACTGAGCGTTCCGGCTGGGTTAACAGGTGCTGGAGCAGGTTCTAGTGCAGCGATCGGAATCGCTGTAGCTGTTGGAATCGCCGTAGCGGTTACAACAACCTGAGCGCCCTGAACTTCGACTTCACGAATAACTTCAACCTGCTCGGTGATGGTAATCGTCTCACCCTTTTCGGTGACAACAACAGTCTCGACGACAGTGATGGTTTCTGTACCACCACAAGCGACAAGAGCTGTCATTGCAGCACCAATCAAAAGCCCGATTACGAGCTTCATCTTGCTTATCTTAAACAAAATATAATCCTCCTGAGACGTGCAAAAATCCTAAATTGGATCTTTGACTAGCAAATAGTTTGAAATCTATTTACCACGTCATGTTGCAAGTTTTAGAGAACTCTCCATGATCTAAACCGCTACTTAGACCCATGCGTTTCAGT
>JAPKCH010000066.1 GCA_026421185.1 Dehalococcoidia bacterium | reverse complement strand
GGGTATCGCTTGGACTACTGGCTGGAGCGATTGGTAAATCTGCTCAATTCCCGCTTCACAACTGGCTTCCTGATGCGATGGAAGGTCCAACTTCGGTATCTGCATTGATCCACTCGGCGACAATGGTTACCGCCGGTGTATTCCTCATCGCCCGGTTCTTCCCATTATTCGAACATTCCGACGTAATGACGTTGGTAGCTTTGATCGGTGGGTTCACTGCCGTATTTGCTGCAACCATGGGCTTGGTAGCAAACGACATCAAACGCGTGCTGGCTTACTCAACGATTTCGCAGCTTGGTTACATGATGCTGGCTTTGGGTGTTGGTGCGTACGCTCCAGCGTTATTCCATTTGTTTACACACGCATTCTTCAAGGCTGCACTGTTCTTAGGAGCAGGATCGGTTCACCACGCCTCGGGTACGTTCAACATGAACTACATGGGTGGACTGAAGAAACACATGCCTCGAACATATTGGGGCATGGTGATAGCGAGTTTGAGCCTTGCAGGGCTATTCCCGTTCTCAGGATTCTGGTCGAAAGATGAAATTCTGGGTCATGCAGCTGAAGTTGGAACCATGACCGGCAATATAGTTCTTGCGCTTGGTTTGGTCGCAGCGCTAATGACAGCGTTTTACATGTTCCGAGCGATCTTCCTTACTTTCCACGGCGAGTGGAAGGGTGGCGGTGAACAGGAAACTGCAGACGCTGAAAAAGCTGGTGGCCCACTTCCCGTTGGAAACGCACATTCCCACTTCGGCGAATCGCCGTGGTTGATGGTCGGTCCGATCATGCTTTTGGCAGTTCTTGCTATCGGCATTGGATTCTTCTCCAATCCTGTGGTCGAAATCGGCTCAATCGATAAGCATGCTTTCGCACACTTCGTAACAGTTGAAAACCACGAAGTGTTCCCAAGTCACGAAGCTGCCGAGCACGCTGGTGCCGCTCCTGAGTTCAACTATTTGGTCGCTGGAATATCGACAGTGTTGGCAATCGCCGGTATTGCGCTTGCCTACCTTATGTACATAAAGGGATTGATATCTCCTACAGCAATGGGAACCCGATTCCAACCGATCTACAAGCTCATGTTTCGCAAATACTACTTTGACGAAATATACGAGAACGTCATTGTGCGTAAAGGCTTCTACAAATATGTAGCCGACGCACTTCGCTGGTTCGATGAGAACTGGATCGATAATGCAAACGTTCATCTTTCTAATTTGGTAAGCCGAATTGGTAAGAGTGGCGTACTAATTCAAAACGGACAAACTCAAACCTACGCAGTCGGCATGGTCGTCGGCGTGATTGCGGTTGTAGCAGCGTTCCTACTATGGGGCTGATAAAGCACTTGGAAACTAGCTCAAGCAAAACAGAAAAATTTGTAAATGCCGGACTCGAGATTACTCATGTTTGATGGGTTACTGACGATAACGGTGTTTTTGCCTGCGGCAGTTGGACTGCTCGTAGCTTTGTTCGCACGCGGTGAAAACGCTGATCAGCAGATCCGATGGATCTCGATCGGAGCGACTGTTGCTACGTTTGTACTAAGCGTATTGGTGTTCGTTGGTTACGATAACAATATTGCTGGCATCCAGATGATCGATTACTTCGAAAACTGGATTCCTGTCGACGCACTTCGATCTTCTTACATTCTAGGTGTCGACGGCCTAAGCGCTCCTCTGGTGCTTCTAACCGGAATACTCGGTATGGCAGCTGCGCTTGGTTCATGGCGAATCAATAAACGTGTACGTGAATACTTCATGTGGCTTCTGCTGCTCGAAACAGCGGTTCTCGGTGTGTTCGTTTCTCTCGATTTACTGCTGTTCTTCATCTTCTTCGAATTTGAACTGATCCCAATGTTCATGCTCATCGCAATATGGGGAAGTGGCCGACCACGTTACTCGGCGATGAAATTTGTGCTGTTCACGCTTGCTGGTGGTGCGTTCATGTTGGTGGGTATTCTCGCCATCTACGTGACACCAGGTGTGAACACTCTAGCGATGGTTTCGATTCCAGAGCTTGGAATTACTGGTATTCCAGAATTAATCGCTTCGGCTGATCTGGTTGTTCCGGCGGCATTGATATTCGCGTTCTTCTTCATAGCCTTCGCGGTCAAACTGCCTTTGTGGCCTGTTCACAGCTGGCTCCCAGATGCTCACACCGACGCTCCAACTGCAGTTTCAGTGATGCTTGCAGGTGTCCTACTGAAGATGGCTGGTTACGGACTACTGCGAATCAACCTTGGATTCTTTCAAGAGACCAAGGGCTTTACGATTCATGATGTAGCTGGGTACATGGCAGTCATTGCCGCAATATCCGTTATATATGGCGGAATCATTACGGTTCGCCAGACTGATATGAAACGACTGATTGCATATAGCTCAATAAGTCACATGGGATTTGTGATGTTGGGCGTTGCGGCAGTTGGATCTTCTGCTGCACAGACGTCTGCAGCTGGACTGAACGGCGCGGCTCTGCAAATGTTCACGCACGGTACGATCACTGGACTAGCCTTCCTGATGGTTGGGCTTTCTTACGATCGAACCCACACACGACATATTCCTCACCTCGGTGGATTGTGGAAGAAAATGCCGCTTATTGCGATTTTCTTCCTGATCGCTGGATTTGGTTCGCTCGGACTTCCTGCGCTTTCTGGATTCGTTTCCGAAATCATGATTTTCTTAGGAACCTTCTCGGTATGGCCGTGGGCAACTGGTGTCGCAGCATTTGGTGTGGTTTTAGCAGCCGGATACACGCTCTGGATGGTTCAGCGAGTGTTCTTCGGCGAGCGACCTGCAACTCCTGGTCTTTCGGACGAGGTTTACAACAATCTGACCGATGCGAACTGGGTGGATATGATCCCGGTTATAGCGTTGGCAGCTCCTATTTTCATCGTTGGTATTTGGCCTTCAGTGATAACCGACATATTCGATACTGGTATTCAGGCGGTGCTTAGGTAATGACTGCGCAGGACTTCTGGGCACTGTCCCCTGAAATAGCGATGGCCGTACTGGCTTTAGTTGTGATTTCCGTTGACCTCGTCACACGGAGCATGGCTAAAGTTTCAGCCGTTGCATTCGTAGGTCTCGCCGCTCCGGTGATTCTGACGCTGAACCTATGGTTCGGTTGGTTTGGTGATCCTGTATCTGGTCAGGCACTATTTGGAACCTTCGAAGCCGATAGGTTCTCGCTGTTCTTTAAATTCTTGCTGCTGACTGTCACCGCTGGAACGATTCTCGCTTCAGCTAGGTACATTGCTAGCGATCGAATGAAGGACTACGGCGGTGAGTTCGTTTCGCTGGTACTTCTATCTGTAACGGGGATGATGATTCTCGTATCGGCTACCGAGCTGATCACGATTTATGTTGCTCTTGAACTAACCGCTCTTCCTGTTGTTGCACTTGCCGCAATTCACCGGACGAAACAGGGTGTTGAAGCTGGAACGAAGTTCTTCGTATTATCAGCTATATCCAGTGCGATTCTGCTTTACGGATTCGCTTATCTATACGGTTTCGCAGGAAGTACTCACCTCGACGTAATTATGGAACGACTGGCGGTGTTACCGACCGAGACCGGTGTTCCGTTCGGCTCATACGCAGTGTTGTTATCAGTCATCATGATTGTTGCCGGTTTCGGCTTCAAGATGGCTGTTGTACCGTGGCAGATGTGGGTACCTGACGTTTATCAAGGTGCTCCAACTCCCGTAGCGGCGTTCCTATCGGTTGCATCTAAGGCTGCTGCTTTCGCTGTGATCATGCGAATCATGTACACAGCTTTCGGTGACGAGTCTCTGATGAAAGACTGGTCAGGATTATTCGCCATATTGGCTGCGGTCACGATGACTGTCGGTAACACGCTGGCTTTGTCGCAATCGAATATCAAGCGACTACTGGGTTATTCGACCATCGCTCAGGCCGGTTACATGCTTATTGGATTGGCTTCAGTTCCTGCGAACCAAGTTGGTGCTACGTTTGCTGGGGCAGGTCCTCAGGGCGTGATGTACTACCTTGCTGGATATGCTTTCACAAACCTCGCTGTGTTCTTTGCAGTGATTGCCATCACTTCACGAACTAATGATGATTCGATCGAAGGCTTGAACGGCTTACTCAAGCGATCACCGTTGCTGGCGGGCTTGCTCGTATTCGGTCTACTTTCACTACTTGGAATGCCGCCGACGGTTGGTTTCATGGCGAAGGTAGTAGTATTCGGAGCAGCTCTCAACGCTAATCTGACTTGGCTAGTGGTAATCGGCGTTTTGAATACGGTTATCGCTGCGTACTACTATTTGCGTGTCATTCGAGCGATAGTGTTCGAAGATGCTGTCGACGAGACGAAGTTCAGTGCTGATAGACCTCTACTGGCCGCTGCTGGTGTGGCTGCTATTGGCGCCGGTGTATTTGGTCTGGCACCATTCTTGATTCTCGAACTCGCAGAACAGGCGCTTTCAATAATTCCAGGTATCTAGTCGTCGGTTTCCAGCCTCGTCTGGAAGTCTGGGTGACAGTAGACTGTAATAACAGTCGAGTTTACGAACTAAAATTGGCGAATATGCCCAGCTACCACAACATAGGAATTGTTCACAACGGCGAGCTTGCTGCCGCAGGTGAACTCGCCCATAAGCTTACGTCCACCTATTCGCAAGAGCGTAAGTGGTGGTTGGCGACTCAGGCCGATCTAGACCAAAAGACCGATAATCTTGCCGAATCCGATCTAATCATCACAATCGGAGGCGATGGCACGATTCTTCGAGGTGCTCACGCTGCTGCATCGCAAGATATCCCGATTCTCGGAGTAAACATGGGCCGAGTTGGCTTCATGAGTGATGTCGAGAACGAAGATGCTGTCGGCGAGGTCGGATGGTATCTGGATGGCAACGCAAGAATCGAACAGCGTTTCATGCTGAAGGCTGTAGTGTCCGGTTCTACGGGCGAATCCAGTTCGATCTTGGCGCTCAATGACGTCACTGTTGCCCGTGGAGCAACTCTGCGAGTAATTGAAGTGAGCACCGTTGTTGATGGCGTTCATCTCGCAACTTACCGTGGTGATGGCGTTGTCGTATCTACGGCGACAGGCTCTACTGGTTACAGCCTTGCGCTTGGTGGTCCTGTGATGGATCCGACTTCACGTGATTTCTTAGTCAAACCGATTGCTTCTCACATGAGTCTATTTGGTGGGGCAATCCTGCAATCATCATCGATAGTTGAACTGACGATTGAAGTATACGAAGACGCTACATTAAACGCAGATGGTTTCATTGATCGAACGCTTAATGCTGGTGAAGTAGTGACCATCTCACAGTCGGGAGTTTATGCCTCGTTCCTAAGGCGTAAACCCGCTGCCGACTTCTGGGGTGACCTCGCTGGGCGGCTGGAACTGCGAAAAGGTTCAGCTAATTCCACACCTCGACGTCAGAAAAAATAGAAATAACCTCTAGAAATTCGGTAAACTAACTACGTTTTGCGACCCAAACGCCCGACCACTATCGCTGTTAACCGTAAATACGAGGGAAATCGAATATCCCTTCGCGTTGATACTGCACGATTCGAAGATGGTCCCAAGTTTGATCGTGAGATAGTCGAACATCCCGGTTCGGTGGTTCTGATTCCCATCACAGATGATGGGAACGTTCTATTGATTCGACAGTATCGACAAGCGGCTGAACGCTTTCTGTTGGAGGCATCGGCTGGAACAAGAGAAGCAGGCGAAAGCCCGGAAGTTACCGCTCACAGGGAATTGCAAGAAGAGGTCGGATACAAAGCCGGAAAACTTATATCAATTGGTGGTTCGTGGGTCGCACCTGGTTACTCATCAGAGTATTCATACGTGTATATAGCGACTAATCTCGAACTTGCACCATTGCCCTCAGACGATGGAGAGGACATTGTTGTCGAAGAAGTTGATTTCAAAGATCTTCACCGATTGATTTCTACTGGCGAACTTGAAGACCAAATGTCGATAGCAGCATTGTTATCGGCACAGCATGTGTACACAGAACACATCAAGGGCTGAGAAATGAATACACCTACCAACTACCGCAGCACGAGGCGAGCCTATGTATGAACATGATGTCCTGATTATCGGCGGAGGACTCGCCGGGCTCAGGGCTGCCGTTGAAGTCACCAAGACAGGCGCTGATGTCGCTGTGATTTCTAAGGTTCACCCAGTTCGCAGCCACTCGAATGCTGCTCAGGGTGGAATCAACGCCCCGCTCACCGATCGTGGTGACAAATGGGAAGGCCACGCCTACGACACGATCAAGGGAAGCGACTTCCTCGCCGACCAAGATGCCGTCGAAGTAATGTCGAGTGAAGCCGGTGAGGCAGTTCTCGAACTTGAACGAATGGGTGTCATCTTCAGCCGAGGCGAAGACGGAAAGCTCGGAACCCGAGCATTTGGTGGTCAGAAAGTAGCCCGAACGTTCTTCGTTGGAGCTATTACTGGTTCAGCTATTCTCCATGTCCTCTTTGAGCAGTCACTCAAAATGGGGCTGAATGTTTACGAAGAATGGTTTGTAACCAAGCTCATCATCGAAGATGGAGTTTGCCGTGGTGTGGTCGCAATCGATCTCAAGTCAGGTGAGATGCATACGATCAAAGCAAAGGCAGTCATCATAGCGGCCGGTGGTGCTGGTCGAGTTTTCGAGCCTTCGACGAACGCACTGATCTGTACAGGCGATGGACTTTCACTTGCTTATCAGGCTGGTGCTCCATTGATGGATATGGAGATGATTCAGTACCACCCAACGACTCTCGCTCGAACCGGCATTCTTATGTCGGAAGCGGCTCGTGGTGAAGGTGCATATCTTCTCAACGCAGCCGGCGAACGGTTTATGGAAAAGACCGCTCCTGATTACATGGAGCTTGCATCACGAGACGTTGTATCTCGTGCAGAGCAGACCGAAATCGACGAAGGCAGGGGAATTGACGGTAACGTTCTCCTTGATCTGCGTCATTTGGGTCGTGATTTTATCGAGCAGCGTCTTGGATACTTGCAGGAAGTCTCTGTGGAGTTCCTCGGTATCGACATGGCAGAACAGCCTGTTCCTGTTCAACCCGGAATGCATTACATCATGGGTGGTATCAAGACCGACGTGAACGGTGCAACAAATGTCCCTGGACTCTACGCCGCTGGGGAATGTGCGAACGTAAGCGTCCACGGAGCAAACCGATTGGGAGCTAACTCGCTTCTCGATACGGTTGTGTTCGGTCGACGTTCAGGCGCACACGCTGTTGAGTACATCAAGAGTGTAGATACTCATTCATCTTCGCAGGAAGACCTAGCGAGCGAAAAGGCTCGTATACAGGACTTGCTTGACCGACCGAAGGGCGAACGTGTCGCAACTATTCGTGACGACATGGCTCGTGGCATGACGAAGGGCATCGGAGTATTCCGTGATCAGGCGTCGATGGAGGGTGCTCTCGAGAACCTTAAGAACGTGAAATCTCGAATGGGTGGATTCTCAATCGAGAACAAGGGCAAGGTGTTCAACACCGATCTCATGTTCGGTCTCGAACTCGAATTCATGATCGACTGTGCCGACGCTGTTGTCGCTGGAGCACTGACTCGCAAGGAAAGCCGTGGCGCTCACTTCCGAACAGATATCACTGAACGAGATGACGAAAACTGGCTGAAGCACACACTTATGTATAAGGATGACGAAGCTGAGAACGGTGTCCGAGTCGAAACGTCTGACGTGAAGATAACGCAGTGGGAACCAGTCAAGAGGGTCTATTAATATGCCAGACACAACGACAACTCCAACGACTATGAAAGTCAAACTAAAAGTAAAGCGATTCGATCCTGCTGAATCAGGTGGGAAAACCTGGTGGCAGGAATACGAAGTAGATGTTCACCCAGACTCAACTGTTCTCGATTCGCTGATCGAGGTACGTGAACAGGAAGACGGAACGCTCGCAATGCGATGTGCGTGCCGAGCTTCGATTTGCGGATCTTGTGGCATGAAGGTGAACGGCAGCGCCAAGTTGGTCTGTAAGACACGTGTGATCGACGTTGCACCTAACGGCGAGCAACTGACCATCGAGCCTATGGGCAATCAACATGTCGTCCGTGACTTGGTTGTTTCGCTCGACACATTCTTCAACCAGATCAACCGGGTTGAGCCGTTCTTGCAGCCGAGCTTCGTTCCTGAGCAGGGTGAATACACAGCTTCGAACGCGTCGATGGAGAATCTACTTACTTCGATGAACTGCATTATGTGTGGTTGCTGTGTATCTGATTGCACAGTTCTCGAAGTCGATTCCAACTTCATCGGGCCTGCTGCGCTTGCGAAAGCATGGCGGTTTACTGAAGACCCTCGTGACGGTAAGCGTGACGAGCGTTTGAAGGCTTTGAACGACGAAGACGGTGGAATGTGGGACTGCACACGCTGCATGAAGTGTGTTGATGTTTGTCCTAAAGGTGTCGCACCAATGGACCGAATTATGGAACTACGTGAGGCTGCTATTGCCGCAGGTAACACAAATACCTCAGGTTATCGTCACACCGAATCGTTCTATAACTCTGTAAAAAAGAATGGTCGTTTAGACGAAACTCGCCTAGCTCTCGATTCAGCAGGTTGGACAAACATTCCACGATTGCTCGATCTCGCTCCTATCGGGATCGCCGCGATGCGAAAAGGAAAGCTGCCACCGTTGATTCCGCACAAATCTGAAGACAACCAAAAAGTTAAAGACCTCTACAAGAGCGTGGAGGATGATTCCTAATGAAGTACGCTTTTTATCC
>JAPKCH010000018.1 GCA_026421185.1 Dehalococcoidia bacterium | reverse complement strand
TCGAATCGGAAAGTTCAGGCACACACACGATGTCTTGTAGCAGGCGACGTGCGAAAACGACACTTCCGGCACCGATGAGAGAGATCTTTGCCACGGTATTTTGTTCCTTTGTATTTTTGCGAAAACAAAGTTGCTAGAACCAATGCGGAAAGCTAGCACACGATTTAAATAAACAAAAGAGCCAGCGACTAACTAGCGCCAAGCTCTTTCAAGATTGCGGAGCCACGCTTAATCGCCCGAGCATCGAACGTTGCTTTCGCATCGAACATTCCGCCCGATAAGTTTGCTGCCACGAAAGTGTTTGAGTGAGGAAGGTCACGTCGGAGTCGGCGTGCAAATTTGTTGGGTTGTGGCTTATCGGTCGAAACGAAGTAAGCGTCACCAATCTGCATCACTTGAATTCCGGCTTCTTCGTCTGTCCGAATCACCACTTCAACGTTTCGACGTTGAGTCGTGTCCACGGCTGCGTTTGTAGCCTGCGTTGCCAGCAACAAACCCATCGCATGCACATCCTGCTGCACTCGTTCGGGATGTGACCGATTGGCGTTTTCGTGCCACCAGTCATATGGTCGAATATCGTGAGAAGGCGACTGAGAAAACAAAGTCAGACCTTCACCGTTTTGTTCCAACGCCCATGAGGCGTAGCCGGGATAGTCAGCTGTCCATTGAGTAGAATAACCCAGAATCGAGGCAGGACAAGCAAAGTTCAACAATCGAGCAATTCCACTCCCATCTGCTCGATCGATAGCCATTACAAATAATGCAGGATTCCCGGGACGTCCCGGCCCTTCCATGAAGGTTGATACATCAGGTAACAGTGTGCCTTTCGAACCCATAGATGCAGGTTCCAACGATCCTACTGCTGCTAGAACTGCGCCACTTACTTGATCTGGGAGGTAGGCAGAATACGCAGAGTATTGAGGGTCACGTCGCCATAGAGGAGGGCTTGTAGCGTTTCCGGTTACTGTGAGCCATACGGAATCGGCGTCCACGCCAGCTGCTTCGCCGGCTGCAGTTTTAATCCCAGAACTCAGCGATGACGAAAGCCCCCAAACGTCGAGACTTACCAAAACTGCTCGCGTGCCTTTAGACTCGAGAACTATTGCACGAGCGAGTAGATCATCGAGAATCCCTGTTGAAATACGCGAACCATGCTCAGGACCGTCGATCACAAAGCCAATGGGCGGGGTAATTACTACTCTACCCGCACCAGCCCGAAACAAACCGGGATCGGTTTTACCAGCCATTTCCAGAACCATTCAAATCCCCGTCTCTAGCTATCTTCAATAGGCGACCAAAAGATCGTTGAGAAGTATCAGACATTGATATTAGCGGTTAGATGCCGAAATACGAGTGTCAATCTCAAACTCTAGTGATACGCTCGCCGTCATTACTACCCATATCAATAGACCTCAAGGAGCTACACAAGCATGACGGGTGCTCAGTTCGAAATATTCGATGATGAATTTCAAATTATTCTTGGAAATAATCCGAAGCTAATTCAACGTGCCGATGGTCTGGCGTTCGCAGAGGGCGTTTGCTGGGTGCCACGATTAGACAAGGTGATTGTTAGCGACATACCTAATAATCGAATCGTTAGCTGGAGTGAATCTGAAGGCTTAGGAATCTACAGGGAGCCATCAGATTGCGCCAATGGCAACACAGTAGATCGCGACAGTCGGATTATTTCCTGCCTCACACGTGGACGATCGGTAGTTCGAGAAGAACTCGACGGCAGCATTACGACCATCGCCGATTCATACAATGGCGGCAGGCTGACTTCACCGAACGATGTGGTAGTGAAATCAGATGGATCGATTTGGTTCACTGATCCCGACTATGGTTTTATCCACCCTGAAATCGGTCATGGCGAGAAGCCTGAGCAAGACCGTAATCGCGTGTTCCGAGTTGAAGGCGATACTCTCGATATTACGATGGTCAGCGAGGATTTCGACAAACCCAACGGCATTTCCTTCTCGCCAGATGAATCTGTTCTGTACGTTGGTGATACCGGTCGCACTCACGGCGAGTTCCGTCCGCATAATCTTATGGCGTTCGACGTGAGTGGCGACAAAATTGAAAAGCCTCGATTATTCGCAGATGTCGAACCATATGTACCTGACGGATTTCGTGCGGACGTAAACGGAAACATATGGGTAGCTACCGGAGATGGCGTTCAAGTGTTCAACCCACAGCGCGATTTGCTGGGTAAAATCCACACTCCCGAAGTCGCAGCTAACCTATCGTTCGGCATGTCCGACAATCAAACGCTCTTCATCGGAGCTACAAGTTCAATCTGGAGCATCGAGCTGAATACAGCCGGTGCTTCTCGACCTTCCAACTAGCAATATCTATACAACCGACGGATCTAATTGACACATGACCGCTGAAAACAAAACTTTCGCCAATCACCGCTCAGAGACTCCCTCTGAAGAACTTTTACAGGGCATCAAAGTCATCGACGATAGATTCCTTGATCTTATCGACGTCGACGCTGAAATCTCGAAGCACTTCACCGGCTGTGAATGGGCAGAAGGTCCGGTCTACTTCCCAGAAGGCGACTATGTGCTGTGGTCTGACATCCCAAACAATCGAATACTAAAATTCAGCGCAGGTTCGGGCGACACAACTGTTTTCCGTGAGCCATGCAACAACACGAACGGTCACTTCCGTGATCAACAGGGACGACTGGTCTCGTGCGAGCATGCAACGAACCGTATCTCTCGTACTGAAGCTAATGGCACAATAAATACTCTTGTAGACAATCTCGAAGGCAAGCGCCTGAATTCTCCGAACGACTTAGTTGTGAAATCAGACGGCACGGTTTGGTTCACAGATCCTCCTTACGGAATTCTTTCAGACCGAGAAGGTAACCAACGTGACTCTGAACTCGACGGAAACTTCACTTACCGATTCGATCCCCAATCAAATGAACTTTCAGTGGTCGATAAAATCAGTGATCGCCCTAATGGCCTAGCGTTTTCACCAGACGAAAAACTGTTCTACCTCGCCGACACAGGTGCTCCTCGTGACATCACTGTCTTTGATGTGGCAGATGACGGTAAAACTCTATCGAACCGCCGTTTATTCGCTGAAGTACGACCTGGTGCATCCGACGGCTTCCGGGTCGACGAGCAAGGCAATATCTGGACCAGCGCTCGTGATGGTGTTCAGTGTTACTCCTCAGATGGAATACTTCTCGGAACCATTCTGATTCCCGAGCAAGCTACGGCGAACTTGGTCTTTGGTGATAAAGACGGCAAGCGAATCTACATCTGTGGCGACACTTCGCTCTATTCGGTCCGAGTAAAAATTGCCGGCGCACACCGTTACTGGTAATCGCCTTATAACGCGCGAGCATACAAACTAACCAGATATTCTCGGCGGTTCAGTGGTAATCCCGCTGGGTTAGACCGAGAATGTTTTGAATTAGTTAATTAGTGAATCTGAAATCCCTGAACAGGCTGGAATGAAATGAAAGTGGCAATTGGAGCCGACCACGGCGGCTACGACCTCAAATCTGACTTGACTAAAGTACTCAAGTCGCTCGGTCATGAAGTCCTAGATAAAGGCGCACACGAGTACGACGCCGAGGATGACTTCCCTGATTTCGCAGCTCCGGTTGCGGCTGCCGTTCAATCTCGTGATGTCGAACGTGGAATTGTTATCTGTGGAAGTGGTGTCGGAGCCGCAATCGCTGCAAATAAGTACCACGGTGTTCGCGCTGGACTTTGCCACGACACATATTCAGCCGGACAGGGAGTCCGACACGACGATATGAACGTTCTATGTTTGGGGGCTCGTGTCGTTGGTGTTGCTCTAGCTGAAGATCTTGTGAAGTCATTCATGGCTGCCAATCTAGAAGCAAACGAACCTCGTTTCCAGCGCAGACTCAACAAAGTCTCCGCCATCGAAAACGATCAGATCTCAAAAAGCTAACTTACCTTCCACACTCTCGACGATACTCGGTATTAACAGAACTTTTATGAACAACATTCAAAAGGCGCTCGAAAACGGACAGTCGATTTGGCTGGATTCAATTAGTCGAGATATGCTCCGCTCGGGCGAATTACAAAAGTTCGTAGATTCAGGTGTGACAGGTGTGACTTCGAACCCGTCGATCTTCGACAAGGCGATCGCAGAAAGCGACACATACGACGCAGCTCTCAAGGAATATGCAAAAGACGGCGCAGATCGCCAGACCATATTCGAGCGACTCGCTGTTGATGACATTCGAGATGCAGCGGACGTTCTTCGTCCTGTATATAACGACGCCAGCCGCAAAGACGGCTATGTCAGCATCGAAGTATCCCCAATATTGGCGAACGATACTGAAGGTACGGTTACGGAAGCACGCCGACTTTGGGAAGCAATCGATCGTCCGAACGTGATGATCAAAGTACCCGGCACACCAGCTGGAGTTCCAGCAATCAAAACTCTTATTTCTGAAGGCATTAATGTCAACGTCACACTCTTATTTTCACTCGATGCTTACAAAGCAGCAGCCAACGCCTACATTGAAGGCTTGAGCGACTTTGCCAAGACTGGTCGTGGAATGACAGCGACTATCGCCTCCGTGGCATCTTTCTTTGTGAGCCGAGTCGATACATCAGTCGATAACGCTTTGCCGGACGGCCACGAACTGAAGGGCAAGATCGGAATAGCCAACGCTAAGGTTGCATACGCTGCGTTTGCCGAAATGTTCGATCGCAAACTTGGCGGCGGAGGCAACTTCTTCCCGCTTCACTCAACCGGAGCGCAAGTTCAGCGTCCATTATGGGCTTCGACTGGTGTGAAGAACCCAAATTACTCAGACACAATGTACGTCGATGGCCTAATGGGACCAGACACTGTCGACACTATCCCAGAAGCAACACTCGCCGCTTACAAGGATCACGGCAATCCTGGTTCCGACCTGACTAACGGACTGGCAGAAGCTCAGGCACAGGTAAAAGCATTGGCAGATACCGGTGTGTCTCTAGATTCGATAACCGACGATCTCCTCGCAGAAGGTGTTGCTGCGTTCGCAGATTCTTACGAATCCTTGCTTGGGCGCATTGAAGAAAAACTGAAAAAACTTAGCTAGTCATTACGTCTGAGAAACGAATCTATGGAAACCAACCAGAACGACGCGGTAGCTGAAGCACTGCAACTTCTGGTGTCAGATTCGTTAGCGTCGCGGCTGTGGCAAAGAGACGCATCTCTCTGGCCCGAGCCTTCCTTCGGTGGTGATCCAGCCGATAAAACTCTCGGCTGGCTCGACCTACCAATGCGCCTCTCGATGCTTGGCAAACAGTTTACATATCTCAATTCGCAGCTTGTCTCCGACGGTTTCACCGATGTCGTAGTGCTAGGCATGGGCGGAAGCAGTATGACTCCGCTCACATTGAGCAGTCTATTTGGCGAATCCAACATTCGTCTTCACGCAATAGACACCGTCAACCCGGTGACTATCGCAAATTTGACCGGCCAATTCAATCTAAGTAAGACGCTCTTCTTTGTATCCAGTAAATCAGGCACGACAGTCGAGTCACTAAGCCTTGAAGCGCACTTTCGCTCGGCGATGGCGAATGACCCGAATACGGAAATGGATCGACGAAGATTCGTAGCGTTGACCGATCCTGGCACTCCACTTGCAGATCGAGCTAGAGCCGGAGAATTTGGCACTTGGGTTTCGACTCCAGAAGATGTCGGCGGGCGATTCTCAGCGCTCAGTGCTTTTGGGATGATGCCAGCTGCAGCTACTGGAATAAATATTCGACAACTTGCTGAATCTGCCACACGAATGGCGACAATGTGTGGCTACGATTCGGACGGTAATCCCGGTTTGAGACTTGGTGCGTTTCTAGCTAGCAACGCATTAGCCGGGCGTAATAAAGTCACACTCCTAACTGGGCAAAGCTACTCAACGTTCGGTATGTGGGTAGATCAATTGCTGGCAGAATCAACTGGTAAAAATGGCAAAGGGCTTATCCCGGTCACAGGCGAGCCAAATCTGAAAATTCATCAGTATAGGAATGACCGTCAGTTCGTCGTGTTCAATCCTGATGGAGAGTCAACGGTAGATTCTTTTGCTAACGAACTATCTAAAGCGGGTCATTCTGTACTGCTACTGGAAACTTCCAGTTCGGACAAGCACGATATTGCTGGAGAATTCTTTAGATGGCAGTTCGCCACTGCAGCCGCTTCGTCACTGATGGATATTTATCCGTTCGATCAACCTGACGTAGAATCGGCGAAAATAAAATCTCGCGAGTTACTGTCCAATCCAACTTCGAACATAAATGATTTTCCCGTTTCAGATGCGCTATCGACGGTACTAGGCAACGAGTCGCCAAATTACGTAGCCATCACAGCATTTCTCCCAGAAACTCCCGAACTAACAACAGCATTTTCAAATCTCAGAAAAGCAATCTCAGAAAAAACGGGGATGGCGACAACGTTTGGATATGGTCCCCGCTATCTGCATTCAACCGGGCAGTTATACAAAGGCGGCCCACAGAACGCAATTGTGTTGGGATTCATATCAGGGGAATACGATGATCTTGTCGTGCCAGGTGAGTCTTACACGTTCGGGCAACTGACAGAAGCTCAAGCAGAGGGTGATTTTATGGTGATGGCGGGAGTCGGTCAAACAGTTTTACCGGTCAGACTCAGCGGAGACTTGGTCGAAGAAATAATGACCGTCACAGACAAAATAATTCGAACAGAACGGCCCTAAAAGTAATACGGAGACCTTCACATGGCTAATTCGGCAGACATTTCAAATCTCAATTACTTCGTCGCACTCGACGACCGAGTCGATATATGTTCTGAGGTTCTAGGTTCCACAAGCGAACCAACTGCTGCGGAGCGAGAACGAGCGGCAGATCTAAAACGAGTCGTATTCGACGGAATTACGTTATCCATAGAGCACGGCATTGCTAAATCTAGCCTAGCTCTTTGGGCAGACAGCGATTTAGGTGAATCCGTACTATTACGCGCCAAAGCTATGTCGATGACGACAGCCTCATCACCCGGAAGCGGTGTCCGCTCATTAAGCCGACTCAATGTCGATTACACAGCAGTCCAATTAAACATGAATCCCGATGGACCTAAAGAAGCGCGTAAAGAACTCCTACACCGATTGAAGATCGTTTCCGACACGGCTAGCAAAGAGTCGATTCCGCTGATGATCGAGTTAGATACTGTTCCAACGGCATCTCAAATTGAAACCTATGGCGGTCTTGGCGTTGCTAGAGGAATCGTTTTACTCATGGCAATGCAACAACTTCAGGATGCCGGGGTAAATCCTTCGATATGGGCTTTCGAGCCAGCCGACGATGTTTCCATCACTGAAGCAATTGCTGTTCAAGCAAACATTGATGATCGCGGCAACAGAGTACTTCTAGTAGTCGCTGACCAACTATCCACCGGAAAAATAGGCAACACGGTTTCTCAGATAGAGAAGAGGACCATAAGGCTCGCAGCCCGAACCCTCGGAATATCGGGTGTGCTGGTCGGTACAGGCGTATATTTCGGTCTTCTTCAGCGATTGAACCAAGGCATAATCGAACGTGATGAAGCCGTAGCCTCAGTAGCTGCCTATCTCGGCGATATCAGCGCAATTTTCGAAAAGTCCCGTAAAACGTCCGAGGTTCTCTAAAACACCGAATGTCAGATCAGATCGAATCTACCAGCCAGATTAGCGCGTTCATTTTCGATCTCGACGGAACGCTCGTTGAAACAGAACAGCTTAAAGCCAAGTCTTACGCAACGATAATCGGTGATCTCAACGGGGCAAACACGCCGGATCATCGAGTCATTGAGCTCTACGAGCGCATCGTAGGTTCGACAGATGAGATGGCTAGCCGGAAAATGATCGACGAGTTCAATCTTTCAGATTTACTTGAACCTATCGATGGCGAACTTTGGAAGCACTTGCACCAGATCCGTATGGATGAATATCGGAACACTGACGGTGCTCCTCAACGTATCCTCGAAAACGTCTACCAACACAATATCGACCTTCTGCGAGACCAAAAACGACTCGGCAGAACTGTATCCGTCGCCACATCCTCATTCAGTGACGAAGCCAATCGGGTACTCGATGTATTAGGCGTACGAGTCTTACTAGACGATATCGTCGGCAGGGATTCAGTCACGAATCCAAAGCCTGACCCTGAAATATACTTGCTAGCAATGGAACGTCTTAGAGTTGAGCCGGAAGAAGTAGTTATTGTTGAAGATTCACCGATCGGAACGAAAGCTGCAATGGCATCGGGAGCATCGTGGATTTGTGTAAGCACACCGTTCTCTCGACAAGCAATCGAGTCATCTACATGGCTCGATCCGATGTGGGTCGTACATGATCCAGCTAAACTCAATGAAACTGTTAATCGCAGAATCGAATCGATAGATAAGAACTGATCGGCCGCCAAACTTATTGGTACGATCCAAGTGTTGCGGAGAAATTGAATGAAACTCGGGATGGTTGGCCTCGGTCGCATGGGCGGCAACATGACAGAGCGACTCCTCAACGATGGTCACGAGGTAGTTGTATTCGACCCAGATTCTTCGGTCGTTACTTCACTATCCGACAAGGGTGCATCTGCAGCCACTTCGCTCAGCGATATTGTGAGCCAGCTCGAAACGCCTCGAACCGTTTGGGTCATGGTTCCCTCTGGTGACATTACTGAACAAACAGTCAACGATCTTGTTGAACTACTCGATGAAGGCGATACCCTTATCGATGGTGGAAACTCTAACTACAAAGAGTCGCAGCGACGTAGTAAACACGCAGCATCAAGCAATATAGACTTTTTGGATTCCGGCACCAGTGGCGGTGTTTGGGGGCAAGTGAACGGATACTGCCTAACTGTCGGTGGAAGTCGTGACGCATACGACCGTAACCGTCCAATTTTCAAGACTCTAGCACCGGATGATAGCGACGGTAATCTCCACGTAGGACCAAGTGGATCAGGCCACTATGTGAAGATGATTCACAACGGCATTGAGTATGGTCTTATGCAGGCATACGCCGAAGGTTTCGAGCTTCTCGCAGCTAAAAAAGATTTCAATCTTGATCTAGGATCTATAGCAGAAAACTGGACCCGGGGCAGTGTTATTCGCTCATGGCTTCTCGACCTGACAGTGGACGAACTCGCCAAGGACCCTCGACTCGACGAACTCAGTTCTTACGTCGACGATTCAGGTGAGGGTCGATGGACGGTAGATGCTTCGGTAGAACTAGCGGTGCCAGCACCGGTTATTACGGCAGCATTGCAGATGCGTTTCAGGTCGAGACAGGATAATCCACTCGGCGGAAAAATGCTGGCAGCGATGCGCAATGGCTTCGGCGGTCACGCAGTTAAGAAAGCCGAATAACCAGTTGACACAAGATGACTTTCGAGCACCTCCTCATTACCCGTTACTCAACACACAAATGATGAGTGCTAAAGAGCTGCGGGAAACTCTTGAGGATTTATGGGAGTGGGTGAACGAAGCCGAAATGGCGCCGGAAGAAATTGCACCGGACGACGATTTGATTCAGGACGTGCGTCACCAAATGGGGACCGTCATCGAAGAACGCGTTGACCGACATTCCGACGAACCAAAAGGTTCTCGAAGCGGCTAACCGAGCAGTCGGTTGTAGAGGGTGGCTTGCCGCCCACGAGCCTCAGCGTAAATATCGGCTTTAGAAGCGTTAGGTTCGTACGTTTCAGCAATGTGTGCAGGGTGAGTGTCGAGACTGTCCCAAACACCAAGCGCGTGCAGAGCAAGTATTGCGGTTCCTCGACTTGTGTCTTGCTGCTCGGCCGAAACGCTTACAGGAACGCCCAGAACGTCGGACATAGTTTGCAGCCACCACGGGGAGTTCTGTATCGCTCCGCCGCTTGCAATCATCTGATAGCCAGATTTCACGCCAGGTAATAAAAGATCCGCCACCAAGGCGAATCTATAAGCGACCGATTCAAGCATCGCCTGAAGAATTTCCATCGGTGTTGTCGAAATCCGTACGCCTTCTAAAACACCGGTAGCACTGGTCGACCAACCGGTGGACCGTTCGCCAGCTATGAACGGTAATACATTGATTCCGTGCTGCGCTGGTTTGAGCTTCTCTAGCTCGGCATTGAGTAGCTCAATGGGTGGCAGATTTAGATTTTCAAGAGCCCACTGAACAACGTTTCCGCCTTCAGAGAAAGACCCACCCAATAGCGTTCGATCGCGACCTAATCGGTACGCCCAGAGTCCAGTTGGAACATCTGGTGCAGGGCCTTCGCTCAGCACACGCATTGCACCGGTAGTACCGACCGTAAGAGCTACCTTTGTTTCATCCACACATCCCGTTCCCACATTAACCGCAGCGCCATCGCCAACAGCAAGTAAGAACGGCAGTTGAGATAAAGTAGGCCAGCGTTGCGCAAATTCTTTTGAAAGCCCACGTTCAGGATCGCTCCACTCAGCGAGATCAGGAAGATTCTCTTCACCAATGCCGAGTCGCCCCAATAATCCATGATCCCAATCGAGTTCATGGCGATTGAGCAATCCGCTCCACGATGACACGCAGAAGCTTGCCTTCACGTCATGACGACCGAACCATTTCGAAAAAATGTAGGTTGATACGTCGACATACCGATCTATTCGATCAGCCAATTCCGGTTGGGTGCGGCGTAACCATCGAATACGACCCGGTAAGTACGAAGTGTGCTGCATTACACCAGTGCGATCGTAGATGATCGGAACGTTGAGTTCTTCTCGCAGTCGATCAACATCAGCAGCTGAACGGGTATCGGCATACGTATAGACAGGTGTGATTGCATTGCCGTCAGCATCCACGCCGACGACAGTGCTCGACATACAATCGAAGCCGACGCCAATAATTTCCGAAGACCGACATCCAGCCTTCTCCATTACAGAATCAATCGCTTGCTCTGTTGCAATACGCATCTGATCAGCGTCTTCTTCCGAAGTACCGTCCGATGCCACGGTTTGAGTATGTGAAATAGTCGCCTCGACACCAGAAACACTACGTGCGCGTGCGTCGAACAAGCCTGCTTTCACAGACGAACTACCAATATCAACCGCTAGTACAAACGGTGATTCGTAATCACTCAATTCGATACACGCTCCAACTATTTCAGACTTAGGAAACTAAGAATTTCTCGACCAATGATTGGTCAATTTCTATACCAAGCCCCGGCTTGTCACTAACCTCGAAGAAGCCATCTTTCGGCCCGTAGTTCTCGGCAGTAATCGCATTCTTGTAATCGTTGGCGTGATGTCCGTGTTCCATGATCATGAAGTTGGAACAAGAGGCTGAGTATTCTACTGTTGATGCAACCGACAAAATTCCTCCGCCGCCAACGTGAGGTGCAACCGGAATATTGTAAGTATCGGCAATAGTGCCGATTCTGTGCCCCTCGGTGATACCCGTGCGAGCGATATCGTGCATAACGATGTCGTAAGCACGCCGTTCGAAAGCTTCACGCATTTCGTATCTAGTACGACTCCACTCACCGATTGCCACTGCCATATCAAGTGCTTCCGATAGAGCTACTGCGCCCGGAATGTCATCCGGTACCAGTGGCGATTCCAACCAAGTGAAATCTAGCTTTTCGAGTGCACGTCCCAGTCTAATAGCGCTACTCAACGAATGACGCATGTGGACGTCACACATCAGCATCACGTTCGGTCCAACTCGCTTCCGTACAGCGCTAGCAATCTCGGCAACGCCCTCTGCATCTAGCAGTAGGTGAAGCTTTAGAGCTTGGTACCCGTATCCGACATGTTCTTCAGCTAAATCAGCAACTTTTTCTGGATCAGTTCCACCCAGCCCGGCGTAAAGCTTAATCTTGTCGCGGTAACGACCACCAGCAAGCTTATGAACGGGCTTGTCAGTCGCCTTGCCGACGATGTCCCACAGAGCAATATCAGTGCCACCAATCGCATCGACGTAGAAGCCAGTTGGATGACCCCGTTCACGCATTGCGCCGTAATTACGGGTCCAGATAGCTTCGATATCAAACGGGTCGCGACCCAAGATCAGTGGTCTAACCAAATCTTCCACGATCGTCTGAGTAGTGCGCGGCGATACTGGCGACTGTGCCTCGCCCCAACCGACAATTCCGGTATCGGTTTCGATCTTGATGACTGTAGTTTCGTGATGCTTCGAATAGATCGAAGTGAACGCGGTTTCGTCTACAAAGTAATCGCCGAAATCGATTACAGCGGGGCGTTCTTTGCCTTCACCTTCTTCATCGCGAACAATGCGAATTGGGAAGGCGGTTATTTCTTTGATCTTCAAATCTATCGAGCATCTTTCAAACTGTTTTTTTTGTTAGTTGAACGGGAACTTCTAGTCTGTCTGCATTTTTGCAGGTGTCATCAGTTCAAAGAACTCGATGTACTGACTAATAACGTGCTCGCGTACTTTTGCACCGATTGCCATTGCATCTGGAGCAAGCGTCAGACCTTCACGGTACGGAGAATCTATCGTTTCATCAGTCCATTCCATGTACACGCGATTGTTGTCACCGGGCACAGTTCCACCATTGAAGTAGACACGAACTTCAGAGCGCTGGTCAGCGGCCGAATATGCATCACCCTGCTGCTGAACCAAAGTAGCTACTTTTCGAGCAGTTCCTGGCTTCACTTCATACACACGTCTGATCACATACATAGGTGTCTCCTTAGATCCCAAAAGCTCGAAAATGTCGAAGTTTTGGGATATTTTCACGAAAAATAATGAACTGAAAATTCATATCGAGATCGAACCTGCTCAAAATACATCCTGAACCGACGGTCGGTAAACGCTTTCACGCCGGTTTCACCATAATTTAACGCCAGAATTACGAATATCCGAGATATCATTACGGGACTGTCGCCAAACAAACTCAGAACAAGATAGAAGCCTGTTCGACTGGAGCAACGAATGAAGATCGGCGCCCCTAGGGAGTCAGATTCCAACGAGAACCGGGTGGCTCTTGTGCCAGAAACGGTTGAACGCCTCGTGAAAGCTGGCCACGAAATATTTATTGAAGCTGGAGCGGGAACAGCTGCGGGGTTCCCAGATTTAGCCTATACAGACGCAGGGGCTAAGACATCTACTGCTAACGACATAGCGGGTTCGGTCGACATATTTGTCCATGTCCAACCCCCAACTATCGAAGAAGTCGGAGCACTAAAAAAGGGCAGCATTGTTGTATCAACGATGAATGCACGCTCTAACTCTTCATTGGTTTCCGCTCTCGCTTCGTCAGGTTCTACCGCACTAGCTATGGAGCTAGTCCCCCGAATCGCTCGCGCACAGCGCATGGACGTACTATCGTCTCAGGCATCTATTGCCGGATACAAGGCAGCACTTCTCGCTGCGAACTCACTTGGCAAATATCTGCCAATGATGATGACCGCTGCTGGAACTATTCCACCAGCCAAAATCCTCGTACTCGGAGCCGGTGTAGCCGGACTTCAAGCAATCGCAACTGCACGTCGACTCGGCGCAGTTGTCGAAGCATTCGACGTACGAGCCGCAGCTGGTGAACAGGTCGAAAGCTTGGGTGCGAAATTCATTCAGCCTCCGGCAGCAGAAGATGCTGAAGGAGCTGGCGGTTATGCACGTGAGCAGACAGAGGATGAACAGGAAAAGCAGCGTGAGTTCCTTAAAGAGCACATTGCTCAATCCGACGCAGTTATTACAACCGCGGCAATTCCAGGACGCCCTGCCCCGTTACTTATGACAGAAGACATGGTCGACGTAATGAAGCCGGGTAGCGTGGTTATCGACCTCGCTGCTGAATCAGGTGGAAACGTTGCTGGCACAGTCGCTGGTGAAATTATCGACAAGAACGGTATTTCGATCAACGGACCAATCAACGTCCCAAGCTCGATGCCGTTCCACGCAAGCCAACTCTACTCACGAAACGTAATGGCGCTCTTCGATCTCATAATTGATAAGAAAGAAGGAACGCTGATTCTCGATTTTGAAGATGAAGTGATCGACACCATGTGTGTTGCACACGAAGGCGAAGCTCGACATGGATTAGGTGAATAAATGTTTGACGCCGAAGCGCTAATAATTGCTCTAACAGTGTTCGTACTCGCGATTTTCATTGGGTACGAGGTAATTACAAAGGTTCCTCCAACACTGCACACACCACTGATGTCGGGATCAAATGCGATCTCCGGAATCGTAATCGTGGGTGCGCTGCTGGTTGCTGGTCAGGCTGATGGACTTGTAGGGCAAATCCTAGGTGCCATTGCAGTCGGACTCGCGATGATCAACGTGGTTGGTGGCTTCATGGTTACCGACAGAATGTTGAAAATGTTCAGAAGGTCGGGTCAGAAATAATGAGTACCGACGCACTCTTCCACATAAACATTACGAACGCGGCTTACATCTTCGCTGCGATTCTGTTCATTGTTGGACTAAAACAACTCGGTTCACCAGCGACAGCGCGGAGAGGTAACCGAATGTCCTCGCTGGCTATGCTAGTCGCCGTACTGGCGACAGTAGTCGGTAACGAAATCATGTCGTGGGAATGGATTCTAGGAGGAATCATCGTTGGTTCCGCCATCGGAGTCTACTCGGCTCGTAAGGTTGAGATGACCTCGATGCCGCAACTCGTGGCGATCTTCAATGGTTTCGGTGGTGCTGCTTCGGCAGTGATCGCAGCCGGTGAATTAATCCGTTTGATCAACGAAGGTGCAGTAATAGCTGAAGACGTTTCGATCACGATCATGGCTTCTGTAATCGTCGGTGGAGTGACCCTAACCGGTAGCTTCATCGCCTACGGCAAGCTTCAGGGCCTGGTTCCAACTCGACCTCTGCTTATGCCAATCCGTAACGTAATCAACGTTGCTCTGTTGATCGGAATGATCGCTTCTACCGTTTGGTTGGTTATCGATCCTTCGATCACTGCATTCTTAATCGCTGGTGGAATCGCACTCGCACTAGGGATCCTTGTTGTGATTCCGATTGGTGGTGCCGATATGCCAGTGGTCATCGCACTGCTGAACTCTTACTCCGGCATAGCTGGCGCTGCTACAGGATTCGTCCTTGGCAACAACATGTTGATCATCGCTGGTTCACTGGTTGGTGCTTCGGGACTGATTCTCACGAGAATCATGACCAAGGCGATGAACCGATCTTTGATGAACGTAATGCTCGGAGGGTTCGGTGTTGAAGATGGCGCATCGGCTAGCGGTGATGAGGAAACTCGACCCGTTACTTCGATTCAACCTGAGGACGCTGCGACAATGCTTGCATACGCTCAGTCGGTGATCTTCGTGCCGGGCTACGGTCTTGCCGTTGCTCAAGCTCAGCACCAGGTTCGTGAACTCGCAGACTTGCTCAAGCAAAAGGGAATCAGTGTTCGATACGCTATTCACCCTGTCGCCGGTCGTATGCCGGGTCACATGAACGTACTGCTCGCAGAGGCTAACGTCCCTTACGATGAACTGAAGGACCTTGATGAAATCAACGGTGAGTTCCAACGAACTGACGTTGCAGTGGTTATCGGTGCTAACGACGTGACTAATCCGTCGGCACGAACCGACACATCGAGCCCGATCTACGGCATGCCGATTCTGAACGTTGACCAGGCACAGTCGGTGATCATGATGAAACGTGGAATGTCAGCCGGTTTCGCCGGGGTCCAGAACGAATTGTTCTTCCTCGACAAGACCCAGATGCTCTTCGGTGATGCCAAAGACTCCGTCGAGAAAATCACCAAAGAAGTGAAAGACCTTTAGCACTTTTCGGCAAAGACAAAAAAAGGCCTCAGTTGAAAACATCTGGGGCCTTTTTCGTTTAGACAATCAAACTAGTTAGAACGCCTCGGTCAGGTTGCTGCCGGGTTTTCGGTATTCCTTGTTCCAAAGCCCCTCGACCTGATATCGAGGCTTCCAACCAAGCACTCGGCGAGTCTTCTCATTATCGTGTTTTCGGTGGGGTAAATCCGGGAAGATGAAGAATGCTTCATTCTTCGATGCAAGTCGTTCTTCCGAAACCTCAACAGCAGCTTGAACGGCTGTGCCGCAATCCTGCCATGCAGTGGAAAATGGAACCATATCTTCGTGATAAACCACCGGCGCTTCGGGTCCGCCTAAGTTCCACGAGTGCTTCATGTTGTAATACAGCAGCGTGATGACCTGAATCCCGTACCGTTCGCTAAACACCCGACATATTTCCTGTCCCAAAGCCTTCGTGTGCGCATACAGCCGGGTTCCCGGTGCTGGTGGCATATCGGGAGTTAAATCGAAGTCCCATTCCTCGTATTGCTGACCAACCATTTGGAAATGCGGACCAGTAGTTATCACTCTCGTTATTCGGTGTTCACGGGCAGCGACCATCATGGCGTAATTGCCCATCGTATTCACATCGAATGCGAGCTGTCGGTGAGGTCGTATAACCGAGAGATTCACGATCATATCCATGCCTTCAGCGGCCTTCACAACTCCATCCACATCATCTGCCGAAAGCTTCTGAAACCTACCTTCGTAGTCTGGGTATGGATCGTTGATATCGGTCAGAAGAATATCGTGCCGATCCTTCATCGCTTTCACAGCCCACGGTCCTAACATTCCGTTCCCGCCAAGAATTAGGATCTTCATAATGAAAGCCTCCCGGCTAGTCCTGGCAGCAATCTTTCAGCCGTCTTGGTGATGAATCGTTGGTGTTCTACATAAGACTGAATGTGAATATCTTGCCACTGGATAAGTTCTTCACTCACCAAAGCTTCTTGGATCGAGGCACCAATCATGCCGTGCGACACTGCAGCGGTATCTTCAGGATTCCCAGAGCCATCGCCGATGAACGGCCAACCTAGTCGAAGATTGGCGACTTTAATTAATCGATCACGGGCGAACTCTTTACACACGTACTCAGCCATGTGAGCTGTAAGAATTTCGATGTCCTCAGCAGACGGATCAGACCTCCATTTTTCAGTCACTACAAGGTTCTCTTCATGATCCTCGAAAACTCGCAAGGTACTTACGTTTACATAGCGTGGAACCCCTGCATCGGACGCAGCCTGTAGTAGGTTGTACATTCGGCGAGTGTGGTAGTCCATCAAATGAGTATTAGAGCCAGTCTGCCCTTGGTAACCAATGTTGATGATTACATCAATATCAGCAACCAGCTCGTCTGTATCTGCATCATGATTTAACTCGTTCGGAACGATATTACCGCTGGCGTTTTCAGGAAGATCGGTAAGCCGAAGCGTATGTGCTCCACTTAGCGCACCAGCTACTAGTTGCGCCGTTGCAGACGCTGCCGACGTTATCAGCAGGTTCAATTTTCAACTCCACTCATTGCGATGCATTACAAGCAAGATATTTTTAGACCAACCCTACAGACGGGTTAGGTTCGTAGATACTAACTCCATGAAGATGATTGATCTCAATTGTCGCGACCAAATTTCCAACAAAAGTTGGTACTGCATAGACGCATTGGTTTGGCTAGTGATGATTCCAGCAAGATATGTAAGTGCCCCTCCGAAACAACCGACTATCAATGAACCGCTCAACCTGAGCTGATTGCGATCTGGTCGACGTTATTGGCGTGAAAGAACCAAACACGATAATCACGTCTGTGGGAGAAATACTGATGTACGGTGCACATGTCATCGATCAACCATTAGACTGCGCAAAGCTAGCCGAGGAATGCCTACGACACTTCGTAGAAAACGCAAAGCGCATCGAAGGAGGTTTAATCGATTCAATACGAGTCGACGATAATTATTAATACACCTACCACGGCGGTAGAGCCCTCGATAGAAGGATCGCTCGTCGATGAAGGCATCGCTCTCGTATGGGAACAGGGTGGTCAG
This sequence comes from Dehalococcoidia bacterium, assembly GCA_026421185.1. GTDB lineage: Bacteria > Chloroflexota > Dehalococcoidia > Lucifugimonadales > Lucifugimonadaceae > Lucifugimonas. The sequence continues at coordinate 15,370 of JAPKCH010000018.1, read as the reverse complement.
TCCCTCGGCTCGTTTATCTATTTAGATGCCGCAGCGAAAGAACACAAGAGCGATTGCCTTTGGCGGGACTACCAAGCCTTCCAGCGTGATGAACTAAAAAAAAACGCATCCCGGGGAGAATTTATAGAGATTAACGGTGTCTTCGGTTCAATCCTTCACGATTCTGCATGTTGCTCTCTCCCGGAAAACCGCTATGATCCAACAATCGTTCCATATGCTCGACGGAGGTTCACGGTCTTGATACTCAGGGTTTCTGAGCTACGCAGATATTGGTTGAATTTTATTCTGGTCTTAGCAATATCGATGTCAGCAATATTATTGGCCGGTTGTGGATCTGGCGAAAGCGAAGAAGCTATCTTCCTACAAATTAGCGATCCTGGCCAAATAATGACTATCGAAGATCTTCTTGCCACTCCGTACAAAGAGTTGAGTAATTACTCAACCGAGGGCTTGTCAGGGGCCAATAACGTCAGCTATGGCTTCCTGAGGGTTGGTGAGGGTGATCCCTACGATTACGAAGTTAGGTTTTACGACTCCCATCAAGCGGCAATCGATCAAGGAACAGCGATGGCGATCGAGGGAACCGGAGCGGACGCAGTTCTGAGTGAGGATGACGCTACCTACAAATCAGGGGTGAAGAATCGCAGGACGATCATCGGCGGAGGCGTCGGTGGCGGTGCTCGCAGTGGCATTGGCCCAAAATTCGGAACTTACGCTATTTTCGGGAACATAATTCTACTTTGTCAGGGAGCTGATCCAGAAACATCGCTTGAACGATGTGCTCTTATGGCAAATACGTTGGTTCCAATTGAATAAGCAATCTCAGTCTAGATTTCTCGGTTTTGCAATGCTTCCCATTCTGGTGATGATCGTATTCGCCGCATGTGGCTCAGGATCACCCGATGCTCCCTCAGCCGCAAATATAGTGAAAATCTCCGATTTCGAGCGAACTTTGACCATCGATGACATCAAAGCGACGGGTTGGAAGGTAGGCAAAACCTACGATGTTGGAGGACTAGATGGTGCGGAACAGGCCTACATGGGATTCTGGACTCCACCAGGACTTGGTTCTCTCAATTACGAAATCAGGATCTACCCAAGCCATCAGGTAGCCGTCGAACAAGGAACTCGGTTCGCCGAAGACTCTTCAGGTGAAGACGCATCGCTGAACGCAGATGATGCGTTGTGGGGTGAAGGCGTTCGTGATCGCAGAATAATTGTTGGAGGCGGAGCGAGAGGAAGTCAAAACCCTCGATACGGCGATTTCGTGATACTCGGAAATATAGCGATTCTGTGTGAAGGACGGACTCCGGAGCATTCCCTCGATCAATGCGCACCATTCGTCGCTTTAATAAGAGGTGAGGGCGCATAATTACGCCATAATGATATCGTTGGACAGAGTCATTCATATAGATGGCTAATTTGGCGAATGACTGTTGAGTTGTAAACAGGTATATTTGGCAAACTCACTACACAATTTAATTTGTTTTCAGACAATTAGTAAGTACGGAACAATTACAGGGAGCTTGATATGAATCAGATAAACAGTGGCAAGGCACGGCTTCTGATACTGATTGTTGCGATTACAGCGCTTTCGATATCTGCAGTAGCTTGTGGAAGTGATAGCGACAATAGTGTGACTGCTGTTGATGAAGGTCCGATAGTGAAGATCAACGCTACGGAACGCATCTACACCGACGCCGACATTACGGGTGTTCCATTTTTCAAGCACGACGATGATTACGATGTAGAAGGACTCGATGGCGCTATAACAGCCATCTACGGCTTCTACGGTTCCGATCCTTACGCACGACTCGAATACGAAGCTCGCTTCTACGCTAGTCACGCTTCTGCAATGGTCGAGGGTGTTGATTTCGCCGATGAAGCTACAGGTGCTGACGCAACTCTACTCAAGGACATACAGCGATGGGACGAGGGAATCTCGGACCGCCGTCAGTGTGCTGGTAACGGTGGACATCACTCAGGCAAATGCGACAACCCAAAGTACTTCGATTACGTAGTCGTTGGAAACATGGTGCTGATGTGCCAAGGCAAGGACACCCCTACTTCACTCCAGGCATGTGCTGATCTGATGGCTGTGGTGCAGTAAATCATGTCCACTTCCAGTTCATTAAACAAAAAATATACTGTCGTTTTCATGTTCGCAATTTTCGTTGCGCTGATCGGTACTGCTTGCGGATCTGATTCAGGTGCAAGTGGGGGAGAATCAGAAGTACCTCGGGTCGTTGCGAGCGATCGGATCTACACGGTTGAAGATTTTCGTGGAGTATTGGGTGTCAAGGTTGTAAAGGACTACGACATCGATGAACTTCCAGGTGCTCTAGAAGCATGGAATGCCATCTACAATCAGCTCGATTACGAAGTTCGTTTTTACCCAACACATGCAGCAGCTGTAGCAGAAGGAACTCTGTACGCAGATTCAGTAACCGGTGAAGATGCTGTAGTAACTGGCGATGTGCTTTGGGAAGAAGGCAGGAAAGACCGTCGCAAGTGCAGTCGAGCCGCACAAACTCCCCACTCTAGCTGTTCCTATTCAGCAAGATACCTTGAATACGTTATTCGTGGAAACATGATTCTCTTCTGTGAGGGTGACGAATCACCAGACGCATTCACAAACTGTGAAAACATGCTGGGCTTGATAGCAGAACCTGCTTAGACAGATAGACAAACCAAAACAGACCGACATTTTTCATGTCGGTCTATTTATTTAACCCGTTAGCGAAGGGTTAGATTCGTCTCATGGCAACACGGCGATGAGATCCTCACATGTCGATATTTGACGTTCACAGAGCATTATCATGTTCCCGACGATAGCATAAGCCGGGTACAAGTTCACAACCGGTATCAATGGGTCTCTCTGCCCTGCTGTGCGTGCAATGATCACCTCAGCCGGCTCAGTACCTACAGAAATAGCGTCGGCGTGTGAACTGTAGAACCGTACTTCGATATCACGTTGATTAAAGAAGCCGTACCAAATATCAATCGACCCCGGCACAGTTTCCAAACCGAACTGTCGATTCTTCTTGAATCCTACGGCAGTTAGATCATCGATTGTGTAGGACGCCTCAGGCCGAGTCACCAACCTGACTCCCTTTTCGTCTACAGAAACGTTCTCTGATGCGATTGGCTCGCCAGAATCTCCACAACTTAGCACAGCGAACATAACAACTACTGCCAGAACCAATAAAACAGACTTTACAAAGCTCAACGAAACAACGTTCCCCTGAAAACTCATGTGAACTGCCTTTGTAGTGAAGTGGGTCAATATGACAGACATAGTAACGATCGGAAAGATCGAATGTCTAGTTAAAAAAAGTGCCCCTACCAAATTGGCAGGGGCACTTCGTTTGCGTCTGTTATCTCAAGTAGTAAGAACTACTAGAGTCTTACTACTTAGCTGTAAGGCCGTGTAGTACCAGTGACCACGTGAGGTGCCAAGAGGCCTCGTTCACGTAACCAGAGGTTTCACCGCCGAGAGGCCAGTTAGTCCATCGCTTTTCACTCATGATTATGCGGTGGTAGAACTCAAGAACTGGAACGTCCGGAAGTTCTGTCAACCAGATATCCATGGCTTCATGCCACAGTACTTGCATCTTGTCGATGTCATCTGGGTGAGTCTTAGCGACTTCGTCAGTAAGTTCGTCGAAACGTTCGTTTTCCCAGTGGTAGAAGTTGACCTGGTGACCACCTGGAATGTTTACTGACGCTGACTGGTAAAGCTTCATTGTGAAGTAAGGGTCACGGACCGATCCGCCGTGTCCGAACATCAGACATTCGAAGTTACCTTCAGCCATTCGTGAAGAAGCATCTGGCGGCTGGGAGTAAGAAGCGTTGATGCCCTCACGTCGAAGCTGCTCAGCTGTGACAGGACCAAGGTCCACCCACGGGCTGAAGCCGATGATTTCACAGTTGATGCCATTACCTTGGGCGTCAACCCAAGTGTCGTCAGCACCAGTCTTTGTGTATCCAGCACCTTCGAGCAACTCTGCAGCCTTGGCTGGGTTGTGCTCTGTGGTGTCGTGTACAGCAAGGAGGTCCGCTACGGAGTCAAAGTACTTCTGGAGCGGTGGGTACTGCGGCATCGTAAGCGGGTTGAAAGCCGCTGCGCCGTCGTAGGCCACGTCAGCCAGTTCCTGCCGGTCTAGCAAGTAGCTGAATGCCCATCGAACATCTTTGTTGTCGTAAGGACCGAACTTACCGGAGTCGTTGAAACCAATCGATACCGGCCACCAGTCAACATATCCGAAAGGAGTGTCTGTACCGGTGTGTGTAACCAAGTCTGAGTTCTTGCCCATTGTCTCAACGATAACCGCAGGTGTGGTCATTGCAGAGTAGTCAACGGTGTCCGAAATCAGAGCCTGCGACCGAACCGTTTGGTCAGGAGTTGGCAGGTAAATTACACGTGCTGGTCCAGGCAGCTTGCCGAACTGACCGAGGTCAGATACGCCTTCGCCCCACCACGAGTCGCGGCGGTCGATGATTTTCTGCTCTGGTGTTCCAGAAACAACCTTCCATGGACCCGTAGTTAGCGGGAAGCCCTGGGCTGGGTCGTAGTCCTTGAACGTAGTCCAGTCTTGGCTGCTGTAGTGGTGCTCTGGCACCATGTAAACACCAATGTCGAACTTGTACGTCAGGAGGAACATGAATCGTGGGTCTGGTCGGTCAAGCACTACCCTTACGGTGTGGCTGTCGACTTTTTCCGCTCGGTTCATAGCGTTGTCGATGTCGTTACCCCATCGGACTTCTTCTTTGAGGTCCTTAAGAGTGTTCAACGTGTAAACAACGTCGTCTGCGTTGAACTCTTCACCATCGGACCAGTTCACACCGGATCGTAGGTTGATAGTCAACTCAGTAAAGTCGCCGTTCCAGTCCCAGCTCTCAGCGAGCCAAGGGATCGTCTTATCGTCGAATGCACTAAAGAATGCAAGCGGCTCAAAGATGATGTTTGGACCAGATTGGTGGTTTGCACCAATGGCGTAGGGGTTCCATAGCTCATGGTCAACAAAACGACCTTCAGCACCACCAAGGTAACCGATGAACGTGTCATCCCGAGCTACGTCTGCAATTCCAACTGCAGCAGCTTCTTTAGCAGGAGCAGCTTCCTTAGCAGGAGCAGCTTCCTTAGCAGGAGCAGCTTCAGCTGCTTTTTCTTTAGCAGGTGCAGGCTCTGAGCCTCCACCATCGCTAGCAGAGTCTTCATCTCCGCCACAAGCAATTGCCGCAATAAGCGCAATTGACAGCATGGCGAGGAAGAGAATTCTCCACCTCTTAGTAAATGTCATTCCTGACCTCCGAATAAATGTCAGACGCGAAACTAGATGTACCGTAAAACAACAGCATTAATCTATTAGCGAAATTTATATCTGATTACAACTTCCTAGTCAACATTGACAATTGGTCAATCGGTGTTCGTTTTTAGGTCGTTTTTGTTTGTAGAAATGACTTAAAATTGGGTAATACAACTGTTTATTCAGTAGATTACTAGCTTCTGTAGTAGCAATTAATGCGTGCTAGAAAATCATTGAGCGCATAGTATTCTGTTCTACGCTGAGTCTTATATTCCTCAGCGGTTTACTCTGACAGGGAATTCGTTTGACAAACCGATTTACGCTGAATTTATTTGGATTCGTATCGATCGTTGCAGTGACATCGTTAGCGTTTGTCGCAGCGTGCGGTGGCGGCGACACCTCAAATAAACCGACTTCTATATCTGTTGTTTCTGAAAAAACGGTCAGCAAAGCAGGGATTCTCCCACCGACAGCTACCGCTACCCCGCCGAGTAATGAATTCGAGATAGTCGGTCAGCCTGAACGATTTCTATTGGAAGATCTTTCATTGGTCGGGCTCAATGGTTGGATTAATTCGGACCCGATCAATCTAAGAGATTTAGCGGATTCCAGAAAAGTCGTATTGCTGGATTTTTGGACATATACCTGTGTAAATTGCATTCGAACGTTTCCTTATCTCAATGCTTGGCACGAGGCATACGTCGATATGGGGCTGGTGATCATCGGCGTTCATTCACCCGAGTTTGATTTTGAAAAAGTAGCCGGAAACGTGAAAGTTGCAGCCGAGCGATATGACATCGAATATCCTCTTGCACTCGACGACAACAAACAAACTTGGGATAAATACGGAAATCACTTTTGGCCATCAAAGTACCTAATTAGCGCTGACGGTGAGGTTGTTTTACGCCATTTCGGCGAGGGCGGCTATCGTGAGTTTGAATCAACTATTCGGGCAGAGCTCGATAAGGCAGGGTATGACATTGAATCAGTCCAGCCTATAAACATAGCGTTACCTGAACGTTCAGAAACCGCTCACACGATAACAAGAGAGTTGTACGGGGGGTATTCAAAAAATTACTTGCCTGATGGCCTCTACGCCGGTCAAGATTCCTACTACGAAGCTCCACACTCAACCGTTGATTACACTGACGATGGCACACGACGGCATGGCCAGTTCTTCTTAAATGGCCAGTGGGTAAACGAAGAAACGGCTGTCGTAAGTGGTAGTAACGTCAATGGTTCCTCTCCAGAGTTCGCATTTGAGTTTTTTGCCACTTCCGTTAACAGCGTTATGAGTTCGGCTTCAGGGTTTACTGAAGTGATAGTTGAAATCGACGGTAAACCAGTTTCCTATCAACAATTTGGAGCAGATGTCCAATGGAACGCTGAAGGCGAAAGCGTTGTAATCGTCAGCGACGCTCGGCTCTATCAAATCCTTGAACTGTCTGATTTTGGCAAACACGAACTCGTGTTAAAAACAAACTCCGAAGGCCTGGCTGTTTACACCGTGACCTTCGGAGTCAATAAGTTCGGACCTTAAGGTCTGCCTACGCAGACATGTCAGCCGGAATCGCTTTGATCGTCTCAGACTCAGTCTGGAACGTACTTGTGATATCCGGGTTCTGCATCTCGCCCTTTTCTTCGTGCAAAAAGCATCGCGTCAACTGTTTTTCGTTGATGAGGTACTGCTTCGGTGCAGAGGTACGGCACTGATCCATTACTGCTGGACAACGATCCGCAAATCGGCAACCAGCAATGTCGGTGTCAGAAGTATCCCAGTTTTGCTGAGGCGGCTCTGAACCCCAACGGTTCTTAGGATCAGGCTGAGGAATCGATTCGATCAGCAGTTGCGTGTATGGGTGCTGTGGGTTCGGAATAACTTGATCTACAGTACCTGCTTCAACAATCGTCCCACGGTACATAATCAGAATGTTGTCGCTGATCTGGTATGCGGTCGTCAAGTCGTGAGTAACGTACACAACCGAAATACCAAGGTCTCGGTTTAGGCGGCGAATCGAGTCGAGAATTGTCGCTCGAAGCGATGCATCTACCATCGATACTGGCTCGTCGGCGAGGATCACTCGTGGCTTCAAAAGAAGCGCACGTGCAACCATAATTCGCTGGCGTTGTCCACCACTCAACTGGTGAGGGAAGCGACCCAAAGTTTCGCCCGGTACTAGGCCAACCATCTCGAGCGCATCTTCGATCATCCTGTTCTTCTCGCGACCAGAGGAGGCAAGTTTGAAGTTTTTGATCGGTTCAGAGAGAACGTGATCAACCTTGTAGAACGGGTTGTAGGATTCAAACGGATCTTGGAAGATCGGCTGAATCTCACGTCGGAAGTTACGACGCTCACGGCGAGTGAGTTGCGTAAAATCCTTACCTCGGTAAAGCATACGACCTTCAGTTGGTACATGGCTTCCGAGAAGTAGCCGGGAAAGAGTTGTCTTTCCACTTCCACTCTCGCCAGCAACTGTGGTGATCGAAGGTTCATCTTCATCGATAGTTAAAGAAACGTCGTCAACGGCGATGGTAACCATGCCATTTCCGAACATTCCCTCGCTACCGAATTTTTTAGTTACGTGATCTAGTTCAAGAAAGGTGCTCACGACTGAACCTCATCTTCATATAGATGGCAAGCCACGTCTCGACGGCCCCCAATGTTAAGTTTTTCAGGGATAGCAGTTTCGCACTTGTCGAAGCGTGATGGGCAACGGTCTGCGAACGCACAGCCGAGTGGCAAATCCACAAGCAGAGGAGGAAGCCCTGGAATCCCCAAGAATTCCCGTTTTTCTTGCAGTGACGGGAGACTCCCGATCAACAGTTTTGTATACGGGTGCTTGGGATTACTAAATACTTCTTCTACCGGGCCGACTTCAACAAGTTTACCTGCGTACATCACACCAATAGTGTCGGCGAACTGAGCAACAAGGCCCATGTCGTGACCTACAAGCATGATTGAAGCATCAAGTCCTTCTTGCAGTCGACCAAGCGTTTGCATGATCTGTCGCTGAACGACAACGTCGAGTGCTGAAGTTGGTTCGTCGGCGATGATCAGCTTAGGTCGTAGCGATATGCCAATGGCCATCGCTACGCGTTGCTTCATACCGCCTGATAGCTCATGTGGCCACAAGCGTGCGACACCGGGTCGTAGACCTACTCGTGTTAGTAGATCATGCACCATTTCATCTAACTCATCCTTAGTAGGGGTTGGCTCATCGTCCTTAAGGTGATCGATGACTCCGTCGATGATCTGCTTACCAATCCTCATGATCGGGTTGAGCGAGTTCATCGCACCCTGCGGGACCAATGCGATCTCAGCAAGACGTGCTTGTCGCATTTCTTTGTCGTCGAGACTAGTAATGTCTCGCCCGTGAAGTGTGACGCTGCCCTTAGCGATGTGTCCAGGGGGCCTCGTGAGGCGCATCAGAGCCATGGCAAGAGTTGTCTTACCCGACCCGGATTCACCAACGAGAGCAAACCGTTCACCCTGCTTGAGGGTAAACGTTACGCCATCACAGGCTTTCACCGTCCCACCTTCGGTTTCGTAGTAAACCGAAAGACCGTCTACAACGAGAGCGTCGACATCGGTAATCCGTGCACCGTCTCTATATGTCTGTATTGATTGTTCGGTGCTCAAACGCGTTTCCTCAATCGTGGGTTAGACCATTCATCCAATCCTGATGAAATCAGGAACAATCCGAGGAACACAATCACGATAGCAACCAGCGGCGGCAACCACCACCACCACATACCTAGCGTGATTGATGAGAACTGGATGTTGAAGAAAATGGTCATGCCGAGTGTTGGTGCACTGAAGTTTCCCAGTCCGATGGCTTCAAGGCCGATCGACGCAAGAATTGCTCCAGCAACCGAACCTACTAGGCTGGCAGTAATGTAAGGAATGAGGTTAGGGAGCATCTCTTTGAAGATGATTCCCATTCCACTGGTTCCCGATAGTCGTGAAAGCTCAACATAAGCCTGCTCTCGCATGACTAGTACTTGTGCACGGATTGTTCGTGCGGGGAAAACCCAACCGACTAATCCAAGCGCAAATCCCATTTCATCAGTACTGAGTTCGCGTCCAATGTTGATTCGTATCAATATCAGGATCAGCAAGCCTGGCATTGCCAGACCTACGTCAACAACTGATCGAATAGCGCCGTCAACCCATCCTCGATAATAGGCAGCCATAAACGCTGCGATAGTACCTAATGCAATTGATACAAAACCGGCGATTATGCCGATTCGTAGTGTGAGAGGCGTACCTAGGATTGCGACTGCAAGCAGATCACGCCCCGCTGTGTCGGTACCGAACGGGAACGCCCGAACTTCACCTGTGAGTTCGCCACCCTTAACCATGTCGTGACTAAGAGTTGGTGCTAGACGAGTTGGTGTTGATAGAGGGTGGAACTGTTCGGTGTCCCAAACAAGGTGACCGATTCCAACAAACAGTAGCAAGAATATCATCAGACCAAATCCCCAGATAAGGGATGGGTTTCTGTATGCATATCTCTTAATAGGCTGGATACGTTCCGTATTGAACTGTCTAAATCCACCGTTAATTTCTGTATCCATAGGCTCCGGTGAAGTTACTAATTCTGCCATCTAGGAACTCCTTACCTTGATACGTGGGTCAAGCAGTGGGTAGAGGATATCGAGCAGGAATGTTGCACCCGCTATTCCAAAAATTATCACGATTACGATTCCTCGAATAACAAAGAAGTCGGACAATCTGATTGCCTGGAACAGGATGTCGCCGATTCCCGGGTATGAGAACACCCGCTCGACAAGTACTTGCCCGGTAACGATGGTCCCGAGTACAAGAGCTAGTCCTGTTACCTGTGGAAGCAGGGCGTTACGAAGTGCGTAACGCATGAAAATACGAGAACCCTTCAATCCTTTGGCATCAGCCTGAATCATGTAGTCCTCACCCTGAGTGTTGATCATCATGCCACGCATGCCAATCGCCCAGAATCCGACTACCGAGAACAGAATTGCAAATGCAGGCAAAATAGCGTGCTGCAACACATCAACAATAAATTCGAATGTGAATACAGGCACCGTTGCTACGGAGTAGCCACCAAATAGAGGTAGCCAGCCCAATTGGAAAGCGAATACGAAAATCAGGATCATTGCCAGCAGGTATTGTGGAATCGCTGCCAGCGTTAGCAACGGCATGAATACGTACTGAACCCACCCCGGTCGTCTAGGCCAACCCAATACAGCGCCCGCGAGCGTCCCTAATATGAAGGCGAGGATCGTCACCGTCCCCATCAGTCCCAATGTCCACGCTAATGATTCGAATACGATGTCATTGACTGTGCGAGGGTAGAATGCGATCGAAACGCCTAAATCCAACCTCGCCAAGTCCTTCATGAAGTTGAAGTACTGGGTCGACATCGGTTGATCGAGTCCAAACTTCTTTTGGTAGGTCTTCGCCATCGCGTCGAGACCAGTTTGCATTGCTCCACCACGTTGGGCTTCTAGCAGCAATTTTTCTTTAACTGGATCTTGGCCTGAGAGTCGAGGGATGATAAAAATCACCGTACTCGCCAACCAGACAACAAATATAAAGAACAGGAAACGCTTCACGATAAAGTGACCAAAGATACCCAAAAAAATTCTGGCTATCGACGCTAGGGTTATCGCTGACTGCTTTTCTACTGCCTGTGTGTTTTCTGTCACGGGCTAAAACTCAATTCACTTCTTTAAAAGTTTGGGAGGAATCTTAATGTTCGATTAAAAATTAAACAATAATATTTCTAACGGTCAACAGTACCAAGTCTTTAGATGCATAGCCAATTCATATTTACCTAAAAATTATGCGATGCAAATTAGTTTCACTAAAGTATTAGTTCAGTAACAGATTTCCATGTTTAAATAACCGTCGCCACGACGGAAGTCGGCAGCATCAATAGCAATCGACATTCAGTAACTAGCTCGGCACTACGAAGTCGGTGAGAAACTCAGCTTTACCTTGAATATCAAGCTTCACTCGGTAAAGATCGCCACCTCGATAAGTATCCATTTTAAATCCCACTGGTTCCCAACCGGTAAGAGTCGGGTCACCAGTACCAAATGCAGCTGTCGTGACATACAACTCATTCAGATCTCTTCCGCCGAACATGGCCGAAGAAGTCTGAGCTGCTGGAAGTTCAACTCGGCGTTCTTCTTTGCCGTCCGGGTCGAATCGAACAATTGCACCTCCGTACCAAATCGCCGACCAGACATAACCTTCACTATCAACGGTCATACCGTCTGGGATTCCCCAGTCATCAGGGATCGTAGTGAACACTCGTTTGTTCGTGATCGCCCCGCTGGTTGGATTATGATCCCACTTGTAAATCTCGTGCTTCGGAGAATCGGTCGAATAGAAGGTCTTGAGATCAGGAGAAAAGCCCATGCCATTGCAAAGGTCGAGTCCATCGTCGATTATTTCGGCTGTTCCGTCGGGCTTGAATCTGAACAGAGTGCAAGAGTCTAGGTGACCACTACCGCCATACAGGCTGCCATCTGGACCAACTGTGATGTCATTCAATTTGATAGGCCGGCCATCCACATCACCACGGTGTAACCAAGTGAAATCATCATCGGAATTCCAGAGTTGAACACCTTCCCACGTACCAACGGCGAATCCGCCATGCTTGTTACGAGTTACTCCAGCGATGTTATAGCCCTCGTGGAGAAGTTTGTTATCACCGGTAGCGGGATCGTAATTCCAAAACTTACCGCCCTGAATGTCGATCCAATACAGAGTTTGAGAATCAATGTCCCACACTGGGCCTTCACCGACTACAGCGTTCTCGGCTGCGAGTTTTTCTACCTGGTATCGCATTAATCTCTCCTAAATTTGTAACTTACCGCTCAATCCAGTAAAAAACTGAACTCCGCGAGTAATCGATAGTCTATCTGAGAAGGAGAAGGAGCACTTCCGCCCAGCGTTCTTCTTCGTCGTATCGTCCCATGATGTCGACGTCTCGCGAAATTCGAAGATTTATTGGCCCCGCTGAAACCTTTGTCGATTCCTACTTTCCTGTTGCTTGAGTAGCGAGCGCAGCCTGCATCATCGCTCGAGCGTAGCCGACGGTATAAGCAAATCCTGTGTAAGTGGTTGCTGAAATACCGTTGAATGGGAACTCAGTATCTGAGTCGTTCGTGGGCGGGTGCTCCGGATATATCAATCGTGGATACTTCTGACGAACGAGTTCGCTCATTACAGCGAACATATCTACTTGTCCTTCATCGATCCAAACCTCGGTGTAATCGAGCTGAGGAGTACGGGTGACCACGTTGCGGAAGTGCACATGGTTAATCTGGTCACGCTCTCCGAAGTACCGACATGTTTCGACCGGATCGTGACCAAGTTCTCGAGTCACTCCAGAATCGAAAGTTATGCCGTTATAAGGGCTTGGCACGATATCGGTGAGTCGCTTCCAACCTTCGACAGATCCCATGATCTGCCCACTACCTCGACTAATAGGCGCCGGTGGATCGTTGGGGTGCAGTGCCAGACGAACGTTTGCTTCTTCAGCAGCAGGTACAACAGCTTTTAGGAAGTACGTGACGTTGTCCCACATATCCTCTATGGAATGGGCTGTCTGCCCATTCAGTGGTGGCAAATCTTTAATTCGGTCATTGTTGAAATCCATCAACCCTGAGCCACCTCGACCGGGGACGACTTTGTAGCCCTCGACAATACGGTGGGCGTAGAAGTTGTACTCCATAACAGGCAGTCCTTGCCGACCTGCTACTTGAATCGCCTTGATTATGGTTCCGATATCTTCGTCGCGACCGGGTTCGCCGAATTTAACCCGCTCAGACGGATCGAACATGATGTTTCGGAGTTCGAGGTCAGCCTCGGCAACACGATCGATGTTTCGTTTTAAATCCGCATCAGTCCACGTTTCGAGCCCACCGGTATCGAGACTTGCGGTGCTGACTCCAGTTACGCCGAGCTGCTTGACTCTCCTCAGTGACCTATCTTCGAGATCGTTCAGGAACAGCGTCAGGGTCGGGGTTTCGTCGGTCTCAGGCCAGTGCCCATGACCTTTGATCGAATCGCTAATCCCGGCTTTGTCGTACACCATTTTTATTTCCTTTGGATAAGTTGGTGATATTGTTCAAGATTTAAAATAAGGGAGTTTTAAACCATGCCGTGCGCGACATATTCGTAATCTTCAGTTGAATATTCGTCTTCCCAACGCTTTTCAATCCCAGCGCGCCAATTTTCAGCGAGAGCTTTCAATTCGGCAGTAATTTCCGGTTCTGAATCAACGAGGTTTATCGTTTCACCTGGATCACTTTCGACATCAGAAAGATGAACTGCTGCAATCGGCTCATCATCCTCCACCAGCTGCCCGTCTAATACCAACTTCCACTTGCCTTTACGAACGGCTGTCTGACCATCCATCTCCCAGAAGATAGCTCGATCAATCAGATCATCGCCATCGACTACGTGTGAGATCAAACTAGAGCCATCGATTTCGTATTGCGAAGAATCGACTCCAACGGCTTCAAGTACGGTCGGCACGATATCCATTGACGCGCACGACTGATTCATCACCTGCCCCGCAGGAATTCGTGCTGGCCAGTGCATGATTGCAGGTTCTTTGACTCCACCGTCGAACAGGCTGAATTTGTGACCCTTAAGACCGCCGGATGTACCACCGTAGTAAGGGTCTTGAGAACCATCGAGCCAGTTGCGTGACTCACGCGAAGGTCCGTTGTCGGATGTAAATACCGAGAGAGTGTTATCGGTCAAACCAAGCCGTTCAATTTCGTCTTTAATTTTAGCGATGGCGTCATCGACAGCACTAATCATTGCAGCCATCACCTGCCGGTCCCATGGCAAGTCAGCAAACCGATCCATGTACTCCTGTGGAGCGTGCATCGGATAGTGCGGCGCATTGAATGGAATGTAGAGAAAGAACGGTTTGTCGGACTTGTTCATTTCACGAATGTATTCGATCGCTTTCTTAGCGATTAGCTCCGTGAAGTACTCACCGTTACGCCAAATCTCTTCGTTGTTCTCCCATAGATCGTGCGTAGGATTCATGCTCGGTCCAGGGCGGTTGGCACCCCAGTAGTAAATATGCGAATAGAAATCGATACATCCCGCCATGAATCCGAATGTCTTTTCGAACCCATGGGCTCCAGGTCGAGATTTTTCTGCAAGACCCAGATGCCACTTACCAGTAATAGCGGTCTGGTAGCCCTCTTTTTGGAGCATCGTCGCAAGAGTTGGGGTGCTAGCAGGAAGGCCTGTCGCGGTTCGGTGGCCTCTAAGGATCGAACGTACTCCCGCATTGCCGGGATAGCGTCCAGATAGCAAAGCTGCACGAGAAGGAGAACAGACAGGGCTATTCGAATACCAGTTCGTGAATCTCACACCATCGTTCGCCATGCGGTCGAGGGTCGGCGTTTTGAAATCTGTCGCACCCATGCACGATAGATCGCCATAGCCCTGGTCGTCGGTCAAATATACGATCACGTTTGGTCGCGAGTCAGCCATTCGGTTCGTTCCTTTTCCGTAGCTTTTACAGCTATGTATTCACCTCAATGGGCGACAGCGTATCGGAAGTTTCAAGGCGACGGGAGTTAATTATGGGGTTATCTGATCGTCTACGTGAAGTAGTAGAGTCCCATCGTGATTTCCCTAATCGACGAGTGAGAATGGCGTTCTCTTAATAATCGATTGGAACGACGATAAGTGATTGTTAAGACGTGGTTAGTGCATTTTTATTTCGATCGAAGTTCGGTGGATTGGTCGACATAAACGAAGTTATAGTCGAACAATTCAGTGAGCATGTCCTACTTTGGATTTCCGAACGACAAATCAGTCTGGCAGTCATAAGTAATTTCTTGATTCCAATCAATCAATAGCGGTGGTCTTCCCAAACCATTACGACAATGTCCGAATTCAGTCCGTGCGCTGTTTCCATTTCTAGTACTTCTATTTGGAAACCACCGTCACAGGTAATGGGAATCGCTTTGCAATCAGGGTCTACCATCACGGCGCTAATCTAACCAGGCAACATCCCAATCCTGCCATCCGAACA